>JBGANH010000229.1:0-7630 GCA_044222365.1 Candidatus Eiseniibacteriota bacterium
GGGAACGGGCGCGGCGGCGGCCGCAGGCACGAGCGGCGCCAGCGGCGCGACGGGCGCCTGCGGCGCGGCAGGCGCCGTCACCGCACCGACGACCGGCTGCGGCGTCGCGGGCGCGTCGGGCGCGTGCGTCGGCGCCACGGTTCCGGTGGCGAGGCGGCCGAGCACGGCCTTGCACATCGCGCGCAGCGACTCGGACACGCCACGGCCGTCGCTCGCGACCGCTTCGAACTCCGGCCAGCCGTTCGGGTTGAGCGCGGCGCGCAGGCGCTCCACCGGGATCGCCGCGGGCAGGTCGCGCTTGTTGTACTGCATCACCCAGGGAATGCGCGCGAGCGCCGGGCCGGTGATGCCGAGCGTCTTGAGGTGTTCCTGGAGATCGGTGAGCGAGTCGCGGTTGGCGGCTTCACGCGAGGGATGCGAGTCGGCCACGAAGATGAGGCCGTCCACGCCCTGCAGCACCGCGCGGCGCGAGAGCTTGTAGTAGACCTGCCCGGGCACCGTGTAGAGGTGGAAGCGGGTCAGGAAGCCGTTCACCGTGCCCAGGTCGATGGGCAGGAAGTCGAAGAACAGCGTGCGCTCGTGGTCGGTGGCGATCGAGATCAGCTTGCCGCGCCGCTCGGCGGGCAACTTGTCGTGCAGCGACTTGAGGTTGGTGGTCTTCCCACACAACCCGCAGCCGTAGTACACGATCTTGAAATGGATCTCGCGCGTCCGGTGGTTGATCAATGCCACGGACGACCCTCCCGACCGCGTGTACCTCGTGAACGGCTGGCGCGGCTATTCGCCGAAGAGCGCGTCCACCTCGCTGGCCGCCGCGGTGGCGAAGTCCGGCTGGTCGGTGAACTCGACCGCCGGTGCTTCGGCGATCCCGACCTTCTCGAACAGCCCGCGGAACACCATGTCGAGATGCACCGACGCCTTGCGCGCGCGGAAGCGCACGAGACCGAGCGAACTCCGCTTGTCGAAGACCGTGCAGAGAATCACGCGTTCGGCGAGCAGGCACGAATGAATGGATCGCGTCTGACCTTCGCTGACGACGGCCTCGACACCGTTCTCGCCCAGCAGCTGGGCCAGTTCGGCATTCGCGGTGAAGTCGGCTGCGACCAGGCTGGCGAACGACATGGCGTCGAAATCATCGGCCCGTCCCGCCGACGTGATCAGCTGGCCGGAACGGTCAATGAGATGCGCCGAGAGCGCGTTCGTGCGCTCCAGCAGCTCAGCCAAGACTTGGTCGATCGTTCGAAAGTCGTTTTCGAACAGAGTCCACTGCGGCATGAAGCCCCCCCGCTATCCGCGGTCCGAGGGATACCTAGGGTGGTTGGTACTCTGTGGCACGTCCGTGTTCCGCGCGGAGAGTTACCACGGCGCAAGGCGTTCGAACAAGTGAAGTTTGCCCGGCGTGGCCGGCGAGCGACGGTCGCGGCGACTCGGAGCGAACGAGCCGACGGGCTCCAGGGCGTCCGCGACAGGCGGCGCCGGAGGCGACGAGACATCCGAAGCCGGCGACGAGCTTCCCTAATCGTGCTCGTCCTCGATCTCGCCGACGATCTCCTCGAGGATGTCCTCGAGCGTGACGATGCCGAGGAAGCGGCGATCGGAGTCCTCGACGACGGCCATCTGCCGCTTCTCGCGCCGGAGCTTGGTGAGCAGCCGCCCGAGCGTCATGTCGGGCCGCACCGCGACCGAGGGATACATCGCGTCCATCAGGATCACCAGCCCGCGAAGGCTGAAGATGTGGAACAGGTCCTTCGTGTTCACGATCCCGACGATGTTGTCGCGCTCCCCTTCCCACACCGGCATGCGCGTGTGCGCGGTCTCGCGCGAGGTCTCGAGGATCTCTTCCTCGGTCGCCGTGATCGAGAGCGTCACGACGCGTTCGCGCGGCACCATGATGTCGCGCACGGTCTTGTCGGACAGCTCGAACACGGCGCGCGCGTAGGTGGCCTCGTCGGGCTGGATGACGCCGGCCTCCTGCCCCTCCTCGATCAGCATGTCGATTTCCTCGGACGAGTGCGCCGAGTGCCCCGGTTTGACCGGCGGCAGCCGCAACTGGCGGACGACCCAGTTGCCCGAGCCGTTCATGAACCGGATGAACGGACGGAACACCCGGCCGAATACCAGCAGCGGCCCCGAAACGATCAGGGCGACGTCCTCGGCACGCTCGAGCGCGATCGCCTTGGGCGCGAGCTCGCCGAGCACCACGTGCAGGAACGTGATGATCAGGAACGCGAGCGCCACGGCCGCACCGTGCGTGACGGCGTCGCTCCACGCCCCGGGCAGCTTCTCGAACAGCGGGTGCACGAGGTGCGCGAGCGCGGGCTCGCCGAGCCAGCCGAGCGCGAGACTCGAGAACGTGATCCCGAGCTGCGTCGCCGCGATCGAATCGTCGAGGTTCTCGATCGCGTGGCGGACGGCGGCGGCGCCGAACCGGCCTTCGCCGACGAGTTCCTCGACGCGCGTCCACCGGACGGTCACGAGCGAGAACTCGGCGGCCACGAAGTAGCCGTTGAGCGCCACGAACGCGAAGACGAGGACGAGTTGGATGCCGTCGATGAAGTAGTTCATCGCGGCGTCAGTCCACCTCGCGCCGGCCCTCGAGCGCCCGTGAGAGCGTGACGAGGTCGGAGTATTCGAGGTCGGAGCCCATGGGCACCCCCCGCGCGATGCGCGTGACCTTCACGCCGAGCGGTGTGATGAGACGGCTCAGGTACATCGCCGTCGCCTCGCCGTTCACGTTGGGATTGGTCGCGAGGATGATCTCGCGCACCTCGCCCGAGCGCAGGCGCTCGAGCAGTTCGCGGATGCGCAGCATCTCGGGGCTCGTGCCCTCGAGCGGCGACAGCGCGCCGCCGAGCACGTGGTAGCGCCCGCGGAACGCCGCCGTGCGCTCGAGCGCGAGCACGTCGCCCGGCTGCTCGACCACGCACAGCAGCGCCGGATCGCGCTGCGGATCGGCGCACATGCTGCACGGATCGCCTTCGGAAAAGTTGCCGCACGTGCCGCAGAAGCCGACGCGCTCACGCACCGCGCGAATGGCGTCGGACAGCCGCAGCGCGTCTTCCTTGGGCACGCGCAGCAGGTGCAGCGCGAGACGCTGGGCGCTCTTCTGCCCGACGCTCGGCAGCTTCACCAGTTCTTCGATCAGGAGTTCGAGGTACTTGGAGCTGTACACGGGTCGGGGAGTCGTCCGGTCAGATGGGCAGCTTGAAGCCGCCGGTGAGCTTCGCGTACTCGGCGGCCATCTTTTCGGCCGAGCTGCGCTGCGCCTCGCCGATCGCGGTCATGACGAGGTCCTCGATCAGCGTGACGTCGTTGTCCTTGAGCACGTCGGGGCTGATCTTGATCTCCTTGAGCGTCTGCTTGCCGTCCACGACGGCCTTCACGAGGCCGCCGCCGGCGGTCGCCTCGTAACGCTCTTCGGTCAGGCGCTCCTGCAGCTCGCTCATCTGCTTCTGGACCTTCTGCGCCTGCTTCATCATGTCGCCGAAGCTCTTCATCATGTCGTGCGATCTCCACGTCCGCCGCCGCCGAGCACTTCTCCGTCGAAGAACTCGATGGCGCGGTCGATCAGGGGTTTCACTTCGTCGGAAGTGCGCGGGCGCTTGACCGCGCCGGGTCCCAGCTCCGTGCACTTCATGTCCATCGGGCGCCCGAAGAGGCGCCGAAGTTCCTGGGCGAGCTCGGCCCTGCACTCGGTCGAGTCCACCACCGAGCGCTGGAACGAATCCATCGCGATCACGACGTGCTCACCGGCGACACCCACGAGCGTGCACGCCTTGAGAATCTCGCCCATCGCGCGCTTGCGCGAGAGCATGCCGTCGACCGCCTGTTGCCAGCGCGACTCGATCTCTTCGTCGAGCACTGGCGCTTCGGCCACCTCGGCGAGCGCCGTCGCGGCCTGCGCGCGCACCGGAGCGGCCGTGGCCGGCGCGCCGGGCGCGGTGCGCGCCGGAGGCGCGGCGTCGGCGCTCGCGCGCGGCGCGGAGCCGCCACTGGAGCCTGAACCACCGCCGCGCGAGGGCGGCGGCGTCCAGCCGGAAAGCGGTGCGGCGCCGGACGCGGCGCCGGGCGCGGCGGCCGGGCGCGACGACGACCGCGCCGGAGGCGCGGCACTCGCCGAAGGCGGCGCGCTCGCGGTGATCGGGGGCGGCGGCGTGAACGGCGTCTGCGGCGGAATGGAAGGCTGCGGCGTGAACGGCGCGCGCATCGGTGAAGGCGGCAGCAGGCCGCCTCGCCCGCGAGGCGCTGCTCGAGTGCATCGAGGCGCTCGAGCAGCATCGCGACGGATTCCGCGCGCTCGAGCGTGGCCATCTGCAGCACGGCCGCTTCGAGGTGCACGACCGGCTGCGGCGAATCGCGCATCGGCCACTGCGCCTCGGCGGCGATGCGCACGAGACGCAACAGGTCGGCCTCCGACCACGCCGCGCCCTGCGCCTTGAGGCGCTCGAGGTCCTCGGTGCTCGCGGCGACCAGCTCGCCGCCCTTTTCCGGGTCCACCTTCAGCACCAGTACGGCGCGGAAGTGTTCGGCCAGCCCCTCGCACAGGTCGCGCGGGTCCATGCCCTTCTCGAACGAGCGGTGCAGTTCGGACAGCGTGGTGCGCGTGTCGCCGTTCGTGATCGCTTCGCCGAGGCGGAAGAACGCCTCGCGGTCGGCGATGCCGAGCACGCGGCGGACGAGTTCCTCGTCGATGTTCGCTTCGCCCGCCGAGACCACCTGGTCGAGCGCGCTGACCGAGTCGCGCATCGAGCCCTCGCCCTTGTGGGCGATCAGCAGCGCGGCGCCGTCGGTGAGCTTGAAGTGCACGCCCTCGGGATCGGCGTTCTCGCGCTTCTCGATCTCGAGCAGGCGGTCGGCGACCTTGCGCAGCGCGACGCGCGCGTAGTCGAAGCGCTGCGTGCGCGAGCGAATCGTGTCGGGGAGCTTCTGCGGATCGGTGGTCGCGAAGATGAACACGAGGTGCGGCGGCGGCTCCTCGAGCGTCTTGAGCAGCGCGGCGAACGCGTCACCCGAAAGCTGGTGCACCTCGTCGATGATCACGACGCGGTACTTGCCGGTCGCCGGCGCGAAGCGGACCTTCTCGCGCAGCTGCTGCACGTCCGCGATGCCGCGGTTCGACGCGCCGTCGATCTCGACCACGTCGAGCGACACGCCGGACGTGATCTCGACACAGCTCGTGCAGGCGTTGCACGGATCGGCGCCCTTGACCTTGCCCGCGTTGCGCTTCTCGCAGTTCAGCGCCTTGGCGAGGATGCGCGCGGAGGTGGTCTTGCCCACACCTCGCGCACCGGTGAAGAGGAAGCCGTGCGCCACACGTCCGGATTCGAGCGCGCGAGCGAGCACCGACGAAACGTGGTCCTGGCCGATCAAGTCGGCGAAGACCTGCGGGCGGTACTTGAGGGTCAACGCGCGGTGGGCCATGGGGCGCATCATAAGGGCCAGGGGTCCAGCGGCACACCCGAAGGATTGCTTACCGCTGCTACCTTCCGGTCCTGACGGGGTTCACAGCTCCGGATTGCGCTGGGCCTGGCCCAATTGAAAATGGTGGAGATGAGCGGGCTCGAACCGCCGACCCCTTCGTTGCGAACGAAGTGCTCTACCAACTGAGCTACATCCCCACCGACATTGAGTTTTTGGAGCGAGCCACCGGGCGCCGGAGGAAGGCGCAGCAGCTTCGCGGGCCGGCATATTAGCGATTCGCGGCGTCCGGTCAAGCCGGACGCCGCCGAATCCCGGCTGCGTCGTGCGACGACGCGAAGGTCCGATCAGCCCGCCGCGCACTCCTTGCAGCGCCCGAACAGGTACAGCTCGTGACTCTCGAGCTGGAACCCCGCGGGCACCAGCGCGCTGTAGTCCGCGTGGCACGGTTCGAGATCGAACACGCGCGCGCACTGACTGCAACGGAAGTGGTGGTGGTGCGCACGACCGACCGTCTCGTACCGGGGCGCTTCACCCGGGAGATCCACCTGCTGGAGGTAACCCTCGTCGAGCAGGCGCTTGATCGTGCGGTAGACCGTGGCGATGCCGAGACCCGGTGCATGCGGCTTGGCGGCTTCGAAGATCTCGGCGGGGCCCATCGGGCGGCCCACCTGTTCGAACACTTGGTAGATCGCGCGTCGCTGAACCGTGTTGCGTTCCATCCAGGTTCCCCTGGAGCGATTCCCGTGAACGCCGACGTGATGGTGAGAGAGTTGCTGACGATCACCACGCCGACGCCGCCTCGCGTCGGCGCTCGCTCGATTCGCCGAAACAAGGACGGATGGCGGAGAGAGTGGGATTCGAACCCACGAGGCGCTATTAACGCCTACACGATTTCCAATCGTGCTCCTTCAACCGCTCGGACATCTCTCCGCATGTACTGCATGTCCTCGGCGCTGACCTGGCGCGTCGGACGAGTGGGCCCGGGGGGACCCAAGCCGGGTTTGCTTCGCTCGAGGCCTGGGGGGGCTTCCGCCCGAGAATCAGGCGAAAGGTTGAGCGGCCACGGAGGAAAAGCCGGAACAAGGTAGCCAATCGCGGCGGTCCAACGCAAGAAGAGCGGTATCAGGGTTGCGGACGCACTCGCCGATAACGCAGGCTGTCCCGCATTCTGGTGTCTCTCCCCCCGGGGCCGTTCGAGTGGTCCCGCCACCCACCCTGTTCCTGGAGCCGAACATGTCGCGGTCCGTTTCCATGCGCTGGTTGCTGTTGCTCGCACTCGCCCTGCCCTTGGCCGGCTGCTCGTTCGGCGCGGGCGCGATGGGCCCGATGGGCCCGGGGCGCACCCCGCCCGCGCCGTTCGGCGTCATGGTCGGCATGCAGTACGAAGGGCACCGTCTCGAGCAGATCACCGGCCAGCGCGACACCACGTGGCGGCCGGAACTGTTCTACCCGATCGAGGCCGTCTGGAATGTGCCGGGCAACGCGTGGGGCCTCGGGCTCTCGAGCGGCTTCGTGTCCACGGGCATGGACCGGTTTCCCGGGCAGCTGACCTACCACGGCTACGTGTACGGGCCGTCCGTGTACCGCAAGCTCGGTTCGCGCGTGAACGTGAGCGCCAAGGCCATGCTGATCG
Source organism: Candidatus Eiseniibacteriota bacterium (assembly GCA_044222365.1). Classification (GTDB taxonomy): domain Bacteria; phylum Eisenbacteria; class RBG-16-71-46; order RBG-16-71-46; family RBG-16-71-46; genus CAIXRL01. Next base: position 7,055 of record JBGANH010000229.1, read on the forward strand.
GCGGCAAGCTCGAGGACCCCGACCACAACTACGGCCCCCTGCCCTCGTCCGTGGACCTGCCCGGCAAGCGCTATGCGGCCGACGTGAACTTCATCCAGGTGAGCAAGCAGGGCGGGAACCTGCGGCTCGGCTACCAGTGGACGGACAGCGACGAGAAGAGCGTGTTCGGCCAGACGCGCAAGTTCCACAGCGAGGGGCCGTACGCGCAGTTCGTGTTCTGCTGGTACTGACGCCTTCGCGAGTGACGTGAAGCGGCGGTGCGCTGGAGTCCTAGCGCGCCGCCGCTTCCGTTTGCGCGAGCAGCGTGCCGAGCGCTTCGACCACGGCGGCGGAGAACTCGTGCCCGCCTTCGAACGAGCTCGTCTCGACCGTGGCGCCGATGCCGCGGACGATCGCCGCTTCGTCGGCCATGCGCGTGGGCGGGTACCACTCGTCGGCGGTGCCCGTGATCATGCGCACGAGCGGCCAGCGTTCGCGCGGCAGGTCGCGCACGTCGGGCGGCACGTCGCCGCACACCGACAGGATCGCCGCGGCGCGGCGCTTGCCGCGGATCGCGGCGCGGTACGCCATGGCGGC
>JBGANH010000230.1:0-7563 GCA_044222365.1 Candidatus Eiseniibacteriota bacterium
GGCGAAGTCTTCTGCCCGGTGAGCGCCAGGCGGGCCAGGCCGATGAGCTCGCCCGCCTTCATGCCGCGTTCCGTGGCCAGCGCGCGCGTCCCGGCTTCCAGACTCGCGAGCGAGAACTCGGCGTCACGCTCCACGAAGCCCGCGAGCGCCTCGGTCGCCGCGCGCGCCCCGGGCTTCGCGGCCGCGGCGGCGAACGCCTCCTCGTCGAACGCGACTTCGTCCGCGAGCGCGAACGCGCCCACGGATTCCGCGTCCGCGAGCGTGCGCAGCCGCTCGCCGAGCGCGCGCACGAACACCGTGCACCACTCGTCGCCGCGATCGTCGATGGGCCGTCCGCGCGAGGCGAGGAACGCCTTCACGCGCCGCACGCGCTCGCTCTCGTCGAGACGCTTGAGGTGCTGGCCGTTCACCCACTCGAGCTTCTGCGTGTCGAACACGGCCGGGTTGGCGCCGACCTTCTCGAGCGTGAACACCTTCGCGAGTTCGTCGAGCGAGAACAGCTCCTGCTTGCCGTCGTACGCCCAGCCGAGCAGCGCGAGGAAGTTCACCATGCCCTCGGGCACGATGCCGAGTTCGCCGAACGCTTCCACCGAGGTCGCGCCGTGCCGCTTGGACAGCCGCTTGCCGTCGGGTCCGAGGATCATCGAGGCGTGCGCGAACTTGGGCGGCGCCGCGCCGAGCGCGGCGTAGATCAGCAGCTGGCGCGGCGTGTTCGAGATGTGGTCGTCGCCGCGCACGACGTGCGTGATGCGCATGTCGAGGTCGTCCACCACGCACGCGAAGTTGTAGGTGGGCAGCCCGTCCGTGCGCACGAGCACGAAGTCGTCGAGCACTTCGTTGCGGAAGCTCACGCGCCCCCGCACGACGTCGTCCCACGCGCTCTCCCCTTCGGAGGGGCAGGCGAAGCGCAGCGCAGCGGGCGCGCCGCTCGCGCGCTTCGCCTCACGCTCGGCCTCGCCCATCCGGCGGCACGTGCCGTCGTAGCGCGGGTCCTCGCCGCGCTCGGCCTGCGCGGCGCGGCGCGCGGCCAGTTCGTCCGCCGTGCACCAGCAGTGGTAGGCGTGCCCGCCCGCGAGCAGTTCGGCGGCGCGGCGCTCGTAGTGCGCGCGGCGTTCGGTCTGGAAGTACGGCCCGTACTCGCCGCCCACGCCCGGGCCCTCGTCCCACGACAGGCCGAGCCAGCGCATGCCGTCGAGGATCGCCTGCGTGGACGCGTCGGTGGAGCGGTCGGCGTCCGTGTCCTCGATGCGCAGCACGAACGTGCCGCCGTTCGCGCGCGCGAAGAGCCAGTTGTAGAGCGCCGTGCGGGCGCCGCCGACGTGCAGGAAACCGGTGGGGCTCGGAGCGAATCGGACGCGGACGGACATGAGGAACGGGACTCCGGAGAAGGGACTGACGCGATGCGGGCAGGGGACATTAGGGACCGTCGCGCGAGGCGGTCAAACGCCCGTGGCCACCCCGAAGAGTGGCCACGAGCGTGAACCGGATGCTTCGTGAGTCCTACTGCAGCACGACCATCTTCCGCGTCACGCTGCGCCCGCCGGCGGTGAAGCGGGCGAAGTAGACGCCGCCCTCGACCGCGCGGCGCGATTCGTCGCGCAGGTCCCACTCGAGCGAGAAGCGGCCCGGACGCGCGATGCCGCCGTCCACGCGCTTCACGCAACGGCCCGAGAGGTCGTAGATCGCCAGCTCGTAGCTCGCGCCGCCCAGATCGGACGGAATCGCGAACCACATGCGCGTCTTGCCGGCGGCCGGGTTCGGCGCGATCGGGGCGAACTCGAGCGACGTGACCGCCGCGCCCGCGCCCGGTCCGTCCTCGCTCACACCGACGAACAGCGGCGCGCCCGAGAAGCCCGTGCGGCGCGCGTCGTGGTGGAACTGCGGCCACGGCGCCACACCGACCGGCTGGAACGGGAAGTCGTAGTCCCAGACGTAGACGTTCTTGTCCCAGCCCGAGATCACGATCTCGGTCTTGCCGTCGGCGTCGATGTCGGCCACCGCGGGCGCGCCGCGGACTTCGCCGGCGAGCTGGATCGGGAAGCCCGCCATCATCGTGCCGTTCAGGCCCGAGAACGCGGACAGCAGGCCGTACTCGTCACCCACGATCATGTCGTTGCGTCCGTCGCCGTTGATGTCGGCGACGACGGGGCTGCTCTCCGAGGCGCTGTTCGTGAGGATCGAGTAGCGCAGGTTCGAGAAGCCCGGGATGACCGGGCCGTTGCGCGTGAACACGTACAGGCCGCCGTTCGTGCTCTGGAAGACGATGTCGTTGAAGCCGTCGTTGTTGATGTCGGCGATCGCGGGCGAGGGGATCTTGCTCGTGCCCGACGTCTTCACCCAGATCGGGAAGCCGGGACGGCGTCCGCCGTTCGCCTGGAACACGATCACCGAGTCGCACGACGCGGCGCACACGATCTCGGGCGACGTGTCGCCGGGTCCGTCGAGGTAGCCGATCGCGACCGAGGCCGTGAACGAGCCACCCGCTCCGATCGAGGCCGTACCCGCCGGCAGCAGCGCCGGCCAGCCGGGAACGTTCGTGCCGTCGGAGTTCCACGCGTACACCTTGCCGTCGAAGCTGCCGTAGATGATCTCGGCGCGCCCGTCGTTGTCGATGTCCGCCAGCGCCGGCGTGCCGTAGTTGAAGCCGTTGCCGAGCACCTTGAAGACGCCCTTCGTCGCGGGGTTGTTGTCACCGTCGCGCACTTCGGTGCCGTCCTCGTGCAGCGCGTAGAAGTTGTTGCCGTTCGAGCCGAACACGAGCTCCATCTTGCCGTCGCCGTCGATGTCGCCGCACGCGACCGACGACCACACCGGCTGATCGGTCAGCACGGGCCAGCCCGGACGCACATTGCCGTCGGTGTCGAACACGTACACGCCGGCCGAGTCCCACGACGCGCCGATGATCGAGAACCCGTCGGCGGGATCGAGCCGCGCCGCGGACGGGCCGGCGGCGTAGTAGCTGCCGCGCGTCGTGAAGTCGCCGAGCGTCGCGCCGGAGCCGTCGGCGTCCACCGGTGCGCTGCCGTCGGCGTGGTAGACGTACAGGAAGTCGGCGCCCGCGACGATGTCCATCTGCGTCGCGGAGTAGATGTACTCGAGCGCGACCGACGACGGCGTGTTGCGTCCGGTCGGCACCGGGAAGATGCCGTGACGCGGCGGGTTCGTGCTCGCGTTGGCGATCGCCGAGAGCGTGCCCTCGTTGCCGGACGAGTCCACGGCCGAGACCTTGTAGTAGTAGCGCGTCAGCGGCGTGAGGTTCTCGTCCTGGAAGTACGAGATGCGGTCGGTCGGCACCGCGTTCACCTTCGTGTACGTGCCGGCCTGCGACGTGCTGCGGTAGATGTTGTAGCCGAACAGGTCGGCCGCCGTCAGGTGCGCCCACGTGAGCGCGATGCTCGTGGCCGCGCCCGTACCGACGAGCGACGTCGGCGTCGCCGGGTACGAGAGGTCGAGCAGCTGCGTGCGGCGGACGCCGAATGCGTCCGTGATCACGAGCGCGAGCTTGGCCGCCGAGCTCGAGGCCGTGAACGTGACCGCGTCACCGGTGACCGTGGTGAGCGGCGCCACGTCGCCGAACGTCGCGACGCTGTCGGAGATCGTGGCGAGCCCGTCGTAGCTGCGCAGCTTGGCCACGACGCCGCGCGAGTAGCCCGTGCCGAGATTGCGGAGCTGGATCGTGTAGTTCACGACCTCGCCCACTTCCGGACGGCCGTTCGAGTTGCCCGGCGTCTCGGTCTCCCCGTGACCGAACGTGAACAGCTCGCCCGCGTGCACCGTCAGCTGGAAGGTCTCGTGGTACGAGCGGCCGCCCGCTTCGGTGATCGTGAGCGTGAACGGCACCTCGCGCTGGTCGGTGAGCGTGTACGGGAAGCTCACCCGGAAACCGGTGCCGGGCGTGGCCTGCGCGCCCGCGGCGATCGTGCCGTAGGCGACCGAGGGCACCGAGATCGACACGAGCGGGTCGGTGGTGGCCAGCGAAACGTTGACCGAGGTCGCAGAGGAACCACCTCGATTGCGGATCCCCACGAGCAGGTCGACGACTTCGCCGGCGTCCACGCTCGCGTTCGCGTCGCCCGTCGTGCCGGCGAGGTTGTCGTCGTCCACCGTGATCGTCCCCTCGACGAGCACCGGGGCGGCCGACGCGACCAGCCCGATGGAAGCCTGATGAGGCTTGGCGCTGTACGCGGTCTGCGGTGAGCGTGAAGCTGCCGAGCGTGTCGGGGCGGAACGGTACGACCGCGACGCCGCTGCCGTTCGTGAGCACGCTGCGGTAATCGTCGCCGGCGCGATAGGCGGTGACACGCGCGTTCGGGACGGGATTGCCGCCCGACGTGACCGTGACGGCGAACTGCGTGTCCGCGAGCGCGACCGTCGCCGGGTGCGTCACGGCCAGCGTGCGGAAGTCGCCGTGGTACATGCGCAGTTCGGGATCACCGAGCATGAGCAGCGTCATCTGCGTCCAGCGGTTCACGCCGTCGTAGAACGAGTACGCGACGTAGGGCAGCTTCTGCTTGGCCTGCAGTTCGCCGACGGCCGCGATGCTGTCCTCGAGGAACATGCGGAAGTACTCGTACTGGTACACGCGGCCGGCGCTCGGGAAGTCGAAGCGCGTCGAGCCGACGTTCGTGACCGCGCCGCTGCCGGGATTGAGCAGGAACGCCTCGCCGATGCACGGGAAGTCGATCGCGTTCGACGTGCAGTTGATGGCGTAGAGATTGAACAGCTTGTCGCCGTTCGCGAGCCCCATGGCGTCGGAGTTCGTGAGCGAGGCGTCGCCGACTTCCATGACGTTGCGATAGCCGTGCCCGATGTGCAGCGCGAGCCCGTAGCCCGAGTCGAGCGAGTCCACCACCGCCTGCCGCGTCTCGCTCAGTGCGCCCGGACGCCAGAGCGGATCGGTGTAGTTCTGGTACAGGCGCGTGACGTGCAGCGCCGGAAGCTGGTCGGTGAGCGGCAGCAGGTCCTCGGTCAGCTCGGCGCCGTCCATGGACGTGCCCCAACCCGGCTGCCAGTCCTGCGGGAACAGCACCTCGGCGAAGAACAGCCAGCGGTGCAGGTAGTTCGAAGGCGGCGTGCGCTCGTAGGTCAGCGTCTTCGCGATGAAGTTCTGCGCCTCGGCGACCGTGGTGACCGGCGCGCGGCCGACGTACACCTCGGGCAACAGGTCGGCGTAGTCGCCCGGGTCGGACGCGTCCGTGTAGCCCTCGCCGTAGAGGCTGTCGCCGTCGGCGTTCCAGTTGCCGTCGAGGCAGCTGTAGTAGATGTCCGCGGCGATGTACTCGCTGCCGTAGAAGGTCGTGTACGCCTGGCGCACCGGGATGATGTCCGTGTCGCCGCCGAGCAGCACCCACTTCGTGCCCCAGCGCGAGTAGGCGTCGCGGAGGAACAGACGGATGCGCTCCGCGTCGTCCGCCGCGCTCGGGTATTGCGCGCGGATGAAGCTCGTCGTGCGCACGACGGCCGGCACGCCGGACTGCGTCTTCCAGTCGGCGAGCTGCTGGAACGTCGCGGCGAGCGCGTCGTTGGTCACGATCACGTACTCGACCGGGCTGCCGAGCACGGACGGCAGCTGCTGCGGACGGAAGGGCTGGGCCTCACCCACGGCTCCGGCGTCGCCCGCGCCACCGTCACGATCCCACATCGAGACGAGAGCCGAGCCGAGCGTGCGCAGCGGCACGCCGGTGGGCAGGCCGCCGTCTTCCCACTCGCGCACGATGCGCTCGCGCGGCAGGTCGGTCGGAGCGCCGTCCTCGACCGTGAGGCGTACGCGCACGCGGCTCACGCGTTCGACGACGCCCGACTGCGGGTTCCACCGCGCCGCCGCGACGCGCACGTACGCGCTGCGCCGGCCGCGCTGGTCGCCCTGCAGGCCGAGCGCGACGAGTTCCTCGGGCTGCGCGTTCGCGGACTGGTAGAAGCGCGCGTCGGGGCGCGTCCGCTCGGTCTCGCCGAGACCGGGATGCGTGACCTCGGCGCGCGGCAGCGGGCGCACGACGCCGAGCGGCGCCGTCTCGACGCTCACGAGCTCGATTCCCGTGACCCGGGCGCCCGGCGCGAGATCCACGCGTTCGGCGAGCCACGGCAGGTCGGGGCGTCCGACACGGAACTCGGGCATGCCGCCCTTCGCTTCGACGATGGTGTAACCATCACGCTGCACGAGCTTCACCCGACTGGCGTCGAAGCGGAACTCGCGCTCGAGGGTGGCCGAGTGCGCCGCCGAGGCGAGCAGCATCAGGGCTCCGGCGAGCAAAGCGGGCGGGCGAAGGCGCATGGACGAGGATTCTCCCAAGGTCGAAGGCGGAGCTGGGACGTACGGGCAAGCCCGATCCTCGTGCCGAAGGCCGGTACGGCGCACGGCGGCGCGTCAGGATGTCGGGCGAAAGATGTGGTGACCGGCCTCTACGGCCCTCAACGATATGAAAGGGCCGGAGGCAGGGTCAACGACTTCCCACACGGAACACCGTCAATCTCGGTCCGAGGTCCACTCCGGACCGAACCTCGGGTGAAATCGCGCAATTTCGCCGGTGTTCCGTTCGACCCACTGCCACGGCAGCAGGGCGATCGGCAAGGCGAGACGCTCCTCGACGAGGCGTGCCTGTGCGCGGACGGCGTCGAGCGGGACGGTCGCGTCGGTGCGGGCGACCCAGGGATCGAACTCCCGCGTGCGCCAGCCGCTGCGGAACGAGCCGACCGCCGGGCCACGGACGGGCATCACGTACCCGGCCAACTCCGCGTCGGCGCCGCCGAGCAGCGCCTGCGCCTCGACGAGCTGGGCATGCGCCGCGGCGGGCAGCAGCGGCTGCGCGGCCGCCGCCGCCCCGCGCAGGGGGCGCATCTCGGCGTACAGCCCCACGCGTGCCCAGGTGCCCTGGAGCGCGCGGGCGACCGCGGCGCCGGCGCCGTCGGCGTCGTAGGCGAGCACGACGTGGAAGCTGGCGGCCCCTGACGTGGAAGCTGGCGCCGAGTTTGCCGCGTGCGAGCCACGCACGCATCTCGTTCTCGTCGAAGGCGGGGAACTCGAACGGCCGCCTCCGGGGCAGCCACGTCGCGCTCTCCTGCCCCGCCGGACCGAGGGCCTCGACGAGATCGGGTCGCGAGGTCGCGTGCGCGAGCGCGTGACGCGCGGGCAGTTTCGTGGTCGGCGGCATGTCGGCCCGGAAGAGCAGCAGGAGCCGCCGTTCGGGAGAGGCGGCGCGTGTGCGCGCGGCGTACCCGTCGGGAAGCGGCTGTTCGAGCAGCGCGGGCGGCAGCGGCCACACGAGATCGGCCTCGCCCGAGCGCAAGGGCGTGCGCACGCGCGGCGCGCCCGGGCCGAAGCGCACGCGCAGCGTGTCCGCGAGCGCACGTGCCGGCGCGAGCAGATCGGCGCGCACGAGCGTCAGCAGGCGCTCGCCCTCGGCCGCGGCGACGCGGTACGGCCCGAGACCGACGGCCTTCGCCCACTCGCCCGCGCACGCGCCACGGCGTGCACACGCCGGGCAGCGCGAGCCGCTCGAGCAGGCGCGGGTCGCGGCGAGACAATCGCAGCACGAGCGTGCCCGGATCGGGCGCCTCGATGCCGAG
>JBGANH010000231.1:0-7675 GCA_044222365.1 Candidatus Eiseniibacteriota bacterium
CGCGTTGAAGCGCGCCGAGGCGAAATCGGCCGCCGCGGCGTCGCGCGCGCTCTGCGCGTTCTCGAGCATCTCGCGCGTCACCACGCTGTCGGCGTGCAGCGCCCGGGCGCGCGCGAGGTCACGCTCGGCCTTCTCGAGCCCGACCTTCGCCTTGTCCACGAGCGCGCCGATCTCGGTGAGTTCGAGCGCGGCGAGGCGCTCGCCCGCACGCACGACCTGTCCGTCCTCCGCGTCCACGCGGGCGACGACTCCCCCGATCTTGAACGCGAGCGGCACCTCTTCCTTGCCTGCGAGCAGGCCCGAGCCGAGCACCGGGCGCGACAGCTCCGCCGAGTCCACGGGAGCGGTCGTCACGTGCACCACGGGCGCCACCGCGGCCGGCGCCTCGTGCTTCCGGCCGCAGCCCGCGAGCGCGAGCGCCGCCGCGATCGTCACCACTCCCGCCATCGTCCGCCGGTCCATCACAGTCCTCCCTCGGCCCGTGCGAGGCCGGACGGCAGCGCGGCGGCACGGTCCAGTTCCGCGCAGCGCTCCCGGTAGTCGTAGGTCGTGAACACGTCGTTGAGCGCCGCGTTCGTCCAGTTCGTGCGCGCGTCGAGCAGCTCGAGCAGCGAGGCCGCGCCGATCGCGTGGCGCTTCGCGACCAGCTCCCACGTGCGGCGCGCGGCCGCGAGGCGCTCGTGCGCCACGGGCAGCGCCTCGCGGGCGACGGCCGCCGCCTGCCATGCGGTGCGGGCGTCGAGCTCCACCTTCGCCTCCGCGTCGTCCGCGAGCGTGCGGGCACGCCACAGTCCCGCCGCCGCCGCGTGGCGTTGCGCCTCGCGCTGACCGCCGTTGAACAACGTCCACTGCAGCGCGAGCGACGCGACGCGGTAGTCCTCGCCGCGCTCGAAGCGGTACTCCTCGCCCTGCACGCCCCAGTCCACCGCGGCGACGAGCGACGGCAGGTAGCCGGCGCTCGCCAGCGAGACGGCCGCCCCGGCGGCGCGCACACCGCCGCGCGCCTGCGCGAGCTCCTCGCGATGCGCGCGCGCGCTGGCGAGCGCCTCGTCGAGCGGCACGCGCAGCTCCAGCCCGAGCGCGTCGTCCGCGACGGGCTCGAGCGGCGCGTTCACGTCGCGGCCGAGGCGCACGTTGAGCAACTGGCGCGCGGCGTCGGCCAGCCGGGCGGCGTCGGCGCGGCGCTGCGCCACGTCGGAACGGTCCGCACGCGCGCGCAGCACCTGGTCGGGCGTCGCCTTGCCGTTCGCGAGCAGGCTCTCCTGCACGCGGACGGCCTCGTCCACGAGCACGAGCGTCGAGTCGTAGAGCGCGGTCAGCCGGAGCGCGCGGGCGTACTGCAGGTAGCCGGTGCGCGTCTCGGCCGCGATCCGGCGCGCCGCCGCGCCGGTGGCGCCGCGTTGCGCGTCGAGCAGGCCCGTGCGGATCCGCCGGTTCGCGACGAGCCGCGCGTCGAGCAACGGCATCGCGACGCGCACCGACGTCTCCTGTTTCGACGGCTGCACGAGCCTCAGGTCCGTCGGGAACGCACCACTGCCCGTGAGCTGGTTGAGCGCGGCGAAGGCGGGATTGATGAGCTTGCCGAAGTCCACGACGTTGCCGGCGCGCTCGGACAGCCGGGCGTTCACGGTGACCGACGGCAGGAACAGCGCGGTCGCCTCGCTCACCGCGGCCTGCGCCTGTTCGAGCTGCAGCCGTTCGGCGCGCAGGTCGCGGTTCGCGGCGAGCGCCTCGCGCACGAGGTCGTCGAGCGTCGTGGCGTTCGGCGCGCCGGCCGGCGCCACGAACGCCGAAACCGCGAGCATGGCCGCCAGGAGCGGCTGCATCGGACGTGGGTGCCTCACGGACTCTCTCCTTCCCGTCTCCGGGTGGGTTCGGGCCTCCCCGAAGGGCGCCCCATGAACTGGTGCTTTCGCTCCACTTACGATGGCACGAGTGGAGCAAAGATTCCACTTGTATTTTCGGGCCGGCCGGCCGAACCTGAAGGCAGGTCGAAACGAGCCTTGCCGCAAGTCCACGGGAGACGGCGCCACGATGGCGACACGCACCACGAAGAAGCGCCCCGCGAAACCCCGCGCCCGCCGCGCGGACCCGGCCACACGCCGGGCCCCGCAGCAGGACCGCGGCCAGAAGCGGATCGAGGAACTCCTCGACGCCGCCGAGGCGGTGATCGTCGAATCGGGCGTGGACGGCATGACCACGAACGCCGTCGCCGAACGCGCCGGGGCCGGCATGGGATCGCTCTACCACTTCTTCGCGAGCAAGGAGGCGATCCTCGCCGCGCTCGCCGAGCGCTACATGGCCGTCATGCGCTCGCTCACCGCGTACGAGGGACAGGCCGAACTCCGGACGCTCCCGCTCGGCGCGCTCGCCGACGCGATCGTGGACCCGCTCGCCGAGTTCTTCCGCCGCACTCCCGCGTACTCGCACGTCTTCCACGCGATCGACCGGCCCGGTGCACGCGACCGCGCGTGCGGCGAACTGCACGAGGCCGCGACGCAGCAGGTCGAGGCCATCATGGCGGCGCGCGTCCCCCACCTCGACCCGAAGCGCCGCCGCGTGCACGCGACCGCGGCCGTCGAGATGGTGCACGCGCTGCTCACCGCGGCCTTCGCGGGCCCGGTGGCGCAGCGAGCGGCGCTCATCGCGGAGACCAAGCGCCTGCTCGCGCTGCACGCCGAGATGGTCGAGAAGGGTGACGAGCCGCTCGAGCGGCTGCGCTGACCAACTTCGCGCACGGCCGCGCGATCAGCCGGCGCGCCTCGCGAGCAGCAGCTGGTTGTGCCGCGGGGTCCGGCCGCCACCGGAGCGGATCAGCATGCGGTCGAGCGCGAGCAGCAGGCCCGGGGCGCGGTTGAGGAAGCGCCAGAACCCGAGGTCGGAGTTCAGCAGCACGTGCGTCGGCTCGAGCGGCGCGTACTCGAAGCGCACGCCGAGCGCGTCGAGCGTGCGGCGGTAGCGCGCGAGCGAGCGCATCTTGTTGTGCTCGGCGAGTCCGGGCGAGTCCTGGAACAGGTCCGTGAGCAGCAGGATGCCGCCCGGCTCCACGGCGCGCGCGAGCCGCGTGAGCGCGGCGTCGAACTTCGCGTCGTCCGTGATGTGGTAGAGCACGTCGAAGACGTTCACGATCTGGTACGTCGCCGTGAGATCGGCTTCGCTCACGTCCGAATGCACGAAGGTCTCGTTCGGGAACCGCTCGCGCAGCCGCTCGACGCTCGGGCGCGCGATGTCGAGCCCGGTGTAGATCGCGCCGCGCTTCACGTAGAAATCGGTCCAGAAGCCGGTGCCACAGCCCACGTCGAGCACGCGTTTGCCCTTCGGATCCACGCCCGCGCGCGCGAGCGCCGCGTCGAGGACCTCGGCGCGCAGCCGGTAGCACGCGACGTTGTACGCCGCGCTCATCGTGGTCTCTCCCGTGCCGCGCAGGTCGAACTGCTCGGACAGGCGCTGCTCCCAGAACTCCTGCGGACGGTAGGTCACGACGTGCTCCCGTACAGGCGGTGGCGCGCGATGTGGCGCGCGACGGCGTCGGGCACGAGGTAGCGCACGCTGCGTCCGGCGCGGGCCCGCTCGCGCACGGCGCTCGACGAGATTTCGAGTTCGGGATTCTCGAGGATCGTGACGCGATCGCGCGCGATGCCGCGCGGACGCTTCGGCGCGCGCGCACCCGGCCGCAGCGCCACGGCGAGACGCGCGTGCCGCGCGATCTCCGCGGGCTCGCGCCACGTGCCGAACGCGGCCCACGAGTCGGCGCCCATGAGCAGCCAGAGCTCCTCGCCCGCGTGCTCGGCCGCGAGCGCGCGCACGGTGTCCACGGTCCACGAAGGTCCGCGCCGGCGCGTCTCGATCGTCGAGACCGCGAACGCCGGGTTGCCGCGCACGGCCGCGCGCGTCATCGCCACGCCCATGAGCAGCCAGAGTTCGTCCCCCGCGTGCTCGGCCGCGAGCGCGCGCAGGGTGTCCACGGTCCAGGACGGCCCGCTCCGGCGCGTCTCGATCGTCGAGACCGCGAACGCCGGATTGCCGCGCACGGCCGCGCGCGTCATCGCCACACGGTGCGCGGTGCTCGAGCGCTTCGCACCGCTCTTGTGCGGCGGGCGGCCGGCCGGCACGAACAGCACCCGGTCGAGGCCGAGCTGTTCGCGCGCGCACTCGGCGAGCGCGAGATGCCCGGTGTGCGGCGGATCGAACGTGCCGCCGAAGATGCCCAGCCGCCGCGGCGAGGCGGCCTGCCGCTTCGCGCGCGTCACGGCGTGTAGGGATTGCCCGGCGTGGTCGTGGGCGCACCCGGCACCGCGGCGGGCGCCTCGATCGGGCGGTGCCCGCGGCGGCTGCGATCGCCCTCGGCCGGCCACTTCTGCATCTTCACGCGCAGCGCGGCGGCCTTCAGGCCGAGCGGCTGTCCGGCGAACTGTTCCTCGAGCCCGCGCAGCACCGCGAGCGCGCTGTCACGCTTGCCGAGTCGTGCGTCCGCGACGGCGTTGCCGAGGATCGCGTCGCCGAGGATCGGCGTGTCGGCGTACTGCTCGATCACGTCCGCGAAGTAGCGCTTCGCGGGCAGGTAGAGCTTCTGCTTCACGTAGATGTCGCCGCTGCGCCAGAGCTTGCGTGCGAGCCGCGTGCGGCACTCGGCGATGCGCGCCTCGGAACGCCCCGTGTAGGGATCGCCGGGCCAGTCGCGCAGGTGCGCTTCGTACTGCGTGAGCGCCTTCAGCGTGAACTCCTGGTCGTAGTCGCTCGGGCGCGACTGCCCGAACAGCGCCTCGCCCAGCTGGAACGACGACGCACCGGCGCTGTCGCTCTCGGGGTAGTCGCGCGCGATGCGCTCGAACTGCGTCTGCGCGTTCACCCAGTCCTTCTGCCCGAGGTAGGCCAGACCGAGCAGGTACACCGCCTGGTCGATGTCGGCGTTGCCCGTGCCCGTCGTCGCGTAGTTGTTGAGCACGTCCACGGCGAGCGTGTACTCGCGGCGATCGTAGAGGTTGCGCGCGACGGCGACGCGGTTCGTGTCGCTGTGGATGGACGGGACCACGGCGGCGCCGCAGCCGGCGAGGGCCGCCGCGAGCAGGCCGCACGCGAGTGCGGAACGGAGACGAGAGAACAAGCGGGATTCCTTCGGGGAGCGAAGCGGGAACGTCACGGGCGGTTCTGGAAGAACAACGCGACGAGGCCGGCCACGACGCCCACGACGACGACGGGCTCGACGACCTTGTCGAGATTGCGCTGCGGCACGGTGTCCTTGAGGTCGGGATAGCGCGACTCCTCGACGAGCGACACCTCGGACCGCGAGAAGCGGTCCACGAAGTTCTGGCCGAGGTCGCCGGTCCACAGCACGCGCGACGACGTCGGCTCGCGCAGCGAGACCGCGCCGGTCACGAGCGACTGGCGTTCGATGCGCACGCGGCCCGGCAGCCAGCCGACGAGACGCAGGTAGGTGATCTTGGCGGAGCCGAGCGTGTACTCGAGCAGCGGGTCGCCGGGATTGCCGAACAGCGCGGCGACGCTGTCGTCGGGCACGGGCGTGCGGCGCACGGTCACCTCGACGCCGCGGCGCGCGAGCTCCTTGAGGAACGCGTGCTCGAGCACGAAGTTGAGCGGATGGTCCTGCGTCGGCGCGAGCACGGCGTGCGTGCCGCGATCGAGCGGGGCGCCCGCGAGCGCGCGCGCGGCGGCGCTGTCCGCGACGAACTGCGTGAGCTGGAGGTTCGTGTACGGCACGCGCGGGCCGCGCGTGCGCACGACCGGATCGAGGTACGAGTTGGCCACCGCGAGGACCGAGTCTTCCGGCACGCGTGGCCCGCTCGAGTAACGGAACTTCTTGGCCTCGGCGGAGGGCGCGAGAGCGACGCCGATCAGCAACGCGAACAGCAGGCCAGTCCGGCAAGCACGCATCCGCAGGATCCTCATTCGTCAGCCCAGGATATGGAGCGCGGGGTCGGCCGAGCGTTCCACGCGCGCGAACAGATCGTAGGCGGCGGCGCCCGTGATGCGCACGGTCACCAGCTGCCCGGGTACCAGGTTGTCCCCTTCCACCACCACTCCACCATCGACTTCGTAGGCCGAACCGGTCGTGCGCGCGGCCCACTGGCCGCCGCGCCCCGGCGCGGGCCCGTCCACCATCACCGTCGTCACCTCACCGATGCGGCGCGAGAGCCGCTCGCGCGACAGCTGCTGCTGCTTCGCGAGCAGGCGCGCCCGGCGCGAGCGGCGCTGCTGGATCGGCACTCGCGGCGTCATGTCGTAGGACGGCGTCTCGGGCTCGCGCTCGTAGCCGAACACGACGAGATTGTCGAACGGCTCTTCCTCGATGTAGCGCTCGAGCACCCCGTAGTGTTCGTCCGTTTCGCCGGGGAACCCTACGATGAAGTTGGTGCGGAATGCCACCCGGGGGATCCCCTGCTTGATCCGGGACACCAGCTCGCGGGTCTGCTTCTCGGTCATGGCCCGCCCCATCCGCCGGAGCATGTCCTGGGCGATGTGCTGCAGAGGCATGTCCACGTAGGGCACGACGCGCTTCGCGCGCGCCCAGGTCTCGATGAGCCGGTCCGACCAGAGCCTCGGGTAGGTGTACTGCACGCGGATCCAGCTCAATCCCTCGACGGTGTCGAGCGCCTCGAGCAGGTCGGCGAGCCCGGGCTGGCCCGGCAGGTCCGTGCCGTAGCCGGTGGTGTCCTGCCCGATCAGGTTCAACTCGCGCACGCCGAGCTTCGCGAGCTGGCGGGCCTCCTCGACGAGCGACTCGACCGAGCGGCTCTTCTGGTCGCCGCGCAGGTGCGGAATGATGCAGAAGGTGCAGCGGTGGTCGCAGCCCTCGGAGATCTTGAGGTAGGCGATGTGGCGCGGTGTGCTGAGCGCGCGCGGCATGCCGTCCTCGACCGCGCCACCGGGATATTCGGTGTGCACGACGCGCTCCTCGGAGCCCGACAGCACGTGGCGAGCGGCGCCGACGACGTCCTTCCACTGACCGGTGCCGAGCACGGCGTCCACGCCCGGGAACTCGTCGAGCAGCGAGGCGCCGGAGCGCTGCGCGAGGCAGCCCGTCACGATCAGCGCCTTGAGCCTGCCGCTGCGCTTGAGCTCGGCGACGTTCGCGATCGCGTCCTTCGATTCGCGCACCGCGCTCTGCAGGAACGCGCAGGTGTTCACCACCGCGACGTCGGCCTCGGCCGGATCGCCCACGGTCTGGAAGCCGTCCTGCACGAGCGCACCGAGCATGTGCTCGGAGTCCACGGTGTTCTTCGGGCAGCCGAGCGTCACGAAGGCGAGCCTGGGCGCGGCGGCGCGGCGCGAACCTTTCACTGGAATCCCTTCTGCTGGAGCCAGTTCTGGTCCACCAGCACGTCACGCGCCTTGCTGCCGTTGAACGGTCCGACGACGCCGAGCTGTTCGAGCTGGTCCATGAGCCGGCCGGCGCGCGAGTAGCCGACCTGGAGCCGGCGCTGGAGCAGCGACGTGCTGCCCTGGTTGTGCATGACCACGAGGCACGCGGCCTGCGGAATGAGTTCGTCGGCCATGAAGCCGTCCTCGCCCTCTTCCTCCTCGTCGCCCTCGGGAATGTTCACCTCGGTCGCCAGCGGCGGCGGCGGCGCGGTGCTCGCGGCCGCCTTCGCGCGCCAGAAGTCCACGACGCGCTGCGTCTCCTCTTCCGACACGAAACAGCCGTGCACGCGGTGCG
>JBGANH010000232.1:0-7684 GCA_044222365.1 Candidatus Eiseniibacteriota bacterium
AGGACGCGCAGAACACGTTCGCGATCACGGTGGCCGGACGCGGCTTCGACGCACGCATCTCGACCGAGTTCGCCGCCCCGCTCACGGACTCCGCGTGCGTCTTCTGCGGCAACTGCATCGGCGTGTGCCCGACCGGCGCGCTCGTGCCCAAGCGCGAGTTCGACCTGCGCGAGGCCGGCACGTACGACGAGAGTAAGCAGACCGTCACGACCACGATCTGCACGTACTGCGGCGTCGGCTGCAACCTCGAGCTGCACGTGCAGGACAACACGATCTTCAAGGTCACGAGCCCGCTCGATCACGACGTGACGAACGGCCACCTGTGCATCAAGGGCCGGTTCGGGTTCGAGTTCGTGCAGGTTCGCGAGCGTGAAGGCCGCGAAAAGAACGGCGGCCGGAAGGACTGATCCGGCCGCCGTTCGCTTCGTTCGGTCCTACCGCGTGACGACGATGCGCCGCACCATCGCGGGCGCGCCCGCGGTCTCGAGCCGCGCGAGGTAGAGCCCCGGCGCCACGTCGCGGCCGCTCTCGCCGTCCGCGTCCCAGCGCATCGCGTGCTCGCCCGCGGCGAGCGTGCCCGCGTGCACCGTGCGCACGAGCCGCCCGGCGGCGTCGTAGATCGCCAGCTTGGTCGCGCCTCCCCGCGCGAGCCCGAAGCGCAGCGTCGTGCCGCCGCGCGCCGGGTTGGGAGAGGGCGCGGCGAAGAACGCTTCCGCCACGGCGGTTCCCGGCGCGTCGAGCGTGCCGGTGGGCGCGAGCGTCGCGACCGGCGAGCGATTGCCGTGCACGTCCACCGCGACGAGCTTGTAGAAGTACGGCGCGCCCGCGGCATCCACGAGCCCCGTGTCGGGCTTGCTCGTCACGAACGTCGCGGGTGAGGGCGTGAACGACGCGCTCGAGCCGCGATGCACTTCGTAGCCGAGCAGGTCGGCCTCGTGGTTCGGCAGCCAGCCCAGTCGCGTGGTGCCGCCCGAATAGATCGCGTACTGCGGCGAGGGCGCCGCGGGTCCGAGGTTGTCGACGCTGTAGCCGGAGTCCGGCGCGCTCGCCCAGAAGTACTCGGTCGAGAACTGGTGCGCCTCGACCTGGAAGCGCGTGCGCGGGTTCGAACCCCCGATCGAATCGCTCGTCGTGGCCGCGACCACGCTGTAGCCGGCCAGCGCCGTGGCGGGCACGACGGCGATGCGTTCCCAGTAGATCACGCCGGCCGCCGAAGGCACGGCGCGCACGCGCACGTCGTCGCTTGCGGCGCGCGCGGCGAGCGACGTCGCCGCGAACACCGGCGCCTCGCGCCACACCCAGTACTCGTCCACCTTGTTGCTCGGCAGCGCGTCCAGGTACGAGGCGTTCCAGCTCACGCGCACGAGGCCGCCCTGGTCGTTCGGCACGTCCTTCACCTTCGCGATCGTGGGTTCGGGCGAGCCGATCACGCCGAAGCGGTCGATGTGCTGGGCGAGCACGCTTCCGTAGCCCGAGACGATGAGCGAGCGGTCGTCGCCGAAGGCCACGAACGCACCGCCGGTGCCGTCCGAGAGCAGCACCGAAGGGCCCTGCGACATGTCCCCGACGCACACGGGCACACCGTTTCGTTGAAGCCGGTGCGATTGTCCGTCCACGAGACGACCGCACCGCCCGCCTGGTCGGAGACGACCTGCGCATCGGTCTGGGCATCGGGCGCCGTGCAGATCGACATGCCGTTGGCCGTCCACTGCATGAGGCCGCCCGCGCCGACGCGTTGCGAGTAGATGTCCGTGCCGGTCGAGGCGCTCGTGCGCGCGTCGTCCCACACCACGATCGCGCCACCCTGGCCGTCCGCCACGATCGCCGGCCGGCTCTGCGCACCCGTGGCGTTGCACACGACGAGTCCGGTGCCGAACTGCGCGGAGGCGAGGCTGGTCGGGATGCGCTGGAAGTAGATGTCCGCGCCCGTTCCGAGTCCGCGATCCTCCTCCCACACGACTTGCAGGGAGGTCGCGTTGCCGATCAGTTGCACGTTCGACGCGTTCCCGGCGGCGTTGCCCATCGGAGTGGCCGCCCAGTACAGGCCGCCTGTGTAGTCGACACGGGTCGCATAGAAGTCGACGCCGGTCGTCGCGAGATTGCGCGCGTCCTGCCACACCACGTACGCGCCGAAGACGCCGTCCGAGCAGGCGCGCGGGGAGTACTGTGCACTTCCCGCGACCGCGGAGACGGGAACACCGTTGGCCGCGGCCTGCGCTGCTCCGGAGTTGACCTCGATCGCCTGCATGTAGATGTCGGCGTCTCCGTTGCGATAGTCCGTCCAGAACACCATCATGTTGCCGAAGCTGTCGAGCACTGCCGCGGGTGAAATCTGCGTGGCCGCGTGGTTGCAGACGTTCACCGGAGTGGCACCCCACGGCAGGCCGCCGGTCGAGTTGTAGCGGCGCGCGAGGATGTTCGCGTTCTCGGTCCACACGGCGATGACGCCGTTGCTGCCGTCGGGCACGAGTTGCAGCCCGGATTTCGAGTAGCCGCTGGCCGGGCTGAAGACGCTGGCCAACAGCGCGCCCGTCGCGCTCAGGTGGCGGATTTCGTAGTAGCCCGTCGAATAGATGACGGTGATCGAGCCAGCCCAGAAACCGCCCTGGGTGTCGGGGCAGATGACGATCTTGTCGCTGACCGAGGTGGACCACCCCCCGATCGTCGCGCCCTGCGTGAAATCGTTGGGCCACGCGGCGGCCGCCTCTCGAGCGGGAAAAAGCGCACAGGCGAGAAGCAGCGCGGCGAAGAGCGGGCGAAGCGGCGGAGCGAAGGGCGAGCGCATGGAAGTGTCCTCGTGTGATGGGCCGGCGTCCGGACCGAAGGAGTCATGGTCCGGCCGGAAATCACACGACCGCTCGCACGAAACGCGAAAAGACCGCCCCGGGGGCCCAGGGCGGTCTTCGCTGCCGCGGACTGCTGCGGCGGGTGGTGCTTTTCGCTCTCGTTACCAGCGCGGGGGCTGGGCGAAACCCATCTCGCCACGATCCCGTTCGTGGACCCGATTGCGGCGGACTTCGATGCCGAGGGCGCGCAGGCCCGAGGCGTACTCGTAGCGGACGATCAGGTGATCGGTGGCATTGCGCTCGGCGCGGAACTGGGTGGTGCCGACCTGGTCGCGGCTGCGCTCACCCCAACCCGTGCCCGGGACGCTTTCGTTCGACTGCTGCGGAGCGATGCTCTTGGCGAGCGGGCCCGCCTCACCGCGGGTGGGAGCCGGCGCCGCCTGGGGAGCGGAGCCTTCGCCCAACCGGTCCATCGCTTCGGGAGCCTGACCGCGGAGGTCCTCTTCCTTGTAGCGGGTGTCGCGACGCACCTGCGGCTTCGTGTTCCACCAGGCGCGCTGCTCGCGGAAGCTCAGCACCCGGATCCAGCCCATGTCGCCGTTCGCCTGGCCCGTGCGCTCGGCGTAGGAGCGCTCTTCGTCCACGAAGACGAACCGGCGCACTTCGTCGAGGCTCGTCCGCCAGCCGCGGATCGTCGCGGTCTCGAACGGGCTCAGCACGTACATCTGCTCGTTGCTCGAGAGCCGGCTGCGATCGCCGCTCACGACGTTCAGGCCGTCCACCGCGATCAGCACCGCGACGCGTTCGTTCGAGTTGTTGCGCACGACCAGCGAGTAGTTGCGGCCGGCGAACGCCTGCACGTAGCGGCGGTCGTCACCGGTGGGCGAGAAGTACAGCGGCGCCGCGGAACCTTCGACGCGCACCTGCACGTCCACGAGGCGGCCGTCGGCCCACGTGTCGCTGACGTAGTGGCGGGCTTCGGCGTTGGCGGCGGCGAGGGCGCCGGCGGCGGCCAGCGCGAGGGCGGCGTGCAGCGAGCGGAACTTCTTCATCGTGGGCTTCATGGCGCTCTCCTTTCGATCCTGGAGTCTCGACCCATCGTGCAACCGGGTTCGAAAGGGGGTACGCCGGGGTCCCCGGGGCTATTCCCGGGGATTTTCACGGTGGTATTCGCATGTGCCGGGCTGGCAAGATGCACGGGTCCATTCTCCCCGGCGACGCACTTCCCCCGCTCGCATTCGTGCGAGGCGCCGCCTCGACAGCCGTCCCCACGTTCGAGGCAGCCATGATTTCCGCACGATCGATTCGCCGCGTCTTCGCCTGCGCGCTGCTCGCCTTCGCGCTCGTCTCGCCCGCGCACGCCGTGATCAATCCGGGGCAGGCCGCACCCGCGTTCACGAAGAACGTGCTCAACTCGACGCCGTGGGCGACCGCGACCTTGTCCCAGTTCTCGGGACAGGTCCTGATCCTGCACATCCTCGGCTACGATTGAGGCTTCTGCATCACCGACGGTCCGTCGGTGGAGACGAACCTCTGGCAGTACTACAAGACGAACTATCCGGGTCAGGTGCAGGTGCTCGGCTGTGACGTACGCGACGGCACGATCGCGCAGCTGAACGGCTTCCGCACGACGACCGGCGTCACGTATCCGTTGCTCCGCAACTGCTACGTGAGCGCGGTGGATCCCCAGAACTTCGTGAACTGGTACGGCAACCGGGACAACTTCGTCGTGATCAACAAGCAGGGCGTCGTGCGCTACCGCGCCGCGCAGACGTGGCCCTACGGAAACGGCTATCACCTGAACGAGATTCGCGGCTGCGTGGACTCGCTCGTGACGTTCGGACTCGATGCGGGAGGTGTGGCGCCGCGGACGGTCGCGTTCTCCGCATCGCCCAATCCGGCACGCGGTGCCTCCACGGTCGCGCTCGCGCTGCCGCAGGACGAGTCCCGTGTACGCGTCGAAGTGCTCGACGTGACCGGCCGGCTGATCGAACGCCTCTACGACGGCGCCGCCGCAGCCGGAGCGCACGAGTGGATCTGGGACCTGACCGGCGTCGACGGGCGGGCCGCTCCGGGTGTCTACCTGGTGCGCGCGCAGGCGGGCGCCTGGCGGCGTGACGCTCGCATCGTGGTCGTACGGTGAGGCGAGCGCTGGCGATCGCATGTGCCGCGGCGCTGCTGGTGGCCGCCCCCGCGGCGAGGGCCGGGGCGAAGCACGAGCTGGCGCCGCGCTTCTCGGCCGTCACGGTCGACGGCGCGAAGCTCGAGCTCGGAGCGCTCCTCGCACGCGGTCCCGTCGTACCGACTTCTGGGCCACGTGGTGCCATCCGTGCGTGCAGGCCATGCCCGGTCTCCAGCGACTGCACGAGCGGTACGGCGCCAGCGGACTCTCGCTCGTGGGCATCAGCATCGACGGGCCGAGGAACTTCGCGCGTGTGCAGCCGTTCGCACGGCAGCGCGGCGTGACGTTCCCGATCGTGCGTGACGAGGACGGCTCCCTGCAGGGGCGCTACCACGTGACCGAGGTCCCGACCACGATCGTGATCGCGCCCGACGGACGGGTCGCGGCGACGTTCACGGGCTATCGGCCCGGGCAGCACGACGCGATCGAGGCCGCCGTGCGCGAACTGCTCGCGCACGCGGCGCCGGACTCGGCGACGGGCACGGCACCGTGAGGTGCGCCGCGGCTGGAGCAGCGCTGCTCGCGTGGTTCGTGCTCGGCGCCGCCGCCGAGGCGCGCGCGCAATGGTCCGCGAGCAACCTCGTGCTCGCGCAGAGTGGACGACCGCTCCACGCGAGCGGCGAGGTCCGCACCGATG
Source organism: Candidatus Eiseniibacteriota bacterium (assembly GCA_044222365.1). Taxonomy (GTDB): domain Bacteria; phylum Eisenbacteria; class RBG-16-71-46; order RBG-16-71-46; family RBG-16-71-46; genus CAIXRL01. The sequence continues at coordinate 5,606 of JBGANH010000232.1, forward strand.
TCTACGATCGCGCGGACTTCGGGTGGCAGGGCGACGGATTCGCGGCGGGCGGGCGCTTCGAACTCGATCGCAGCAGCGACGACCGTCCGGACTTCGGCCGGCTCGCGGCCTACGAAAAACTCACGCAACGCTGGGCCGAATGGCAGGGCACGCACGCACGCGTGCGCGTGGGCAACTTCTACACGCTGCTCGGGCACGGTCTGCTGCACCGCTCGTGGGAACTGCCCGGTGTCGTCTACGACGAGTCGGGAACGCTCACGCGCTACGCGGCGTCCCGCGATCTGGACGGCGTGATCGCGCACGGCGCGTGGGGACCGCTGGCCGCGCGAGCATTCGGTGGCAGGCCCAATCAGGCGACGGTGTCGCCGGCGATGGAGGCCCTCGGTCTCGAGCGCTACGCCGGATACCTGCAAGGCGCGCAACTCGAGAGCGCGTTGCCGCGTGGTGGCAGGGTGGGCACGGCGTGGACGCGGTTCACCTACGGAGACGCGCCGGCGCACGAGGGGGCCACGGGTTTCGTGCAGTACGACCTGCTCGGCTTCGCGCCCGGCTCCGGCGTGTCGGCGCCGTTCTATTTCGAGTACGCGCAGCAGGACGAGCACGCGGCCGAGTGGTGGAAGCTGCGCCGCGGACCCGAGTCCGCGCATGCGATGTACGCCTCGTTGGGCATGCTCTGGCGCGCGTGGACGCTTTCGGCGGAGTGGAAGGACTACGATCGCTTCCGCTTCGGCGTGAACGATCCGCCGTCGCTCGTGCGCGAGCATTCGGCCGCGCTGCTCAACCGGCGCACGCACGTGCTCGACGCGGACGGGGAGGCCGGTTTCCAGATCGAAGCCTCGGCGCCGCTCGCCGCGTGGGGCACCGTGACCGCGAACCTGACGCGCTCCGACGGGCCGCCGGGCGTGCGCGTGCTGCGGTTCGAGGAGCGGTTCGTCGAGGCGCGGATCGCGCCGCCCGGCGTGGATCGCTGGGAGGCGACGGTCTTCGAGTCGCGCGGTTTCGACACGTTCGATTTCGTGGGCGATCGCACCACGCTCGGCATCGCCGGCACCCTGCGCGGCCCGCGAGGCTGGGAGGTGAGCGCGGACGTACAGACACAGGGCTCCCGTACCGCGCCGTTCTTCGGCCCGGGCGTGAGCATCTCGGACCGGCTGTTCACGGTCGGCGTCGCGCACCGGCGCTTCGGATCCGCCTCCGTGAGCGTCACGAGAACGGACGATCCCGCCGATCTGCCGTACGACGACTTCGGCGTCGCGACCGCGTCGCACGTGACGCTCGTCGGCGTGCAGTGCGCCGCGCAGGTCGACGAGCGGCATTCGCTCGACCTGTTCGTCGGCCGCCGCCGTGGCGGCCGCGCGTGCACGAGCGGCACCTGCTACGAAGTACCGTCGCTCGACGGCGCGGAACTGAGGTGGATGGCGAGGTACTGACGGCGCCTCTTTTCGAGAGCAGAAGTGAGCTCGCCGGTGCCGGATTCACCGAGCCCCGAGCGGGACCCGCATCGGTCCGCCCGTCCGCCCGCCCGGGTATCCCGTCGCACCATTTCCCGGCGGGGGCCTGCTGTGTTACCCATTCCGTGCTCGCAGGGATGGTTGCCCGACCGTGACCGGGTCCGCACCGCGGACCCGCCGTACCGCGCGGAACACTTCCGGCCGTCCATTCCCGTCGAAGGGGTCCACGATGGATCACCATCTGACTGAAGAGCAGAGAACCATTCGCGATCTTGCCCGCCGGATCGCCGAAGAGAAGGTCAAGCCCGTCCGCGCGAAGTACGACGCCGAGGGCACGTTCCCCTGGGACATCGTCCAGGAACTCGCGAAGGCGGACCTGTTCCGCACGCTCGTTCCCGTCGAATACGACGGCCTGCTCGAGAGCGGCTACGGCATCACGAACATGTGCATCGTGACCGAGGAGCTCTCGAAGGCCTGCGCCGGCATCGCGCTCGCGTTCGCGGGCACGGCGCTCGGCACGTTCCCGATCCTCCTCTACGGCACCGACGAGCAGAAGAAGCGCTTCCTGCCGGACATCGCCTCGGGCAAGCGTCTCGCCGCGTTCGGTCTCACGGAGCCCAACGCCGGC
>JBGANH010000233.1:0-7406 GCA_044222365.1 Candidatus Eiseniibacteriota bacterium
ATGGGAACGAACTTGTATTCGTCGCGCGCGCGGACCGCCTTGATGAACGACAGGCCGTCCATCACCGGCATGTTGAGGTCGGTGATGATGAGGTCCACGGCCTGGCCGGTGAGCTTGTCGAGCGCTTCCTGACCGTTGCCGCCGGTCAGCGGCTCGAAGCCCGCCTGCTTCAGCGTGTACGACACCATCTCCCGCATCGTCGCGGAATCGTCGACTACCAGTGCGGTCTTGCTCACGGGACAACCTCACAATGCGGGGCCGTTGGGCCTGCTACGCCGGGCCGCGTCACGCGCTCCGGCCTGCCCGGGAACGCGAGCTTCCAGCCCGCAGTATCGAAGGGAATCGCGAATCCTTGAGAGCCGGCCGGGGGGCCGGCGCGAGAAACCCGGGACGGGTGCATCAGCGCTCCCCTTCCGCGAGCGTTCGCAGCACGGCCTGGGGCATCTCCTGCAGCGGCAGCGTGTGCTCGGCGCCGCCGGCGAGGATTGCTTCACGCGGCATGCCGAACACGACGCAGGTCGCCTCGTCCTGCGCGAACGTGTGCGCTCCGGCTCGGCGCATGGCGAGCATGCCCTTCGCGCCGTCGTTGCCCATCCCGGTCAGGATGACGCCGAGCGCGTTGGCGCCGATCGTCTGCGCGCAGGAGTCGAAGAGCACGTCCACGGAAGGCCGGTGCCGGTTGACGGGATCCGCGCTGAAGACGCGCACGGAGTAGGTCGCGCCGCTGCGCTGCACGCCCATGTGGAAGTTGCCCGGCGCGATGAGCACGTGGCCCGGCAGGATGCGGTCGCCGTCCACGGCTTCCTTCACGCGCATCTGGCACTGCGAATCGAGCCGTTCCGCGAAGGACTTCGTGAAGTTCGCCGGCATGTGCTGGACGATGACGATGCCCGGGGTGTCCGGCGGCAGCGGCACGAGGAACTCGCGCAGGGCCTCGGTCCCGCCCGTCGAGGCCCCGACCGCGATCACCTTGTGCGTGCTCTTGAGCAGCGCTCCCGCGGGCGCGTGGGCCATGGGCGCGGAGGGCTTCGGGGAACCGTCGGGTGCACGGCGCGCGCGGACGCGGGCCCGCGCGGCGGCCTTCACCTTCTCGACGATCTCGTCCGCGAGGTCGAGCGTGCCGGTACGCACGTCGAGCTTCGGTTTCGTGACGAAGTCCACCGCTCCGAGCTCCATCGCGCGCAGCGTGGTCGCGGCGCCCTGCTCGGTGAGCGAGGAGACCATGAGCACGGGCATGGGGTGCGCGCGCATGAGCTTCTCGAGGAACGACAAGCCGTCCATGCGCGGCATCTCGACGTCGAGCGTGAGCACGTCCGGGTTCAACGCCTTGATCTTGTCGCGGGCGACGAACGGATCCGAGGCGGAACCGACGACCTCCAGGCTGGGGTCGTGCGAAAGGATCTCCGTCAGCAACTGCCGCATGATCGCGGAATCGTCGACGATGAGAACGCGGGTCTTCGGCATGGCTTCTCCTAGAAGAGCTCCACCGAGCTCTGTTGCGGCAGTACCAGCTGCTTCTTGATTTCCAGATCGTGGCTCTTCTCTTCACGCGCGAGGTCGCGCGCCACCGCATCGCCCAGGGCGCGGACGAGCGCTCGTGCCGTGTCGGTCGTGAACACGACCTCCACCGGCGCGCTGCCGCCGAGCCGCGAACTCACGAGCGGGATGCCTTCCGCCGTGAGGAACTCCTTGATGAAGCGGGCGTTCTTGCGGGGCACGTCGGGGCTCAGGCCGACGTCGGACAGCACGTGCGCCGCGCCGAAGGCCTTCGCCTGCAGCCGCCGGCGATCCGCTCCGAGCTTGAGCAGGTCGTTGATGAGCACTTCCATCGCGTTCACGCCGAAACGCGTCGGCATCGCGCGCTCGTCGAGCCCGTCGGGCAGCATGAAATGGTTGATGCCGCCGACCTTCGCCACCGGGTCGTACAGGCACGCGCAGATGCACGACCCGAGCACGGTGCGCAGCACCATGGGCTCCCGGCTCGCGCGCACGCCACCGATGATCACGTTGACCCGGGGAAGATTGCGCGTGTCGGCTTCGTTCGAGCGGGGGCGCGGCGCCTGCGCGGCCTGCGGTGCGGCGGCGGCGCGGGCGAGCGCCGGACGCGGCGGCGTCGAGCGTGACGCGGGGGACGCGGGGGACGCGGGGGCGGACGTTCCGCCCTGCGGCGTCACCTTCTGCTCGGATTCCCCGGTCGCGCGGCGGCGGTAGATCGTGCCGCGCAGCGGCTCGAACAGGTGATTCAGGCCGCTCAACGTCTCGGAATGCCCGATGAACAGGTAGCCTTCGGGCCGCAGGCGGTGCGCGAAGTTCTCGACGATCGTGCGCTGCGTGTCCTGGTTGAAGTAGATCATCACGTTGCGGCAGAGGATCAGGTCGAACGGCCCCTTCACCCACCACGGGTGCTCGACGAAATTGAGCTGCCGGAACGTGATCAGCTGCCGCAGCGCGTCGGAAACACGCACCTTGCCGGTGTTCGCGCCGGTGCCGCGACGGAAGTAACGGCTCTGCAGGTCGGCCGAGACGGGGGCGATCGTCTCTTCGGGATAGATGCCGGCCTGGGCGCGTTCGAGCACCTGCGTGTCGAGATCGGTCGCGAGGATCTCCAGCGACCATTGCCCCGTGTTCGGGAACGCCGACAGGAACGTCATCGCGAGCGTGTACGGCTCCTCGCCCGTCGAGCATCCCGCGCTCCAGATCCGCAGACGGCGTTCGCCGGTGCTCTTCGCACGCTCGATGCACTGCGGGAAGAACGTCGAGATCATGAAGTCGAAGTGGTGCTTCTCGCGGAAGAAGTCGGTCTTGTTCGTCGTGATCGCGTTGAGCATCTCGCGCAGTTCGTCGCCCTGCGGATCGCGGCGCGTGACGTACTCGTAGTAGTCGCGGTAGGACGACAGGTTGTGCACGCGGAGCCGCCGCGCGAGGCGCGACGTGACGAGCTGCTTCTTCGAGTCGCTCAGCGTGATGCCGGACTTCTCGTAGATGAGATCGCGCAGCGCGCGGAAGTCGGCGTCCGACAGGGGCTGCATGCCGGCTGCGGCGACGACGTCCGGAACACCGGGCATGCCGGGACTGGGAAGGGAATCCGCCATCCGACGACCATCTCCGCTCGAAAGGACGCCCGTCGCCGAGCGCACCGGGCTGGCGCGGCCGGGATCGAGCCTGCCCGTGCAAGGTTCGGACGCCCGCCCGCACTCTTGAGAGCCGCCCTTCGCGCGGGAGCACCCGAAATCGTGCAATCCGCGAGCGCTCCGCGGCGGATCCGGTGCTTTGGCGCAGAAACGGCTTGCCGGGCCGGAAGCGGCCTCCGCACACTCGTGGTCACAGGAGGAGCTCATGACCCGACCCGATTTCGAACGCACCATGACCGAGATCCGCGCCCGCATCGCCGAACTGCCGGAGAACGAACGCGCTGCGCTCGAAGCCCTGGCCGCCGAGACCGTGCAGCGGCACGAGGACATCTCGCGGAACTCGCTCCAGAGCACGCGGGCGCTCGAACGGCTCGAACTCGCGTTCGAGCGAATGGACACCGCCTGCCGCCGTCTCGCGGTGCTCGCCGAGGAAGCGCGCGACACGCTCGCTCGCGCGAGCGCGCGCGCCGGGCCCCCCGGGGCGCCCGGGCTGAACTGACGCACGGCCCGCTCCGCCTTCCGCGCCCCGCGGCTCCACCGCCGCGGGGCGTCTTCGTGCCCTGAAGTTCGGCGGCCCCGCGCCGATACCCGCAGGCGAGACCGTGCCGATCCCCCCACCCCGTTCCCGGACGCGCCGCCGCATGCACACCCAGCCCGTCGAGGTGTTCGCCGCCCGCCAGCCGATCTTCGATCGGGAGGGCCGTGTCGCGGGCTACGAACTGCTGTACCGGGCGAGCGAACGGAACCAGTACGAGGGAGGCGACCCCGAAGTCGTCTCCGCGGTGAGCCTCGAACGCACGCTGCTCGGCTTCGGGCTCCGCACCCTGATCGGTGACCGGGTCGCCTGGATCAACGCCACGCGCGGGCTGCTCGTGCGCGGGCACTGGGAACTGCTCCCGCCCGAATCCACCGTGATCGAACTGCTCGAGACGATCGAGCCGGACGCCGAGGTGGTCGCGGCGTGCCGCCGCCTGCGCGACGCGGGTTACCGCATGGCGCTGGACGACTACCGCCACTCGGACGCGATGCGGCCGCTGCTCGAACTCGCCGAGTGGGTCAAGGTCGACTTCCGGGGCCAGCCGCGCGAGGAGCGCCAGATCGTCGAGCGCGACCTGCGCCGCCGCGGCCGCCGCCTGCTCGCCGAGAAGATCGAGACCCACGAGGAACACGTCGAGGCGATGGCCAGCGGGTACGAGCTGTTCCAGGGCTTCTTCTTCTGCCGGCCCGAGATGATGCGCACGCGCGACGTCGCGTCGAACCGGATCGTGTACCTGCGCCTGCTGCGCGCCGTGAACGCGTCGCCGCTCGACCTCGCGCTCGTCGAGGATCTCGTCCACCAGGACGTCGCGCTCTCGATGAAGCTGCTGCGCTTCCTGCACTCCGCCGCGAATGCGTGGGCCGCGGAGGTCGCGAGCATCCGCCAGGCCCTGCTCATCATGGGTGAGCGGCAGATCCGGCGCTGGGTGTCGCTCGTCGCCGTGTTCGGTCTCGCGCAGGGCAAACCGGGCGAACTCGTGGTCGTCGCGCTCACGCGCGCCCGCTTCGCGGAGCAGCTCGCTCCCGTCGCGGGCCTCGACGCACGCGCGGACGACCTGTTTCTCGCGGGACTGCTCTCGGTGGCCGACGCGCTCACCGACCAGCCCCTCGGACAGGCGCTCGAGCCGCTCGGGCTCTCGACCGACGTGCGCGAGGCGCTGCTCGCCAGCGAACCGCCGCTCGGCGCCGTGCTGCGCCTCGTGTTCGCCTGGGAACGGGGTGCCTGGGAGGTCGTCGAGAAATGCCTTCGGGAACACGAGCTGGACGAGGGGACGATCGCGCGCACCTACGCCGACGCGGTGCTCTGGGCCGAGGACCACGCCCAGCCCTGACGGCCCGGCCTGCCGTTCGCACGATGCACGGCCGTCCCCGCCTCAAGGCCCGCACGAGTCCTCCGATACTGGGTGCTGACCGGCCGCCCCCAACGGCCGCGCCCGCCCCATTCCGTGGAGAACAAGGATGCTCACCATCGTCGGCCTCGTCGTCGTGATCGGATCCGTCCTCGGCGGATTCATGATCGCCGGCGGCAATCCCGCCGCGCTCGTACAGATCTCCGAGATCGTCTCCATCGTCGGCACGTCCGTCGGAACGGTGCTCATCTCCACGCCCGCCCCGGTGCTCAAGGCCACCATGGGCAAGCTGCAGGCGGTCGTGAAGCCGTCGCCGTTCAGCAAGAAGCTCTACCTGGACTCGCTCAAGCTGCTCTACGAGCTGTTCCAGATGGCGCGCAAGGACGGCCTGGTCGCGATCGAAGGGCACATCGAGAAGCCGAAGGAGAGCTCCCTCTTCAAGAAGTACCCCGCCGTGCTCCACGAGCACCACGCGATGGACTTCCTGTGCGACTCCCTGCGGCTCGTGCTCGTCGGCAGCGTGCCCCCGCACGACCTCGAAGGGCTCATGGACTCCGAGATCGACACGCACCACGAAGCCGAAAGCAAGACCGTCGGCGTGCTGCAGAAGGTCGGCGACGCGCTTCCCGGCATCGGCATCGTGGCCGCCGTGGCGGGCATCATCGTGACGATGGGCGCCATCGCCGGCCCCATCGAGGAGATCGGCCACCACGTCGGCGCCGCGCTCACCGGAACGTTCATGGGCGTGCTCTTCGCCTACGGCTTCATCAACCCGCTGTCGACGAGCATGGAGCACGTGAACTCCGCCGAAGCGCGCTACTACCACTTCCTCAAGGCGGCGGTCGTTTCGTTCGCGAAGGGCTTCTCGCCCATCGTCGCCGCCGAGTTCGCGCGCCGCGCGATCTTCGCCGACGACCGTCCCACCTTCGCCGAGATGGAGAGCGCGGTGAAGGGCCAGAAGGCCGCGTAAGGCGGGCCCGAGACCATGAGCGCGAACAAGGAACGCGAAGTTCCCGTCCGGATCATCTACCGGAAGAAGGGACACGGGCACGGCCACCACGGTGGCGCGTGGAAGGTGGCGTTCGCCGACTTCATGACGGCGATGTTCGCCATGTTCCTCGTGCTCTGGCTCATCAACCAGTCGTCCGACGTGAAGTCCGCCGTCGCCGGCTACTTCCAGGATCCGCTCGGGCGGTCCGACGAGTTCGGCAGTTCGATCGTGCCCGGCGAAGGCGCGCAGGCGTCGGTCGTGCGCCCGATGCGCCAGACCGACGTGACCGACCTGCGCATGAACAAGATGCAGGTCATGTCGCGCCTCCAGGAAGAGCTGTCGTCCGCGCCCGAGCTCAAGGGCGTGATGGACAAGATCGAGATCAAGCTGACGGACGAGGGCCTGCAGATCCAGCTGCTCGAGGATTCGACGGGCGTGTTCTTCGAGAGCGGCAGCGCTTCGCCCTCGTGGCGCGGCCGCGGCGTACTCGCGATCCTCGGCCAGGAACTGGGACAGCTGCCGAACCCGATCCTCATCGCCGGCTACACCGACGCGCGCCCCTACCGGCGCGCCGACGGCTACTCGAACTGGGAGCTGAGCGCGGACCGGGCGAACACCGCGCGCCGCATCCTGCAGCTGAACGGCGTGGGCGAGCACCAGGTCCTGCAGATCCGCGGCTTCGCCGATCACGACCTGCGCACGCCCGACGATCCGTACGGCGCGGGCAACCGCCGCGTCAGCATCACGATGAAGTTCGACGGCGCCGCGCTGCCGCCGGACTCCACCGACACGGCCCCCGCGCCGCCACGAGGAGCGTTCGAATGAGCGAACAGGCCACCCTGCTCCTGGTCGACCGCGATCCCGCGCACGTCGAGACCTTCCGCCGCACGCTCGAACTCGAGCGCCGCGTCCGGCTCGTCATCTCGCTCAATCCCGTCGAGGCGGTGAAGTCGGCGCACGACCTGAAGCCCGACCTCGTCGTCGTCACGCACGACATCCCGGGGATGAACGCGTTCTCGTTCTGCCAGGCGATCAAGAACGACCCCGCCCTCGCGGGGACGATGGTCGTGCTCACGATTCCCGCGGGCGCGAACGAGATGCGCTTCGCCGGCCTCACGCACGGCGTGGACGAGTACCTCACGCATCCGATCGAGCCGGCCGAAGTGCTCACGAAGCTGCACTCGATGCTGCGCATGAAGGACGTGTACGACCAGCTGTTGCGGGACAAGGTCGAGCTCGAGGAACTGCGCGACCACCTGCGGTCGAGCTTCGACCAGATGCTGCAGCTGCTCACGCACATTCTCGACCTGCGACTGCCGGGCGCGGGAGACCGCGGGCGGCGCATCGCGGAGCTCGCGCTCCAGGTCGCGAGCCGTTTCGGCGTGCCCGAGACGCACC
>JBGANH010000234.1:0-7512 GCA_044222365.1 Candidatus Eiseniibacteriota bacterium
TCGCACTCGAAGTGCGGCATCTCATGCGCACCGAGGTGCGAGAGGCCGAGGAGCCGTTCACGGAGAAGCAGAAGGGCTCCTCCGCCATGCCGCACAAGCGCAACCCGGTGCGCTGCGAGCGCGTCTGCGGCATGGCCCGCCTGCTGCGCGGGTACGCGCAGGCGGGGCTCGAGAACCAGGCGCTCTGGCACGAGCGCGACATCAGTCACTCGTCGGTCGAGCGTGTCGCGTTCGCGGACGCGTTCCTCGCCGCGCACTTCATGACGCACGACCTGTGCTGGGTGCTCGAGGGGCTGCGTGTGCACGAGGCGCGGATGCTCGCGAACCTCGAATCCGGCGGCGGGCTCGTGCATTCGCAGCGCGTGCTGCTCGCGCTGACGGAGTCGGGGCTCGCGCGTGACGAGGCGTACCGGATCGTGCAGCGCCACGCGCTCGCGGCGGCGGACGGCGGCACGCCGTTCCGCGAAGGGCTCGCGGGCGACCCGGAGGTGAGCGCGCGGCTCGACGCGGCCACGCTCGCCGGATGTTTCGAACTTTCCCACTACCTGCGCAGCGTGGACGCGATCTTCGCGCGCGCCGAGGAGCCCCTCGCATGAGCGTGCTCGCCGCCGCTTCCGGCGCCTGGACCACCGAGGAGTCGCGCGACCCGGCCGCCGTCTCGCGCGCGCTGCGTGCGCGCGGCGTCTCGCTCGAGCCCGAGGAAGTGACGCTGCTCGAATCGCTGCTCGGCCGTCCGCCGCGCTGGGCGGAGGCCGTGCTGTTCGGCATCCTCTGGAGCGAACACTGCTCGTACAAGTCGACCCGCCACCTGCTCAAGCGGCTGCCGACGCGCGCCCCGCAGGTCGTGATCGGTCCGGGCGAGGACGCCGGCGTGGTGTCGCTGCCCGCGCCGTGCGACGACCTCGTGCTGGTGCTCGGTCACGAGAGCCACAATCATCCGAGCCAGGTGCTGCCCGTCGAGGGCGCCGCGACCGGCATCGGTGGCATCGTGCGCGACATCGTGTGCATGGGCGCCGAAGTGGTCGGCGTCATGGACTCGCTGCGATTCGGGGACCCCGGCTCGTCCGTGCACGCGCGCGACGTGATGCGCGGCGTCGTGCAGGGCATCGCCGACTACGGCAACGCGCTCGGCGTGCCGAACCTCGGCGGCGACACGGTGTTCGACGCCGGCTTCGACCGAAATTGTCTCGTGAACGCGATGGCCATCGGGCTCGCGCCCGCGGACGGCGTGCTGCGCAGCCGCGTGCCGCAAGGGCCCGGGCCGTGGGTGTTCGTGCTCGTGGGCAAGCCGACCGACGAAAGCGGTTTCGGTGGCGCGGCCTTCGCCTCGGGCGAACTCGGGGCCGACGACCAGCGGGGAGCGGTGCAGCTGCCGGATCCGTTCCTCAAGCGCGTGCTGAACGTCGCGACGTACGAAGTCTTCCGCCGCGTGCGCGCGGCCGGGGTGCCGTGTGGCTTCAAGGACCTCGGCGCCGGCGGCATCGCCTGCGCGACGAGCGAGCTCGCCGCCGCGGGGGGCTGCGGCGCGGAGATCCGCCTCGACGACGCGCACCGTGTCGCGCGGCCGTTGCCGCCCGAGGTGCTGCTCTGCGCCGAGACGCAGGAGCGCTACTGCTGGGTCGTGCCCGAGGATTACGCGCCGGAGCTGGTACGACTCTACGAGGAGGAGTTCGCGCTGGGGCAGGTGATGCCCGGCGCCGGTGCGCGCGTCATCGGCCGGGCGATTCCGGAGAAGCGCTACCGCGTCGAGTGGGAGGGCGAGCTGCTCGTGGACTGCGAGGTGGACGCGATCACGACCGGTCGCAAGGCCGAGCGGCCCTCGCGGCCGCGCGTGCGCGCCGCAGCGAAGCCGCGGCGCCGGCGTACCGCGGACGTCCGCGCGGCCCTGCTCACCCTGCTCGGCGGCGAACATCTCGGTTCGCGCGAGTACCTGTACCGGCACTACGACTCCGAAGTGCAGGGGCGCACGTGGCTGCGCCCGGGCGAGGGGGACGCGGCGGTGCTGCGCGCCCACCCCGAGCGCGCGCTCGGACTCGCGTTCGCGGTCGGTGGCAATCCGCACTGGTGCGCCGGCGATCCCGACCTCGGGGCACGGCACGCGGTCGCGGAGGCGGCGCGCAACTGCGCCGTCGTCGGCGCGCGGCCGTGGGCGCTCACCGACTGCCTGAACTTCGGTCATCCGGAGGATCCCGAAGTGATGGGCGACCTCGAAGCGAGCCTCGACGGGCTCGCGGCGGCCGCGCACGCGCTGGGGGAACTTGCCTCGCCGGGTTCGCCACTGCCGTACGTGAGCGGCAACGTGTCGCTCTACAACCAGGTCGGGCGCGACGCGATTCCGCCGTCGCCGATCGTGATGTGCGCCGGCGTGGCCGACGACGCGGGCGCGGCGCTCGGCCTGGCGCCGTCCACGCCCGGCCACGTGATCGTGCTCGTGGGCGAGCCGCGGGAAGGACTCGAGGGTTCGGCGTACCGGCGCGAGGTGCTGCGCGAGCGCGGTGGTCCGCCACCGCCCCTGTCGCTCGAGCACGAGGCGCGCCTCCAGGCGTTCGCGGTCGAAGTCGCGCGCGGACGCTGGGCGGTGGCCGCGCACGACGTTTCGGACGGCGGGCTCGGGGTCGCGCTCGTCGAGATGCTGCTCGCCGCTCCGCCCGAGTCGGGCCTGGGCATGGACGTGCAGCTCGACGTGCTCGGGGTCGAGCCCGCGGTGGCGCTGTTCTGCGAGCGGCCGGCGATCGTGCACGTGCTGCCGTTCGAGCGCCTGCCGCGCTACTCGCAGGCCGCGCGCGAGCGGGGCCTGCAGACCTGGCCGATCGGCTCGGTGAGCGCGCACGGCCAGCTGCGCATGCTGCTGCCGGGCGACCAGCGCGCGGTCTGGACGACGGGCGAGCTTCGGGACGCATCGCAGCGCGCGCTGGCGCGCCGCTGGAACGAGGAGGGCGCGTGAGCATGCAGGCGGTGGCGGTGCTGCAGTTCCCCGGCGTGAACTGCGAGGCCGAGACGCTCCGCGCGCTGGGTCGCGCCGGGCTCGAGGGCGAAGTGTTCCGCTGGACGCGGCCGGCGGCGGAACTCGGCCGCTACGCCGCCTTCGTGCTGCCCGGCGGCTTCTCGTACCAGGATCGCGTGCGCGCGGGCGCGCTCGCCGCTCGGGATCCGCTGCTCGGTGCGCTCGCCGAACTCGCGGACGAGGGCCGGCCCGTGCTCGGTATCTGCAACGGCGCGCAGGTGCTGGTCGAGGCCGGGCTCGTGCCGGGCCGCGGCAAGGTCGAACTCTCGCTCGCGCGGAACCGCATGCCGCGGCGTTCGGGCTACTACTCTCGCTGGGTGTACTGCCGGGTCGAGGAGTCGCCGTGCGTGTTCACGCGCGGCCTGCCCGCGGGCACGGTGGTGCCGCTTCCGGTGGCGCACGGTGAGGGCCGCTTCACGGCGGCCTCACGCACGGTGATGCCGAAGCTGCTCGCCGCGGGGCAGGTGCCGCTGCGCTACGCGACCGCGGCGGGCGAGGTGGCCGGGGAGTTCCCGGCGCTGCCCAACGGCGCCGAGGTTTCGGCCGCGGGCGTCTGCAACGAGGCGGGCAACGTGCTCGCGATGATGCCGCACCCCGAGCGTGCGCTCGAACTGGGCGCGCTCGCGCGCGGCGTGGCCGGCGCGTGGGGCGAACGCCGTGCGGCCGGGGCGCTGGCCGAGAGCGATCTCGCGCGGGAGGACGGGCCGGGCGCCGTGTTCTTCCGCGGCCTCGCCGCGCACCTGCTGGAGGTCGTGTGAGCACGATCGTGAAGGAGTGCGCGCTGCTCTTCGTCGAACTTCGGGCCGCCGATCCGGAGGGGACGTCCGCATTGCAGGTCGCGCGCGCGCACCTCGAGCACGGCGCGGCGCTGGTCGGGCTGCGCCGCTGGCGCCTGTTCGAGCTGCGTGGCGAGCTTCCCGCCCCGGCGGAGCTCGAGGACCGCGTGCACCGCTCGACGCAGTTCTACAATCCCGCCAAGGAACGTGGCACCCTCGTAGGGGCCGAGGCGGGTTCGGTCCCGGCCGCGGACGACGAAGTGCTCGTACTCGTGTTCGACCGCGGCGGCGAGCGCCGGCCGGCGGCCGAGCGCTGGTGGCGCCACGACGGCGGCGCGAAGGTCGAAGTGCGCGAAGGCACGGTGTGGGCGCTCCGCTTCGCGGGCGGACCGCCGACGGCGGCCCAGGTCGAAGCCGTCGCGGTGACGAAGTCGCGCGCGAGCGGGCTTCTCTGCAATCCCCATTCGCAGGAGTGGCGGTGGTTGCCGGCCGGTGAGCGGCCGCCGCTGGACTGGATCTCACGCAGGAAGACCGCCCGCGCGGGACGCGGGCCGGGAGGGAATGCGCCATGACGAGCTGGTCCCCGGACAAGTGCTGGAACGAGGAGTGCGGCGTGTTCGCGGTGGTGGGCGTGCCGCGCGCGTCGGAGATCACCGCGCTGGGCCTGCACGCGCTGCAGCACCGCGGGCAGGAGGCGACCGGTATCGTCTCCTGTGACGAGCGGGGCGACTTCCACGTGCGCAAGGGCATCGGACTCGTGTCCGACGTGTACGACTCGGGCAACCTGAACGACCTGCCCGGCCAGCTCGCGATCGGGCACAACCGCTATTCGACGGCGGGCGGGCTGACGCTCGAGAACACGCAGCCGTTGCGCGTCGTCTACCGCGGCGGGCCGCTCGCGCTCGCGCACAACGGCAACCTCACGAACGCCGCGGCGGTGCGCCAGTCGCTCGAGGAGTCGGGTTCGATCTTCCAGACGACGCTCGACACCGAAGTGTTCCTGCACCTCGTCGCGCTCGCCCCGACGGACGACGTCGAAACGGCGCTCACGGAGGCCGCGCGCACGGTGACCGGCGCCTACTCGATCGTGGTGCTCGCGCGCGGCAAGGTGATCGCGCTGCGCGATCCGCACGGATTCCGGCCGCTGTGCGTCGGGCGGCTCGGCGACGGCTACGTCGTCGCGAGCGAGACCTGCGCGCTCGATCTCGTGGGCGCCGACTTCATCCGCGAGGTCGAGCCGGGCGAAATGGTCACGATCGACCCGCAAGGGATGCGCGCGCGCCGCGCCGTGCCGGCGGCCGAGCCCGCCCAGCACTGCATCTTCGAGCACATCTACTTCTCGCGCCCCGACAGCCGCGTCTTCGGCGCGACCGTGGACCAGGTGCGCCGCAAGCTCGGGCACCAGCTCGCGCGCGAGCATCCCGTTCCCGCCGACGTCGTGATCGCGGTGCCGGATTCGAGCAACTCGATCGCGCTCGGTTTCGCGGAGGAGTCGGGGACGCGTTTCGAACTCGGGCTGATCCGCAACCACTACGTGGGCCGCACGTTCATCCAACCGCAGCAGGCCGGACGCGACTTCGGCGTGCGCGTGAAGTTCAACCCCGTGCGCGAGGTGCTCGACGGCAAGCGTGTGGTGGTGGTGGACGACTCGATCGTCCGGGGCACGACGAGCCGCAAGCTCGTGCGGCTGCTGCGACGCTCGGGCGCTCGCGAGGTGCACTTCCGCGTCGGCTCGCCGCCGGTCACGCACCCGTGCTTCTACGGCATCGACACGCCGAGCCGTCGCGAACTGATCGGCGCGCTCAAGACGGTCGAGGAGATCCGCGAGTACCTCGGCGTGGATTCGCTCGGCTACCTGTCGCTCGACGGCATGCTCGCCTGCGAGAGCGAGCCGCGGCGGTTCTGCCGCGCGTGTTTCGACGGGCGCTATCCGGTCGCCGTCGAGGCGGGAGCCGGGAAGCTGGCGATCGAACAACTGCGGCGCGCGCCGTCGGGCTCGGGTTCCTGAGCCGGGAGGGCGGTGCGGCGCGTTGACAGCCTCGCGGGGCGCTCCCTAGATTCGCGCATTGCGCGCGCCGCGAGGGACGCGCCGCGCTCCACTTCATCGCCCGGAAAGCCCCCATGTCGCTCCAGTTGCTGATGGACCAGCGCCGCGCCCGCATCGCGGAGTGGCGCGCGATCGGCGTCGAGCCGTACGCCTACCGCTACGACGTGACCCACTTCGCCACCGACCTGCTCGCGCGCGGCGAGGCCGTGACGACGGAGTACGGGGAAGTCGTGCGCATCGCGGGGCGACTGGTCACCAAGCGCGGGCAGGGCAAGGCGGGTTTCGCGCACCTGCTCGACAAGACCGGACGCATCCAGGTCTACGCGAAGAGCGACCTCATGGGCGATCAGTACCGGCGCTTCGAGCTCGCGCAGGTGGGCGACTGGCTCGGCATCGAGGGCGCGCTCTTCCGCACGCGGACCGGAGAGATCACCGTACGAGCCGACAAGATCGAGCTGCTCGCGAAGTCCATCCGGCCGCTGCCCGAGAAGTGGCACGGGCTGACCGATCCCGAGACGCGCTTCCGGCAGCGGTACGCCGACCTGTTCACCAACGTCGAGGTGCGCGAGATCTTCCGCCGGCGGGCGAAGCTCACGAGCGGCATTCGCGCGTTCCTCGACGCGCGCGACTACCTCGAGGTCGAGACGCCGGTGCTGCAGCCGCTCTACGGCGGCGCGTTCGCGCGGCCGTTCGTGACGAAGCACAACGCGCTCGACATCGATCTCTACCTGCGCATCTCGAACGAGCTCTACCTCAAGCGCCTCATCGTCGGCGGGCTCGACCGCGTGTACGAGTTCTCGCGCGACTTCCGCAACGAGGGCATGGACCGTTCGCACAATCCCGAGTTCACGCTGCTCGAGTTCTACCAGGCCTTCGCGGACATCCACGACATGATGGAACTCACGCAGGCGATGGTCTGCGACGCGCTCCAGAACGCGTGCGGCACGCTGAAGATTCCCTACCAGGGCCGTACGCTCGACTTCACGCCGCCGTGGCCGCGCGTCTCGATGCTCGACTCGGTGTCCGAGAAGGTGGGCGAATCCGTGCACGCGCTCGACGAGGCCGTCCTGCGCCGGCACTGCGAGAAGCACGGGCTGCACGCGCGCGAGGGCACCGGCGCGGGCGGCATGCTCGACGAACTGTTCTCGGCGCTCGTGCAGCCCGAGCTGCAGAACGCGGCCTTCGTCGTGGACTTCCCGGTCGTGACGTCGCCGCTCGCGCGCGTGAGCCGCACGAACCCGGCGGTCGTCGAACGCTTCGAGTTGTTCGCCGCGGGCATGGAGCTGGCGAACGCCTTCAGCGAGCAGAACGATCCGGACGCGCAGCAGAGGGCGTTCGAGGCGCAGCTCGAGGCGAAGGCACGGGGCGACGAGGAAGCGCAGGTGATGGACGAGGACTACCTGCGCGCGCTGCAGTACGGCATGCCGCCCACCGGCGGCGTCGGCATCGGCATCGACCGGCTCGTGATGCTCGCGACCGACTCGCGGAGCATCCGCGACGTCGTGCTGTTCCCGCAGCTGCGCCCCGAGGAAGGCCGTCCGGTGGAGGACGACCGCGACGAGGAGCCGGAGGCGGGCGAGGCTCCGGAGCCGCCCAGGGCGTGAAGCTCCCCCTGTGGATCGCGGCGCGCTACCTGCGCAGCCGGCCGAGGACGGGCTTCATCACGCTGCTCACGGGCATCTCCA
>JBGANH010000235.1:0-7577 GCA_044222365.1 Candidatus Eiseniibacteriota bacterium
CCCACCGGCCGCCGCACGTCTCTCGCGAGCGCGAGGACTAGTTCACGACTTCGAAGTCGGCATCCACCGCGCCGTCGCCGCCCTGCTTCTTCTTCGGGCCGGCTTCGTCCCCCGCGCCGGCGTCCGGACCGGCCGCGCCGCCCGCGCCCTGCGCCGCGCCGGCCTGCTGGTAGAGGATCGCGCTCGCCTCGTGCAGCGCCTGCTGCAGTTCTTCGCTCGTGGACGTGAGCGTGGCGGCGTCCTCGCCCTTGAGCGCGTCCTTCACGGCCGCGACCTTGGTTTCGATCTTGGCCTTCAGCTCGCCGTACTTGTCGCCGTGCTCCTTGAGGTTCTTCTCGGCCTCGTACACGAGCGAATCCGCACGGTTGCGGGCCTCGACCTGCTCCTTGCGCTTGCGGTCTTCGTCCGCGTGCGCCTCGGCGTCGCGCACCATGTCCTTGATCTCGTCTTCCTTGAGACCGCTGGACGACTCGATGCGGATGCTCTGCTCCTTGTTCGTCGCGCGGTCCTTGGCGGACACGTGCAGGATGCCGTTCGCGTCGATGTCGAACGTCACCTCGATCTGCGGCACACCACGCGGCGCCGGCGGGATGCCGTCGAGGTGGAACTTGCCGAGGCTCTTGTTGCCCGCGACCATCGGACGCTCGCCCTGCAGCACGTGGATCTCCACGGACGGCTGGCTGTCCGACGCGGTCGAATAGGTCTCGGTCTTCTTGGTCGGGATGGTCGTGTTGCGCGGGATCATCACGGTCATGACGCCGCCCATCGTCTCGATGCCGAGCGACAGCGGGGTGACGTCGAGCAGCACGACGTCGCGCACGTCACCGGCCAGCACGGCGCCCTGGATGGCCGCGCCGACGGCGACGACCTCGTCCGGGTTCACGCCCTGGTGCGGCTCCTTGCCGAAGATCTCCTTGACCAGCTCCTTCACGCGCGGCATGCGCGTCGAACCGCCGACGAGCACGACCTCGTCGATCTGCGAGGGCTGCAGGCCCGCGTCCTTGAGCGCCTGCATGACCGGCCCACGGCAGCGCTCGATCAGGTCGGCCACGATCTGCTCGAGCTTCGCGCGCGTGAGCGAGACGACGAGGTGCTTCGGCACGCCGTCCACCGCGGTCACGAACGGCAGGTTCACTTCGGTCTGCATGGTGCCCGAGAGCTCGCACTTGGCCTTCTCGGCGGCTTCCTTCAGCCGCTGGAGCGCCATCGGGTCCTTGCGCAGGTCGATGCCTTCCTGGGCGCGGAACTCCTCGGCGAGCCAGTCGATGATCTTCTGGTCGAAGTCGTCGCCACCGAGGTGCGTGTCGCCGTTGGTGGAGCGCACTTCGAACACGCCGTCACCGATCTCGAGGATCGAGATGTCGAACGTACCGCCGCCGAGATCGAACACGGCGACCTTCTCGTCCTTCTTCTTGTCGAGGCCGTAGGCGAGCGCGGCGGCCGTGGGCTCGTTGACGATGCGCTTCACGTCGAGCCCGGCGATGCGGCCGGCGTCCTTGGTCGCCTGGCGCTGCGAGTCGTTGAAGTACGCCGGGACCGTGATGACCGCTTCGGTCACCTTCTCGCCGAGGTACTCCTCCGCGGTGGCCTTCATCTTCTGCAGGATCATCGCGGCGATCTCGGGCGGCGAGTACTCGCCGTCGCCCGCCTTCACGCGCGCGTCGTTGTTCGCGCCCCGCACGACCTGGTAGGGCACGAGCTTCATCTCGGAGTTCACCTCGTCGAAGCGGCGCCCCATGAAGCGCTTGATCGAGTAGAGCGTGTTGGTGGGGTTGGTCACGGCCTGACGGCGCGCCACCAGACCCACGAGGCGCTCGCCGTTCTTGGCGAACGCCACGACGGAGGGCGTCGTGCGGAAGCCTTCCGCGTTCGCGATGACCTTGGGCTCGCCGCCCTCCATGACGGCCACGCACGAATTCGTGGTGCCCAGATCGATACCGATGACCTTACCCATGACTCTCCTCGTTTGCTGTCGTCTCGCGCGGTGGCGCGGGGCGGACCTCGCCCCGCGCCCTTCCGCGGCATCACCTGTGTTCCAGCGGGCGCGGCAGGTTACCCGACCTGCACCTCGATTTCACGCTCCCGGGCCTCGTCGGCCTTGGGGATGCGGACTTCGAGCACGCCGTCGCGGTACGTGGCCTTGATCTGGTCGGCCCGGACGGGCGTCCCGAGGGTGAACGAGCGCTCGAACGAGCCGCTGGCGCGCTCGGTGCGGTGCAGAGCGCCCTCCGTGGCGCTCTTGGCCACGCGGCGCTCGCCGCGCAGCGACAGCACGCCGTTCGTGAGCGTGACCTTGATCTGCTTCGGGTCGGCGCCCGGCAGGTCGGCGGTCAGGACGAAGGCCTCCGGCGTCTCCTCGATGTCCACGGGCGGCGCGATGGTGCCGAACGTGGAGGGCAGCGAGCGCGTCGAGAGGAAGTTGTCGAAGAGACGGTCCATCTCGTTGCGGACGTCCGAGAGCGTGCGGGGAGCGGCGGGAGTCCAACGGATCAGCGTCATGTCGAATCTCCTTCTGGTGGTTCCTGGCGGTGATGGCGGGCCCGGATGGACGAGCCGCGCCGTGAATGAGTTGCCCACGTGTAGAGCAGTGCGCGTGCCACGCGGGCGAGGCCGCCTCAAGTGCTTGGCAATGCGTGAGCGCGTCGCGGCGCCGGCCCCAAGGGGAGCGCGTGGCGCTTCAGCCCGTGACGGGCCTGTGTCTCCATGCGAAACGGGTCGTCGTCACACATGGAAACGGAGCGTCCGCGAAGAGGCCCGGCTTCCGGGCGCCGTGCCGCTCTGGTAGCGTCCGCGCCCTCATGCGCATCGCGACGTTTCTTCCCCACGTCGGCGTCTTCGGTGGCGTCCGGCGCTTCCTCGAACTCGGCAACGAGTGGGTCGCCCGTGGCCACGAGGTCACGCTCTTCCACCCCGAGGGCAGCGCGCCCGCCTGGCTGCCCTACCACGGCCGCGTGGCGCCGCTGACGGCCGCCGCGGACGCGGACTCGGACGTCGCCCTCTGCGCCGACCCGCACACCTTCGGCCTGTTCCGCGCCCACCGGTCCCGGCGGCACGTCTACTACTGCGTGATCGAGGGGGACGCCGGGCTCGACCGGGCGATCCCCGATCGGGACGTGACGCTGGCCGCGAACTCCGGGGCGCTGCGCGCGAAGCTCGCCTCTCGCGCCGGCCGGCCGGTGCTCGACGGTGTCGGCGGCATCCGCACGAGCGTCTTCCGTCCGGCGCCCGAGCTGCGCGCCGGGGCGCCCTTGCGGGTGCTCGTGAACGGCCGCCGCTCGCGCCCCAAGAAGGGCACGGACCTCGTGCTGCGCGCGCTCGCCGGCCTCGTCGGCAAGGTGCCCGAGTTCGAGGTCGTGCTGTTCGACAGCGTGGACGTGCACAACCGCCAGGATCCGCGAGACGGGGCACCGTTGCCGCCCAACGCGCGGTTCGTGATCGGCCCGACGCAGGACGAACTGGTCGCGCTTTACCAGTCCTCGCACGTGTTCGTGGCGGCCGAGCGCAAGGCCGGCTGGTGCAACACCGCGCTCGAGGCGCTCGCTTCCGGCTGCGCGGTCGTGTGCACGCGCAGCGGCACGCGCGACTTCGCCGTGCACGAGCAGAACGCGCTCGTGGCGTGGCGCCACCCGTTCTTCCTGCGCCGCGCGATCAGGCGCGTGCTCACCGACGCCGCGCTGCGCAGGCTCGCCGCGGCAAGCCCGAAGCGCGGAGCCCTGGGCGTGGCCGGTGTTGGCGGAGAAGCTGCTGCGCCGCAGTTCGACGGCCGGCCCTCTCTGGCCGAAACGCCAGACCGCCGCCCGGCGGACCGGACGGCGGTGTGCGTGAAGACTTCGGGGACGCGACGGATCAGCGCTTGGGCAGGTAGCCCGACTGCTCCATCGGCACGACGAGTTCGTTCTTCGTGTAGATGAACGAGTCGCGGTCGTAGTCCGAAAGCTCGTAGTTCTTCTCGAGCCAGATGGCGTCCTCGGGGCAGGCCTCTTCGCACATGCCGCAGAAGATGCAGCGCAGCATGTTGATCTCGTAGCGCTCGGCGTAGCGCTCGCCGTGGGACACCGGGTTGGCCGGGTCGTTCTCGGCGGCCTTCACGAAGATGGCGTCGGCCGGGCAGGCCACGGCGCACAGTTCGCAGCCGACGCAGCGCTCGAGACCGTCCTCGTGGCGCGCGAGAATATGAAGACCGCGGAAGCGCGGGAACATCTCGAGCTTCTCGTCGGGGTACTGGACCGTGTAGGGCTTGCGAAACAGGTTCTCGAACGTGACGCCGAGACCCGTAGCCAGTTCCTTCAGCATCGATCTCACTCCATGGATGTACTGCTTCCGCGTGAATCGAACGGCGGAACACTAGCCGGAGGCCCCGGAATCGCGCAAGCGGACCGGGCGGGCCTTCGGGACCGTCCGGCGGCCACGTTCCCGCTCGTCACCAGTACAACGACGTACCCACCAGTACCGCTCGCGCACGCTCGTCGTGCCCCGACGCGGTCGTCACGTTCCACAGGCCGTGCTCGTAGCGCGCATGCAGCTGCATCGCACGCCCGCTGAAGCGCCCGTTCCAGCGCAGGCCTGCGGTCCACGCTGCGTTCCCTCGCCTCATGCCCTCCGTGACGTCCTGCTCGCCCGCGAAGGGCATGAAGATGATCGCCTCCGGGGAGGCGGGCCGCGCCGACGGGAACAGCGGGCCGTCCATTTCGATCTCGCTGGTGGCATGCAGTACGTACACGCCGGTCGCGCCGGTCTCGATCGCGAACCGGCCGAGGCCGGGCGCCCACGAGAACCGGAGGGGAAGCCGCAGCTCGTTCGCGCGCACGACCTCGCGGTACTCGAACCCCGAGCTCGACGCCCAGTCGAGGCGGCTCGCCGTGATCGTGCGGCGGAAGCACAGTCCCGTCCGCACCGCGAACCGCGCCTCGGGCGCCGAGCCGGCCGTGACGCCGAACCCCATGCTCGGCCGCCTCAGCGCGGTCTCGCCGAATGAGGGCTCCGCGTCCACGGTCCGCTGGCCGACGCCGGCCTCGAGTTCGATGGCCGGATTCCCGCGTGTGGCGTGCACCGGAGGAGCGAAGACGCACCCGGCCAGGAGCACGAAGGCGCATCGCAGGGCGTGTCGGGATATGCGGTGACCTCCCCCTTCGCGGGACCTCACAGCTCGACTCTCAGCGACAGGGTCGCCCTGCGTGCAAAGCGCTCGAGGCCGTTCTTCCATGCTTCGGTGAGCCCGAACTCGAAGCGCCCGGCCAGCGCGGCGTCGCGACCGCCCAGCCGTGTGCGCCACGCGGCGCCAGCCGACCCCGCTGCACCGAGGCGCTGCGTGAGACCGGTGATCTCGTACTCGTCCTTCAACGCCTCGAAGATCACCGCGTCGCCCGTCAGGGGCCCCACCGCGCGGGTCGCGGGTGGCGCGATCGAGTGCGATTCGGTTTCGTACTTCTCCATCGCCTTCAGCACGTACTCGGCCTGTGCACCCACCTCGACCGAGAGCGCGGGCACGCCGGGAACCGCGTGCTCGAGACGCACGGGCAGCGTCAGTTGCTGCACGGTGACCCGGGAGCGGAACTCGTAGCGCGTGCCCGAACTCTCCATTCGGTCGCGGACTTCGTCCCCGACGAGGCGGTACGCGAGTCCGGCACCGAGCGTGAGCCCGGCGCCGACCGGATGCTCGACGTACGCACCGAGGCCGAAAGCGGGCCGCCAGCGGAAATCCACTCCGGAGAGGTCCACTCCCGGGAATTCGTACGCGCTCCAGTGGCCCATCCCCCCCTGCAGTTCCAGGCCGTGCTTCCATTCACCCGCGGCGGCGAGCGAGGCCGCGCACAGCATCAGGATCGTTCCGACGAGCACTCGCACGTTCACTTCCCTCCCCTGCGAACGATCTCGGCCGGGTTCACCCACATGGACCAGCTGCGGCGGGTGACGTTCGGCAATCCGGAGTCGCGCGCCTGCGGAACCTCGGCGTAGTCCCAGCGGAACGCGGCGATTCTCCCGAGCGGCAGGCAGAAGCCGACGCCACGCGTGTCGTCCACGATCTCGCCCACGACGTCCTTCACGTGGCCGTGGCGCAGGTCCACCACACCGAGAATGGACAGTTCCTGTCCCGAGCGATCCACCTCGTAGCCCGGACCCGTCACGATCGCCTCGTGGTCGAAAGACACGGTGAGCCGGACGAACGGGCCGAGCGCGGAGAGGATCGGCAAGTGCTCGAACGCCGCGTGCATCGCGGTCGGCTGCGCGAGCGACGCGGTCGCGGCGAACCCGGTACGACGGACACGCGACGGCGGCGACGCCTGGTCCTCGTAGGGGAACACGAACAGCTCGTCCCCGGCGTTCAGCACCGAATGCCCGAACGCGACGTCGGCATCCCACACGCCGTCGCGCCCATGGCGCAGGAACGCGCTCGGGCTCACACGGGCGAGTACGCCCCAATCGTGGTTCTTGGCGCGGGCCACGGCTCCCGTGGAAACGGGTGAGAAATCCACGGTGCAGTCCTTGAAGTTCTCGCCGAACGCGACGTCGCCGTATCGGGCGAACGAGCGCTCCCCGGTCCGGCGCCCGATCCGGTCCGCGAGCGTGGCGGCGGAAACACCCACACCCCAAGTCCGCACTCGCTCGTTCGCCATGCCGCCGTAGTCGAGCTCAAGCCCGCCGACGCCGCCCGGCTGTCCGCTCCACGACACGCCCACGCCGCCGAAGCCGGCGGTCATGCGCTTCGTGCGCAGGAATACGTCGGACGCCAGCCCGGGCACCAACTGCGTGCGCGTCTCGTCCCAGCCCCAGCCCTGCGCGAAGCCGAGCGTGGCGGGATTGCCCCACGCACTCGTCACACCCCACGGCACCGCGACACCCGCCCCACGTGCTCGTCACTCCCCAGGGGACGGCGACACCCGCGCCGCCCATGCCGGCGGTACGGATGGATTGCTCGAACATCATCGAGACGGCCGTGCCCTGCGCATGCACGGTCCGCCCGGTCGACGCGACCGCGACCACGCACACGCACGCGATCGCCCACATGCCGCGAAAGCCTTTCATGATTTCACTCCTTCCCGCGAGGTCGCGATGCCGACAGCGGCACGCGCAGCAACTGCGCGGGCTTCGCCTCCGGCTTCGCCGCCATCTTCTGGTCCGCCCCCACGCGGTCCCATCCCGTGTTCGCCAGGAACACGTAGTCCTTGCCCACCACCACGCCGTGCGTCGGCTCTCCGAGCCGCTCGGTACCGCTCTCGAGCACGTGCTGCTCGGTGACGCGCGCGCCCGTGGCATCGAGGTCGAAGCGCATCACCCGCAGCGGCCGCACACCGTTCTGCACAGCGACCAGCGCGCCCGGGATCGCCGTGAGCCCGTCGGTACCCTGCAGCCCGATGCCGGGCGGATAGGCGAGCCAGCTCACCGCGCGCGACTTCAGGTCCACGATCGCGATGCCGCGGCCGTAGTCCGCGACGTAGAGCCTGCGGCCGTCGGGCGACAGCGCGGGCGCCTGCGGGCCGCCGACGACGCCCGGAGGCACGAGCGACTCGAGCGCCGCCGCGCCCGGGCGCAGCCGCCAGAGGCCGCTGCCCAATGCGTCCGTCACGTACACGGTGCCG
>JBGANH010000236.1:0-7371 GCA_044222365.1 Candidatus Eiseniibacteriota bacterium
GGCCGGCGAGATCGAAGAGCGCGAGCTTCACGCGTCCGGCGGCCGGCAGCGTGAACCGGAGCACGCCGCGCGCGCGCAAGGGCTGGGGAGCCGCCGGGGCGAGCGACAGGCCGGCGCGTGCGGACGGCGGCGCGTCGAGCAGCTCCAGGTTCCAGCTCGGGTCCACGAACCCGCCGATGCCGCGGCGCCCCTGTCCTCCGATGGCGGAGAAAGCCCCGCCGACGTAGAGCGTTCCGTTCGCGCGGGCGAAGGCGTAGACGTCCAAGTTCGCGTCGGCGGTGAAGGGCGACGGCACGCCGGTCGCGAGGTCGACCACGGCGACCCGCGAGCGCGGATGAACGCCGTTCCCGAGCGTGCCGAAGAGCCCGCCCACGAACAGCAGGCCGTTGGCCTGCCCGAGCACGTTGACCGTGCCGTCGGGATCGGGATTCCACGCCGTCGCCAGCCCCGTCGTGGAGGAGAGCGCCGCGAGCATGCGGCGGGAGGCGCCGCCGATGGTGGTGAACGCCCCTCCGGCGTAGACCGTGCCTCCCGAGACGAGCACCGAGTTCACCGTGTTGTTCGCGTCGGGATTCCAGGCCGTGGGGACGCCCGTCGTCGCGTCCAGCGCCACGATGCGATGGCGCGGCTGGCCGCCGACGCTCGTGAAGTTGCCGCCCGCGTAGACGACCGAACCGGATTTCGCGATCGAGAAGACCGATCCGGCCACGTTCGGGTTCCAGGGCGAGACCGCCCCCGTGACGAGGTCGGTCTGCGCGAGGTTGTTGCGCGGAAGGCCGCCCACCTGCGAGAACCCTCCGCCGAGCCAGACGGATCCGTCGGCGATCGTCAGGGTGTAGACGGTGCCGTCCGGTTGCGGCGCCCAGGGCGAGACCGCCGCGGTCGCCGTGTCGAACGCCGCGGCGAAGTCACGCGTGGGGGCATCGAACCGCCAGAAGTTGCCGGCGGCGTACACGTGGGCACCGGACAGGGCGAGCGCGTAGACCGGGCCGCTCACGGAGGTGGTCCACGGCAGCACCCGGCCCGCCGAGTCGAGCGCCGCGAGCGACGCGCGCGGAGTCATCGGGAACGACGAGAAGGCGCCGGTCGCGAACGCACGGCCGTCCGAGAGGCTCAACGATTCCATCGGGCCGTTCGCGGACTGCTCCGAGCCGAGCGGCGCGCCGGTCGCCTCGGCGAGCATCGCGAAGTACCGGTGCTGCGTGCCGCCGATCGTGGTGAAGGCGCCGCCGGCGAGCAGCGTGTCGTGCGCGAACGCGAACCCGTTCACCGGGCCACTGAATCCGGGCCACCACGGCAGGAGCGCGCCCGAGGCGGGATCGAAGGCGGCCATGCCGTAGCGCATGGTGTCGTTGACCGCGCTGAACGTGCCTCCGGCGTACCAGCGTCCTCCGTGCAGCTGCCACTGCTTCGGTGCGGCGTCGAATCGAGGCGCCCAGACGCGCGCCGCGCCGGTCCCGGCGTCGACCGCGTACGCGTTCGTGCGCACGCCGCCGCCGATGCCGCTGCAGTTGCCCGCCACGACCAGTGTTCCCTCGGCCCGAAGCAGGCGCACGACTCCGGACGGATTGCAGCTCCAGGACTGGAGCGCGTGCGTCGTTCGGTGCCAGGCCCCGACGTAGCCCGCCTGCTGCTTCTCGCCGCCGAGGTAGAGGCGGGACCCGAGGACCGCCATCGTGTGGACCGACATCGAGGGAGAGAGCGACCACGTCGTGAGGGCGCCCGCCGAGGTCAGTTCGGCGAACCGCAGCCGGGTCGTCGCACCGATGCTCGTGAACTGTCCTCCGACGTACAGCTTGTCGTCGGTCGCGGCCAGCGCCCGGACTTCGCCGTTCGCATTCGCGGTGAAGCTCGAGACCGTGAGCGTCACGGGATCGATCGCGCAGACGCCGGTCCGTGCGAAGCTCCCCGCGGCGACGAACGTGCCGCCGAAGGCCACGGAGCTGCCGGAGCGTTCGATCGCCTTCAGCGTCGGGGCGGGCGACGCGTTCCAGGCGTCGAGCGCTCCGGTGATCGCTTGGATGGCCGCGACTCGCGTACGTGCCGTGGCGGCGAAGGTCGTGAAGTCGCCGCACGCGTAGAGCTTGTCGCCCCACAGCGAAAGCGACACCACCTGCGCGTCGGGAGCGACGTTCCAGGCGAGCAATGCGCCGTTCGTGCGGGACACGCCGGCCAGGTGCGTGCGCGGCGAACCGTTCACCGCCGTGAACGATCCGCCCAGGAACAGGTGCGAGGGGCCGACCTCGATCGCGCGCACGATGCCCGGCCCGGTGAACGTCACGTTGGCCTGCAGGGACGTGGGGACGCCACTCACGGCGTCGATCGCCGCGAAACTGGAGCGGTTCAGGCCACCGACGGTGGAGAAGGCGCCGCCCGCGTAGACGATGCCGTTCGCGTACTGCAGCGCCAGCACGACCGGCGTGTTCGAGGGGAACGTGATCGACGGCGCCCATGCCGTCAGCTGGCCGTCCGCGGCGAACACGGACGCGACCGCCGTGCGCGGCTGGCCGTTGATGGTCGAGAAGTATCCGCCGAACCACACCGTGTCCGCGTTCGCGCAGAGGGAGGTCAGGCCGGCGTTGGGCGTGACCGTTCCGGTCCACGGCACCAGCGCGCCGCTCGCCGTCTCGAGGGCGATCAACGGAACGTCGATACCGCTCACGGTGCGAAGCCCATAGCCCGCGACGTACAGGCGCGAGCCGCTGCGCGCGAGCGCGTAGACGGCCGAACTCGGCAGGAGCGAAGCGTCCCACGCCGGGTCCACCGCACCGTCCGGGAGCAGGTGGACCAGCGAGCGTTTCGCGAGCCCGGACACCGTGGAGAAGCTGCCACCGACGAACCAGCCTCCCGCGCCGTCGTTCTCGAC
Organism: Candidatus Eiseniibacteriota bacterium; assembly: GCA_044222365.1. Lineage (GTDB taxonomy): Bacteria > Eisenbacteria > RBG-16-71-46 > RBG-16-71-46 > RBG-16-71-46 > CAIXRL01. Next base: position 2,867 of record JBGANH010000236.1, read on the forward strand.
GGCGTACACCCCGCCGTCGGTGAAGGGCATCGGTCCGGCGAACGCACCGAGCGTGTCGGTGAGCCCGAGACCGCCGGCGGGGGTGGTGACCGCCGTGAAGGCACCGCCCACGTAGACCCGCCCGTGCGCGTCGAGCAACGTGTTCACGGCGCGGCCGCAGCCCGGGGGCTGCTGGGCCGAGCGCGCCCACGTGTCGCGATCGATCGCGGCGAGGCCTTCGAGCGGAGTGCCGGCGAGGATCGAGAACTGCCCGCCCAGCAGCAGCTGTGATCCCGAGACGAGCAGCGTCTTCACGCGCCCGTTCGCCGCGGGCGTGCCGGCGAACAACTCGCCGGTGCTGGCGCGATACGCGGCGAAGCGCTGGCGCGAGGTCGCGCTGGCGAGCGTGAAGTCGCCACCGACGTAGAGCGTGTCACCGGAGAGCAGGAGCGCGTGCACGGTGTCGTTCGGCGCCGGAGCCCAGCTGGTCGGCATGCCGTCGGGGCCCACGTGCGCGAGATTCGCGCGGGAAAGACCGTGCAGCGTCGAGAACTTGCCGCCGACGAACCAGCCGCCCGCGCCGTCGGGCACGACCGCGAGCACGGCGCCCTGCACGTCGAAGTGCGGAGCGAGCGCGACGCCGCTGGCCGTGTCCACGAGCGCCGCGCCGCCGGTGGGTGCACCGGCGTACGAGAGCGAACCGGCGAGCCACAGCGTTCCGCCACCGGCGCCGATCGCGGTGACCGCGGCGCCGGGATTGGGGCCTGCGAACTCGAGGGGCAGGAGTGCGCCGGTCGTGCCGTCGAACGCGGCGAGCCCGGGGCGCTGTTGCCCGGCGACGAGCCGGAACGTGCCGCCCACGTAGAGCGTGTCACCCGAAGTCGCGAGCGAGTGCACGGGCGAGGGGATGCCCGGGTCCCAGGCGATCGGCGTGCTCGATTCGTTCTCGAACGCGAGCAGCGGACCACAGGGCTGGCCGTTCACCGCCGTGAAGTCGCCGCCGACGTAGAGACGCCCGCCCACGAGCGTGAGCGCCCGCGCGCCCGGAGAACCCGCGGCTCCCGTGAGCGACGGCGCGAGCGGCGAGAGCGTGCCGTCGGCGAGCAGGTGGGCGAGGCCCTGCCGCGGCTGCCCCTGCCAGTGCGTGAAGTGCCCGCCGACGTACCAGCCGCCGGCCCCATCGGGAATCGAGGCGTGGACGAGATTGGTCCCGTAGCTCGACTTGGACACCATGCGATAGCCGGGTGCGGGATCGATGGCGCCCGGCAGGAAGGTCAGCAGGTTGCCCGTGAGGGGCCCGACCCGGCCGAACGATCCGCCGATGAACGTGCGCGTGCCCGTGGAAGCGACGGCCGAAACCGTTCCGTCGGTCGTGTAGACGCTGTCGAGCGCAGTGGCGGCGTACGCGGCGGTGGGCTGGGCGGAAGAGGCGAGCAGCGAAACCAGGAGCACGGCGGGCGCGAAGAGACGGGCGGCCGCGGCGGGCGTGCGATGTGTGGTGTGCATGGCGGCTCCGAATGATGGCCGCGATCCGGGGGGAACGTCGGGGCGGCCGACGCGACATTCTACCTCGGAGGTTTCCGCTTCCGAAGGGGATTCGGGCATTGCGTGCGAGGCGGCTGCGGAGCGGCTCCGGACATCCCTCGGGATGCGGGCGGACCCGGTGCCGGAATTCCTGTATTCGACCCGGGCGCTCAACCCGGTTTTCGGCCGGCCGGCATCATGTCGTGTAGCCCGGTGGATACCGGGCTCGCGCCGCCCATTTCCGGGCTCATGCTCGACCTCGACCATTTCAAGGACGTCCACCACGAGCGCGGGCACTCCGCGGGTGACGTGGCACTCGCCGCGCTCGCCGTACCTCGCGAAGCAAGGTGGCCGCAATCGGGTCGCGAGCGACGAGTGCTCGGCCGTCGAGGCGGCGATGGGCCTCGTGCGGACTCCGGTGGTCGAAGGTCCGATCACGCTCGATCCGGATTGCCGGCACCTGCTGGGCACGCGACGGGACGGACGGCGACGTCGTCCGAACCCCGCGGCGCGGGTGTGCCGCGCATCCTGTAGCATTCACCGCCATGCGCTCACGCCATCCCAAGCTGGAAGACGCGTCGACGTCGGGGCCGCACGCCGATCGGAGGGTGTCCGTCGCCGTCGCACTCGTGTCGTTCGCCGCGTACCTGTTCCTCGCACCTCCCGTGTCGGGCGATCGCGACTCGAGCGAGTTCACGGTCGTGCTGGCGGTGAACGGCGTCGCTCACCCGACGGGCTACGTGCCCTACACCGTCTTCGGGCACGGCTTCGTCACGGCGCTGCGGGCGATGGGGGCGCCGGGGGCTTGGGCGGCGAACGCGTTCAGCGCGCTCGGCGGCGGGGTCGCGATGGGGTTGCTGCACCTGATCGCTGCGCGGTTCGCGGCGGCTTCGCGTGCGCTCGGAGCTTCCGCTCGCGCGGTGCTCCCGCTCGCGTGCGTCGCGCACCTCGCGCTGAATCCGGCGTGGACGCAGGTGACGACCGTGGCGGAGGTGTACTCGTGGCACGCCGCCTGGGCGCTCGCGCTCTCCTGGCTCGCGCTGCGCCGCATGGACGGCCCGAGAGTTCCCGCGGCACGCGAGGGTGTGGTGTGGGGACTGCTCGTCGGCGCGGGGCTCGCGCATCACGCGACGTCGGTGCTCTTCTCGGTGCCGTTGACGATCGTGTTCCTGCGCGAGGACGTACCCGCGGGAGAGCGGCGCGACGCCCTCGTACGCCTTCTCACCGCGGCGGCGGCGGTGCCGATCGCATGCGCGCTCTGGCTGCGACTGCACGCCGGGCACGACGGCCCCGGCTTCTGGCGCACGCTCGCGCCGGGATGGGCGGGAGTGTGGGCGCACGTGAGCGCCGCCCAGTACGCCGGCCACTTCGGGCGTTTCGCGCCCGAGCCGCTCGACCGGGCGCTCCTCGAGCGCCACGTGTTCCCGCTGCTCTTCGCGGGGATCGCGGCGCTCGCGCTGGCGTGGGCACTCCGCCCGCAGGGGCAAGCGCGCCGGCTGCTCGCGGTGCTGCTCGGCATCGCCTCGGCGCAGGCCGTGTTCGCGTTCGGCTACGGCGTCGAGGACCCGAGCGCGTATTTCCTGCCCGCGCTCGCGCTCGGCGTGCTCGCACTCGCGCCACTCGCGGTCGCCGTGGCTTCGTGGGGCGCGAGCGGTGCGGTGGCCGCCCGCGTGCTCGTGGGCGTGGCCGCCCTCGCGGCACTGCCCGGGCTCGCGAGCGGCTGGCGTGCGGCGGTGGAGGCGCGCACGACGTTCGTGGGGCTCGACGCCTTCGTGCACGAGCAGTGGGAGCGCATCCCGGTCGAGCGGGGAGTCGTATTCTGGCCGCGCGACCTGCACCAGCGCCTGATCGAGTACCAGGTGCTGCGCGGCGAGAAGCCCGGGCTCGAGATCTGGAACCCGCGCATGCTCACGCACCCGGAGGCGAAGCGCCGGTTCTTCGCGCGCCACGGCCTCGATCCCGTCGGGGACCTGCGCCTGCGGGCGGAGGACGTGCGCGGCGGCGCGTCCGCGCCGGGCGGGCGTGCGTTCGTGATCGCGGTGGCGGAGCGGGTGAACGAGCGGACGGCACTGCCGGTGGTGCTGTTCGAGCCCGAAATCCCGGCGGTCACGGTGCTGCCCAAGCGAGCCGTCCGCGACGCGCGCTGAGCCGGAAAAGATCGGCCGCCCTCCGGAAATCCGGAAGGCGGCCGTCTGCGTGCGGCGTGAATCGCGTGCTAGCGGTACAGCGACTTCAACCGGCCCCACGTGGATTTCTGCGCGGGCACCGGCAGGTCGGCCACCGTCACCTGGTAGCCCAGGTTCGCGTTGACCGACAGCGTGTACCAGCCGGCCGCGCCGACGGTCGCGGAGTTCGCGTAGAAGTCCGGATCGCTCGAGCCCACCGTCGGCGGGTCGAGCGACACGAAGCCGAGACGGTTGGCCGTGCCCGTCTTCGCGGTGATCTGCTGCGTGACGATCACGTCGGTCGTGTTGAGCGTGATGGCGAGCACGTCGAGGCCCGTCACGTTCACGAACGAGTAGAAGCCCTTGGCGAGACCCGTGCCGAAGTTCACGTTCGTCGTGAAGCCGCCGAGGTACGCGGCGGTGGCGCCGTCGTAGAACGAGATCGCGCAGGTCGCGGTGAGCAGGTTGCCGAGGCTCGAGCCGGAGTTGAAGACCGTGAACTTGAAGCCCGAGAGGATGCCCGGGTTCGTCGTGAACAGCTCGTCGCCCCAGACGGACGTGAGCGACGTGGACGAGAAGCCCGTGTTCGCCGTGGACGCGGTGTTGTCGTAGACGACGCCGGCGAACGAGGTCGAGTTGGGCGTGATGTGCGTGCGGCCCATGAAGTCGACGTCGATCTCGCCGGCGGGCTGGACGATCTCGGAGACCAGCGCCTGGGCGGAGGCGACGGCGACGCTCAGGGCGAGCATCGCGACGGTGAGGCGGAGCGTGGTAGCGATCTTCCGCATGGTGTTCCCTCGAGTGGATGGACTCGGCGTGGGGCCGACGTGGAAAACG
>JBGANH010000237.1:0-7368 GCA_044222365.1 Candidatus Eiseniibacteriota bacterium
AGATGCTTCTTCATGTGGTCGTATCCTCCCGCGCTCACCAGTGGTAGGCGAGGCTCAGGCCCGTGCCGTTCACGTAGGCCTTGTAGGTTCCGTTGTAGCCGTCGCGCTCCTGGCCCTCGGTGCTGCGGTTCTCGATGAACAGCGCGAGGTTGTACGCGTCCAGCGTCCAGTTCTTCTTCGCGCCCAGCTTCCAGCCGAGGCCGACCGTCACGCCGTGACGCGGCGCGTCCGGCAGCAGCGGCGTCACGGACTCGATCGGCGCGGCTTCCTGATCGTAGTAGTAGCCGAAGCGATAGGTGTGCCCGGCCAGCCGGTGCTCGGCGCCGACGCTCACGCGCCACGAGTCCTCGTAGTCCTCGGTGATGACCGAGTTCTTGGACGCCGTCGTCGAGAACGTGATGGGCAGCTCGTTGAAGAGCGACCACATCGTCTTGTTCACGTCGACTTCCCACGTCCAGTCGGGCGTCGGGCTCCAGGCGCCGCCGACCGAGACCATGGCCGGGAACTTGAGCGTCGTGGAGACGCCCTGCGCCGGCGGAATGCCCGCGGCGACGACCGCGTCGAACAGCGTGTCGCCCGTGAGCATCTGCGTGAACGTCGCGTCTCCGTCGGTGATGTCGACCACGATCTCGGAACGGTAGGCCGCGCCGAACTTCCAGCGGGCGTCCGGGCGCCACTGCAACGCACCGTTGAATCCGTAGCCGGGCGTGAGCCCGCCCTTGAGCTTCACCTGCGCGATGTTCGCGACACCGCCGCCGCCGCCGGGAATCACCTGCGTGGCGATCTGGTTCACTTCGACGCCCGCGAAGAGCGCGTCGAAGCCCGCGCCGATCGAAAGCTCGGGCGTGAGCGCGTAGGCGAGGCTGAAGTTCGTGTTGATGCCCTGCAGCAGCGCCTTCGTCACGCGGCCGCGGCCGGTGAACGTCTCGGGGCTGGCCCAGTCCACGCCGAGTCCGAACGGCGCGTTCAACCCGGCGCCGTAGGCGAGCTTGTTCGACAGCCGGTTGGTCCAGTAGACCGTCGGCGGGAAGAAGTTGCCGGTGTTCATCTTCTCGGTGACGCCGAAGCCCGGGTTCGGGTCCACGCCCGCGAAGCTGTTGTGCGTGGAGAGCCACGTGCCGCCGAAGTACGCGCTCTTGCCTTCGAGCGTGACGAGCGCGGCGGGGTTGTAGAACACGGCCGACGCGTCGTGCACCGACGCGGTACCGGCGCCGGCCATGCCGAGCACGGCCGCGCCCTGTTCGTAGATGGCGTACCCGGCGCCGGAGGCGAGGGTGGGCGCCAGGAGCGCCGCGAAGATCGCGACGGCGAGCGCACTACGGTGGAGTTTCATGGGTTCCTTTCGGAAGTGAGGAAGCGTTCAGGTCGGGGGGATGGGAAGGATGGACCGGTCGCGGCCGCGCTTCAGGCGCCCGCCGCGTAGAGCGATTCGATCTGCTCGGCGAACTTCTGCGTCACGACGCGCCGGCGGACCTTGAGAGTGGGGGTGAGTTCGCCCGCGTCCTGGCTCAGGTCGCGGTCGAGGAGCGCGAACTTCTTGATCTGCTCGAACGGCGCGAGGTCGGCGTTGAGCTTGTCGATCTCGCGCTGGTAGATCGCCAGCGCGTCGGGGTGCGCGAGCAGTTCGCGGCGGTTGTTGTGCGCCCAGCCGCGCGCGCGCGCCTCGGTCTCGAGCACGGCGAAGTTCGGGACGATCAGGCCGATGCAGTACGGGCGCTGGTCGCCCAGCATGACCGCCTCGCTGATCCACTTCGACATCTTGAGCCGGCCCTCGAACGGCTGCGGCGCGACCTTCTTGCCGCCCGCCGTGACGAGCAGGTCCTTGAGACGGTCGGTGATCACGAGGTAGCCGTCCTCGTCGAGATGACCGACGTCGCCGGTGTGGAACCAGCCGTCGCGGATCGCCGCGGCCGTCGCCGCCTCGTTGCGGAAGTAGCCCATCATGACGTGCGGGCCGCGCGTGAGGATCTCGCCCTCCTCGCCGATGCGCACTTCGACGCCCGGAACCACGGGGCCGACGGCGCCGGGGCGCTCGCGCCCGGGCGGGTTCAGGCAGATGACGGGCGAGGTCTCGGTGAGCCCGTACCCCTCGCAGATGGGAATGCCGACCGCGAAGAAGAATTCCATCACCTTCGGGCCGAGCGGCGCGCCGCCGGAGATGCAGAAGCGCAGGTTGCCGCCGACGCGCGCGCGCACCTTGGCGCCGACGAGCTTGTCGGCGATCGCGTGCTGCAGCGCGAGCAGGCCCGAGGGCTTCTCGCCCCGGAAGTGCAGGCGCGCGACCTCGATCCCGACGTGCAGCCCCCAGAAGAAGATGTTCTTGCGCAGCGCCGGCTGGGCGAGCGCGTTCTCCATGACGCGGGCGTACACCTTCTCGTAGAAGCGCGGCACGCCGGTCATCACGGTCGGGTGCACTTCCATCGCGTCGGCGGCCACGGTCTCGAGCGACTGCGCGTACGCGATGGTCACGCCGGCGGCGAGCATGCAGTACATGCCGGCCATGCGTTCGAAGATGTGGCACAGCGGCAGGAAGCACAGGCTGCGGTCGTCGGGACCGAGCTTCACGATCGCGAGGCCGGCCTCGACGTTCGAGGCGATGTTCGCGTGCGAGAGCATCGCGCCCTTGGGATCGCCCGTGGTGCCCGACGTGTAGATGATGGTCGCGAGGTCATCGGGCTTCACGAGCGCGGCGCTCTGGCGGAAGGCGCGCGGTTCCTGCTCGCGCAGCGCCCGGCCCGTGTCCACGAGGTGCGCGAACGACTGGCCGCGGCCGCCCAGCACCGGGGCGGGCTCCATGGCGAGGATGACGCGCAGCGCGGGCAGGTCGGCCGCGATCTGCTGGATCTTGTCGTATTGCGCCGGCGTGGACACGACGCAGACCTTCGCCTCGGAGTTCTCGAGGATGTAGCGCACCTGCTGCGCGGTCAGCGTCGGGTAGATGGGCACGGTGACCGCGCCGATGCCGAGCGTGGCGAGGTCGGTGAGCGCCCACTCGTAGCGGTTCTCCGAGAGGAGGGCCACGCGGTCGCCCCGGCCCACACCGAGCGACACCAGGCCGAGTCCGAGCGACTCGACGTCCTGCACGGCCTGCCGCGACGAAATGGACTCCCAGCCGACGGCGTTCTTGCGCATGAAATGCGCGGGCTTGTCGTGCTGGTCGGCGGTGTCGAGGAAGATCTGGATCAGCGTTTTGGGCATCCGGGCTCCGTTCCCGCCGCACCGCGGGTCGCGCACAGGTGTGTCGCGAGCGGTTGCATTGTTATCACCATCGTCACGAGTTTGACAACGCCGAAAGCCCTGACGCATGGTCCGCCGCACGGGTCGTCGCGCGGTGCGTGACCCATCAGGAGGTCGCCGGCATGGCAGGAGCAATCCGCGTCCGGGCGCGCCGGGCCGTCGTGGCCGGGCTGCGGGCGGTGGCCCTGTCCCTCGTGCTCACGGTGGTCCCGTTGGGCGCCTCGCCGGCCTCGGCCGCGACCTCGGCGGCCGACTGGATCGCGGCCGGGGACCTCGAGTACGCAGCCGCCCATCTCGCCAATGCGCGCGACGCCTACCAGGCGGCGCTGGCGGCGAGCCCCGACCACTTCGTGGCGCTGTGCCGGTTGGTGCGCGCCGAATCCGAGCTGGCCGAACTCCAGAAGGGGGACGAGCAGCGGCGGACCCGGGCGGCGGCGGTGGAACATGCGCGCGCTGCGGTGAAGGCCGCGCCGGATTCCGCGGCGGGGCACGTGTGGCTCGCGGTCGCGCTCGGGCGGCAGGCGCTCGGCGAGGGCGCCAAGACGAAGCTGGCGCTGTCGCGCGAGATCAAGTCCGAGGTGGACCGCGCGCTGAAGATGGATCCGCGCAGCGGCCGCGCCTGGCACGTGCTCGCCGTGTGGAACATCAAGCTGTCCGAACTCAACGCCGTCGAACGCCTGACCGCGAACGCCGTGCTCGGCGGGGTGCCCAAGGGCGCTTCGTACGCGAACGCCGAGACGGCGCTCCAGACGGCGATCCAGCTGGAACCCGAATACGTCCACCACCGTCTCGAGTACGGCCGCCTGCTCCACGCGCTGCACCGGGACTCCGAAGCGAAACGCGAACTCGAGAAAGCGGTGGCGCTGCCACCGACCAGCGGTGCGCTCGACGCCCGCCATCAGGCGGAAGCGCGGGAGCTGCTGGCGAAGATCAAGTGATGCCGACTTCCGGATGGATCCTCTCGGGCGTCCGCACGCCGTTCGTCAAGGCGGGCAGCCTGTTCCGCAAAGTGCCGTCGTACGAACTCGGGCGCATCGCCGCCGCCGAGACCATCGCGCGCGCCGACCTCGACCCGGGCCGGCTCGACGAGGTGATCTTCGGGCACTGCGCGATGCCCGCCGAGGCCGCGAACTCCTCGCGCATCGTGGCGCTGCGCGCCGGCGTGCCCGAGCGCGTGCCCGCGTTCACCGTGCACCGCAACTGCGCCTCGGGCATGGAAGCGGTCGCGAGCGCGCTGTATCGCATCGCATCGGGGGACGCCTCGCTCGTGCTCGCGGGCGGCATGGAGAACATGACGCAGATCCCGCTTCAGTTCGTGCCCGAGTACGCGGAGTGGCTCGAGGGGCTCATGCGCGCGAAGACGCCGGCCGCGAAGCTCGGCCAGTTCACGCGCTTCAAGCCGTCCATGCTCGCGCCGCGGATCGCGATCGCCGAGGGGCTCACCGACCTCGTGTGCGGACTCAACATGGGACAGACCGCGGAGAACCTCGCGAAGGACTTCCGGATCGGCCGCGAGGAGCAGGACGCGTTCGCGCTGCGCAGTCACCAGCTCGCGGTCGCCGCGAAGGAGCGCCTGCGCGAGGAGATCGTGCCGGTGTTCGCGGCGCCCAAGTACGAGGCGGTGCGCGACGACGTCGGGCCGCGCGACGGCCAGACGCTCGAGGCGCTCGCGAAGCTGAAGCCGTACTTCGACCGCAGGAACGGCACCGTCACGGTCGGCAACGCCTGCCAGGTGACCGACGGCGCCGCCGCGCTGCTGATCGCGGACGACGCGACCGCGCAGGGCTGGTCGAGCCCGCCGCTCGGGCGCATCCGCGCGTTCGCGTTCGCGGGCCTCGCGCCCTCGCACATGGGGCTCGGCCCGGTGTACGCGATGGCGAAGGCGCTCGATCGCGCCGGGCTGACGCTCGACGACATGGACCTGTTCGAGATCAACGAGGCGTTCGCCGCGCAGGTGCTCGGCTGCCTCGCCGCGGCGAAGTCGGACGACTTCGCGAAGCGCGAGCTCGGGCGCGACCGCGCGCTCGGCGAGATCCCGATGGACAAACTCAACGTGAACGGCGGCGCGATCGCGCTCGGCCATCCGGTCGGCACGAGCGGCGCGCGGCTGCTGCTCACCGCGCTGCACGAGCTGCGGCGCCGCAACGGCCGGTACGCGATGGCGTCGCTGTGCGTCGGCGGCGGGCAGGGCGCGGCCTTCGTGCTGGAGCGTGCGTGATGAGCGTCTTCCGCGTGGAGTACCCGAAGCAGGGCCTCGCCCACCTCGTGATGGACGATCCCGAGCGCAAGGTGAACGTGCTCGACGAGCCGGCGATCGCCGCGCTCGAGTCGGCGCTCGGCGAGCTCGAATCGAACGCCGCACTGACGGGCGTGATCCTGCGCAGCGGCAAGGCCGGCTCGTACGTCGCCGGCGCGGACGTGCGCGTGATCGGCTCGATCACCGACCCCGAACAGGTGCGCGTGCTCGTGCGCCGCGCGCACGCGGCGTTCTCGCGGCTCGCGAACCTGCGCGTGCCCACCGTCGCCGCGATCGACGGCGTGTGCCTGGGCGGCGGGCTCGAGATCTCGCTCGCGTGCGACTCGCGCGTCGCGGCCGAGGAGCCGCGCACGCAGATCGGACTGCCCGAGGTGCTGCTCGGCATCTTCCCGGCCTTCGGCGGCTCGACACGCCTGCCGCGCCTGGTCGGCCTGCCGGCGGCGCTCGACCTGATCCTCACGGGGCGCACGCTCGACGCGAAGCGCGCCGAGAAGATGGGCCTGATCGCGAAGGCCGCGCCCGCCGCGTGGCTGCTCGCCGCGGCCGAGAAGCGCCTCGCCGAACTCGCGAAGCGCCCCGCCGGCTCGCGGCGCGACCGCTTCCGCCCGAAGGGCGCGGTGCCGTCGCTGCTCGCCTCGGCGCGGGACGGCAGGTCGTGTTCCAGCAGGCGCGCGCCGGTGTGCTGAAGAAGACCGGCGGCAAGTACCCCGCGCCGCTCGCGGCGCTCGACGTGATCGAGCGCGGCATGACGCTGCCGCTCGAACAGGCGCTCGCGCTCGAGGCGGACGCCGTCGCTCCGCTCGTGACCGGTACGGTGTGCAAGAACCTCGTGCGCATCTTCCTGCAGGAGGACGCCAAGCGCGCGGACGTCGTGCCGGACGTGCGGCGCTGAGCCGGCGCCGGTGCGGGCGATGGCGCTCGCGGGCGCGGGCGTCATGGGCGGCGGCATCGCCGAACTCGCGAGCCGCGTCGGCATTTCGGTGCGCTGGCGCGACGTGAAGCCCGAGGCGCTGCAGAAGGGACTGCAGACCGTGCGCGGCATCCTCGACGAGCGCGGCCGCAAGAAGCGCACGCCCGCGCCCGAGAAGGACGGGCAGATGGCGCGCCTGCTGCCCACGCTGGAACTGACGGGACTCGCGAACGCCGATCTCGCGATCGAGGCGGTGGTCGAGGATCTCGACATCAAGCGCCGCGTGTTCGCCGAACTCGAAGTGCGCGTGCGCGAGGACGCGATCCTCGCGACCAACACGTCCTCGCTCAGCGTGAACGCGCTCGCCGAGGGCCTGCGCCGCCCCGAACGCTTCGTCGGGTTCCACTTCTTCAATCCCGTGCACAAGATGCCGCTGCTCGAGGTCGTGCGCGGCGAGAAGACGTCCGACGCGACGCTCGTCACCGCCGTCGCGCTCGCGCGCCGGCTCGGCAAGACGCCCGTCGTGGTGAAGGACTCGCCGGGCTTCGTCGTGAACCGCGTGCTCATGCCGTACCTGCGCGAAGCGATGCACCTGTTCGAGGAGGGCTACGCGGTCGCCGACATCGACGCCGCGATGCGGCGCTTCGGCATGCCGATGGGACCGTTCGAAGTCGTGGACGAAGTCGGGCTCGACGTGGCGCAGAAGGTGGCCGGCGTGCTCAGCGCCGCGTTCCCCACGCGCATGGCTCCGGCGCCGCTGCTCGAGAAGCTCGCCGCCTCGGGCCGGCTCGGCCGCAAGAACGGCCGCGGCTTCTACCGGCACCAGGGCCGCAAGCGCGCGCCCGACGCCGAGGTGCCCGCGCTGCTCGGGCTGGGGGCCTCGCGCCGCACGGCCTCCGCGGAGCAGCTTTCGGAACGCATGGGGCTCGCGATCGTGAACGAGGCCGCGCGCTGTCTCGAGGAG
>JBGANH010000238.1:0-7364 GCA_044222365.1 Candidatus Eiseniibacteriota bacterium
CACAACAGCGCAACGGCCGGGCGGCGGAAAGCGACGAAGTCGGGCACGGTGTGGGGCTTTCGGGGTCGGCGGACAGGCGAGTGGCGCGATGAGCACCAAAAGCGTACCAGCCGGTCTCACCCGGCGGCCAGCGGGGCACCCTCCGGGCGTCCACCGGGCGCCTCCGGCAGTCCGCGGTGGTCAGCGGGAGTCGGGTGTTCCCGGCGTCACTCCCCACGCGGTCGCGGCCTTCCGCAGCGACTCGTCCTCCGGCAGCCGCGCGAGCCCTTCGCGCAGGCCCGCCCGGAAACGGGCGGTGTCCCGCAGCGCCGCGGCGATCCGCAGCTCGTCGCGCACCCACTGCTCCGCCCAGGCGACGGCGGCCGACTCGCGGTGGAGCGAGTCGGCGAGCGCGAGACGCCCGAGCGAAAGGTTGAGCGCGACGCGGTTGAGCAGCACGAGTGACGTGAGACGTGGCGCGGGCGGCGATTGCGCCTCGAGTACAGCGGCGAGCGCCGAGTCGCCGGCCGCGGCACCGGCGTCGCGCACCACGGCGTTCGCGGCGTTCAGCCGCCGCTGCGCTTCGCTCACGAGCACCACGGCGTCCCGCGAGAAGTTGGGGTCGAACGCGACCACCGTCGCCGCGGTGTCCGCCATGCCCTCGGCTTCGCCGTACATCACGAAAGTCGCATGCGGATCGCCGCTCCACACCTGCAACGCACACGGCCCGCCGAACGCGAACTCGGTGAGACGCGGAAGGTTCCAGTGCCGTACGCGCCAGGGCTGTGTACGGCGCGGCGCCGGTGCGAGCGCCACACGCGCCGCGCGCACGGTCTGCTGCATGCGCGTGAGGCGTGCGAACGAGATGTGAGTGTCGGTCTCGGGCGCGATCGCGCCGGGCAGTGGCGCGGGCACCGGCGAGACGAGCAGCGCGGCGAGCCGCACGCTCACGAGCAGCCACGCGACGCGCGCGCCTCCCGTCTGTGCGAGCGCCGCGAGCACGAAGGCGAGCGCGAGCGAGGGCAGCGTGTTGCGCCAGGAGTTCCACTCGGGCAGGAAGATCGCGAGCGGCGCCGTGGCGAGCGCCCACACGAGCGCCGCACCGAGCATCGCGCGCACCCCCCCGGGCGGCAGCGGCGCGCGCGGGCCCACGAGCAGCGCGGCCCCCGCGACGGCGTAGCCCGCGAGCACGAGCGCCGCCGGGATCCGCGCGAGGTCCTCGAGGCTCGCGAATGCGGCCAGCGAATACCGCGCCACCGTACCGAGCGCGGCGAGGCCGGGCATGCCGTGAGTGGGCGGCAGCGAGGCTCCGTGCGCGAACGCCGCCATGCGGCCCGCGCCCCAGAGCGCCGCGAGCGCGATGGCGGCCGCCGCGTCGGAGGGCGCGAACCGGCCGCGCGCGCGTGCGAGCAGCAACGGGATCGCCGGCAGCACCAAGAGCGCGTTCTCGTGGCCGCCGATCGCGACGGCCAGCGCGAGCCACGCGAGCGCAGCCCGGCCGCGGACGGCCGCGGCGAGCGCGCACGAGATGCCGGCGAGCGGCAGCAGGTGCTGGATCGCGCTCGGCCAGGCGATCAGCACGCGCACGGGCTCCATGAGCACGGGCGCGGTCGCGAGCACGAGCGCGCCGTGCACCCCGAGCATGCGCCGGCCGAACGACCACAGCGCCCACACCGCCACGAGCAGCAGTCCCACATGCAACGCGAGCGCGTACTCCGGGTGCGCGACGAGATGTGGCCCGAGCAGCGCGAAGTACGCCTGGCGCGAGAGCGGCCGCCAGTACCAGTCGCTGCCGTGCGTACCGAGCCAGTCGAACCCGGCCTGCGACTGGTGCGCGAGGAACAGGTAGTCGTCGGCCACGGCGACACCCGGCAGCCCGCCACGGCAGGCGAAGGCGAGCGCGGCGAAGGCGGCGAGCACGGCGATGGCGGCGGCCGCGTTCGGCTTCGGGTTGGCGTTCGGGTCGGGAGTGCCCACGGATCGTCCCTGATCGTGAAGTGGCGGCGCGTCGGACCGTACGAATCGGCGCCCCGCCCGCGAACGGGCGGAGCGCCGGCACTCTACTCCAGGAGCGACCTGGTTCGTCCGCCCCGGATCACTGCAGCTTCACGACCCGCGCGTCACGCGTGCCCTGCGCCGTGACGAGGCGAGCGAAGTACACGCCCGGTGCCGCCGCTCGGCCCTCGTTCGATCGGCCGTTCCAGCGCACGTCGATCACACCCGCGGGCGCGTCACCCTCGAGGCGCTGCACGAGCGCACCGCGCGCGTCGTACAGCCGAAGCTGCCAGTGCCCCGCCTGCGGCAGGCTCATCCGCAGCGTCAACTCGCCCGCGAACGGCGTGCGCAACGGCGCGAGCGCCAGTGCGAGTGACGCGGACGGGACCCCGTCGACGCTCACGGTCGTGCTGTATTCGTAAGCGTCCATCAAGGTGTCGGCGACGCCTTCGACCTCGATCACCAGGTCACGCAAGCCCGGCGACGATCCCGGCGGCAGCTGGCACACGAGCAGGGTCGAGGACTCGTCGAGCACGTCGAACGGGCAGTCGTCAGCGCCCGCGAAGTGCACATTGCGGCGCGTGCCCTGCGGGCCGAAGTTCGCGCCGGTCACTGTGACGACATTGCCGCCGGAGATGGGGCCGATGGCGGGCGAGACGACGGTCGCCGCCGGCGGCGCGAGCAGGTCGAGCGCGAACGGCGCCGGCGCACCCTGCGACTCGGGGTCGAGGCTCAGCAGCCGCGAACCCGGCGAGCCCGCCCCGAGCAACACCGCGAAGCTCGTGGCACAGCGGTCCGTGATCGTGATGTCGGGTCCGGGCAGCCCGTCGGCCCAAACCAGGTGTGCATTCGGTCCGAAGTCGGAGCCGCGGATCGTGAGCGGAATCCCTCCCAGGGCGCTCGTCGCGGGCGTGTCCGGGCCGTCCACCACGGGCTCGACGAACGCGATCGTCGTGGCATTGCTCACGTCGCCCGCCGCGGTCTGGATGCGGAACGGACGCTGCGCCGGGCAGCCGGGCGCGCGCGGCGAAGTGGTGACGACGATCACGTGGTCGGACCAGGAGTCCTGCGTCGGCTTGTCGCCCTTCTCGAAGAACCCTTTGCCCGCCACCGCGCCGAAGCCCGAGCCGGTGATCGTGAGCACCGTGCCGCCGGCCTGCGACATCGTCGTGCTCGAGATCCCGCTGACGATCGGGCCGGAGTACGGCAGCGGCACGGACGCGCCGCCGAGCGAACCGTCCACGACACGGACGCTCGCGGAACTCCCGCCCGGCAGTTCCGGCGTGACGAACGTGATCTGCGAGGGCGACACGGACGAGGGCACGATTCGGAACACGTCGCCCGCGCCCGTGGAGACCTCGACGCGCGCACTCGCTTCGAAGTCCGAGCCCGTGATCGTGAGTGGCGTGCCGCCGGCCCACGAGGAGCGCTCGCTGCCCGCGAGCGGGTTGTTCGCCGGTCCGCGCTTGTCCTGGTAGAGCGGATTCGAAGCCTTCTGGTTCGCTGCGACGACTTCGACCGCGGCCTGCTCCTCGCCGGCGTCGAACGGCGGCGACACGAAGGTGAGTGCGTTGTTCTGTAGCTGCAGCGGCGCGACCAGCTGGGAGCCGAACCGCACCAGCGTCCCCGAGGTGCCGAAGTCGCTCCCGATGAGCGTGATCACCGTGCCGCCGCCGGGCGCGGCCGATGTGGGATTCCGGAAGCTCACGCGTGGCGCTCCGAGGTCGTTGTTCGACACGTAGGTGATCGCGGAGGGGCCGACCGTCTCGACGCCGTTCACCGACACGATGACGCCCGCGCTGCCGGCCTGCATCACCGGCGCGCGCACGACGAGCACTTCGGGGGCCGTCCAGCGCACGGGACCCGCGGGGGCGCGCACGCCGTTCTGGTCGAAGATCACGAGCACGTCGTGCCCGCCGGGCGAAACCGGACCGAAGTTCTGGCCGGTGATCGTGACGAGGTCACCGCCGAACAATCCGCCCGCGCCCCCGCTCACGTTGGTGATCGCAGGCGGCGGCAGCACCGGCAACGTGATGGGTTCGGACGCCTGTCCGTCCTGAACGAGCGACACCTGCATCTGCACACCCACGGAGGACACCGCGGCGCTCACGATCTGGCCGCCGCCCAGGCTCGTCGGCGCGACGTCCACCGGCGCGCCGATTCCGTCGTCGTAGCGCACCAGCGTGCCGGGGCCGAAGTTGTCGCCGCGAATGGTGAGCGGGACGCCGCCGCTCGCGGGCAGGCTCGACGAGCGCGAGCCGCGGATGATCGGCGTGGAGTCGTAGGCGAGCGTGCCCGACGAACCGGTGCCGGCGCTCGTGGTGACCACGACCTTGCCCGCGACGTTCGACGGCACGACGGGCGCGGGCGGCGCGACGCCGACGAGCTGTGTGTTCGTGTACGACGTGACACGCACGTCGGCGCAACGGCCGTCGACACAGACCTGCGCGCGCGGCGCCAGGCCGGAACCGTCGTCGAAATCACTGCCGACGACCGTGATCGTCGAACCGCCGCACGCGGGCACGCTCGCCGGCGTCACCGACGCCACGCGAGACCCCGAAAGCAGGATGTTCCGTGCGGCGAGGTCGCGGTGCACGATGCCTTCGCGCGCGAGCGTCACGTGCAGCACACGATCGGGATCGGCGTCGTCGCAGTCCTCGGTCTCGACCACGATCGACGTGTCGCTCGCCGAGACCACGTGCGCGGGACAGGTGCCGCCGGTCGCGGGGTTCTCGAGGTACGCGCCCGGCGCCGAGCAGCGGAAGTTCGAGCCGGTGATCGTGAGGCGTGTGCCGCCGCCGCGCGAGACCAGCGCGGGCGGCGCCGCGTCGACGAGCGGCGGCGCGTAAGCGATGCGGTCGAGCGGCATCTTCGCGGGCTTGAACTTCCCGGCGCGGATACGCACCGCCGGCTGCGCGTCGTCGTCCTGCGGCGGCGCGAGCACGACGAGCCGAACGTTCGACGCCAGTATCACCGGCACGTCGCGGAGCCCGATCGTGACCTTGGGACTGCCGTATGCGGTGAAGTTCGATCCGTTGATCGTGAGCAGGATGCCGCCGGCCGCGGGCACGCTCGCCGGCGTCATCGAGGTGATCGTGGGGGGCTCGCAGGTCCCGGCGCACGCCGGCGGCGACGAGGCGGCGAGGGCGAGCCCGAGGACGACCGAGAGCATGGCGAAACGCGTGGGGCGAGACGTCGGGATCATGGGGCGCTCCGAGGATGGGACGGACGGCTCCGTATCGGAAGATGTTCGCCCGAACCGCCCCTGTCCTAACAGGGGCTTTTTTCGCGACGGGGGCTGGGGCAGCCGCCACGGCGGCGCTCAGCGCCCCGCTTCGGCCCGCAGCCGCGCCTCCATGTCGCGCGCCTCGGTGTCGCCGACCACACCTTCGGCACCGCTCGCCAGCCAGCGTTCGAGGTCGCGCAGCGCCGCGGCGTGGTCGGCGAAGTCGCCGCCGAACACGCGCAGGAACCCGATCGCGCGCAGGCAGGCGGGATCGGGCGAAGCCTCGAGCGCCTCGAAGCGTTCGGCCCAGGACTTCACGCGCTTCCAGCCCTCCGGGTTGCCGGAGATCGCGGCGGCTGCCTGCGGCTGGCTCAGCACGAGCGCCGAGCGGTTCATGACCGCGGCGAAGCGCGCGCGCTCGGCGTGCTCGAAGCTCGTCGGGTCGTACGCGCGGAAGTACGCGTCCATCGGCGTCTGCGCGAACACGCGCAGCAGCGCGGCCGCCTGCGCCTCGAGCGACGGCGGCGCGCCGAGCGGCGCGGCCCAGCCCACGAACCCCACCGGCGTCATGCCGTACCGCAGCGTCCAGCTGTCGTCCTTCACGCCGACGAACGCGACCGGACGCTCCCCCGAAAGCTGGTCGAGCCAGAGCAGGTTGCGCGTGCCCGGCAACCCCGAGTAGCGGTCCTCGCTCGGTTCGCGCAGCCAGCCCGTGCGGAAGCCCGCACGCGTCGCCGCGAACGCCGACTCGGGGGCGACCGGACGCACCGACACGATCTCGCCGCCGCGCGCGGTGCCCTGCGCGTTCTCGGTGAGCAGGTCCACCGCGGAATCGCCGCGCGGGATCGTCCAGCCGTCCACCGTGCGGCCGTCACGCAACGACACGCGCTGCGCGCCGCCCAGCGGCGGCAGCAGTCCGGGATGCGCCGCGCGCACGCGACGCACGTACCACGCGTACGTCATGAGTTCCTGGTCGAGCACCGTGACGTCGGGACGCAGCCCGCGCGCGCGCTGCAGGTATGCGAGCGCGTTGTGCTGCAGGTCGCCCTGCACGAAGAGCACCGCGCGTTCGGGCAGGCTCGCGAGCATGCCGCGGCCGAGCGCCTCGGGCAGTGCGTTGCCGCGCTGGCTGACACCCCGCGCGCGCGCGCCCACGTCGGCGACGCCCCAGTACGCGACGAGCGCCAGGTACGCGGGCCACCGCGTTCCGCCGAGCACGCGATGCACGCGCGGCGCCCACGCGACCACGGCCGCCGCGCCCGCACCCGCGACGAGCGCGAGCACGAGCGAGGGCAGGATGTAGAAGCGCTCGATCACGCCGCGCAGCACGGCCGAGTCCGACGGGAACCCGACGCGCGTGAAGAACGCGAGCTGCAGTGCGAGGAACGCCCCGAGCGCGATCGCCACCCGCGGCGCGCGGCGCGCGAGCGCGAACGCGCCGGGCACGAGCAGCACGAGCGGCGCCCAGCCGAGGCCGTGCGGCAGCGATTCGAGCCAGATCGCGACGTGGCTCTTGTCCGCCTGCATGCCCGCCTGCACGGGATCGAGGCGGAACGTGCCGTAGTCGTCGCGCAGCAGCAGCGAGAAGAAGCCACGCGGTGTGCTCGCGTCACCCCACACGAGCGCCTGTGTCCGCTGCGCGGCATACGGCAGCCACGCGAGCGGCGCGAGCGAGAGCAGCTTGATCGCGCCCGTGCGCAGCGTGAGCGCCGTGCGCGCGCCGGCCGAACGCCGCCACGCCGCGATCCACGCGACGGCCGACGCCGGGATGCCGAGCAGCAGCAGCGTGTGGTGGTGCGAGAGCCCGAGCAGCGTGACGTACACGAGCGCGAGCATGGCGCGGTTCGCGGCGCTCGCGCGCGTCTCGTCGAGCGATCGCGCGAACAGCCAGAGCGCGAGCGCGCCGAGCAGCGCGTTGAGCGCGAAGACTTCGGCGACGATCGCGTACTTCCAGGCGGGCGCGCAGAACGCGAACGTCCACGCCGCGAACACCGCGCCGGCCGCGGAGCCCGCGATCCGCCGCGTCGCGAGCGCGAGGAAGCCCGCCGCGGCGCTCGTGCACACGGCGGAGAACACGTTCAGCGCGAGCGCGGGCTCGGCGAACGCGGCGGCCGCGTGCGCCCACGCTCCGCCGAGCAGCACGTACAGCGGATAGCCCGGCGGG
>JBGANH010000239.1:0-7351 GCA_044222365.1 Candidatus Eiseniibacteriota bacterium
GCCGCGAACGTCGGGCTGAGCGTCGGCGCGGTCGGGAGCGCGCTGCGTCCCGTGCTCGCCGGGCAGAAGGCCGGTGACTGGGAGGACGAGACCGGGCTGTCGCACGACGTGCGCGTGCGCATGGCGCCGGAGTTCCGCGAAAGCGAGGACGACCTGTTGCGGCTGCCCGTCGCGACCGGTCGCACCGACGCGTCCGGCACGCCCATCATGGTGCCGCTCGGCCAGGTCGCGCGCCTGTCGCGCGGCGCGGCGCCCGCACAGATCGACCGCCAGCAGCTCGAGCGCGTGGCGACGATCGAGGGCAACTTCCAGGGCCGCGCGCTGACCGCCGTGACGACCGACATCCAGACTCGGCTGCAGGCGATGGACCTGCCGCCCGGCTACCGCTTCGACTTCGGCGGCGAACAGGCCGACTTCGTCGAGACCGTGGGCTACATGATGGAGTCGCTGTCGCTCGCCGTGATCCTGCTGTACCTGATCCTCGCGAGCCAGTTCGGGTCGTTCCTGAAGCCCCTCACCATCATGCTGTCGCTGCCGCTGTCGCTCGTCGGCGTGATGCTCGCGCTCGCGATGACGAAGGGCTCGCTCAACATCATGAGCATGATCGGCATCATCATGCTCATGGGCCTCGTGACGAAGAACGCGATCCTGCTCGTGGACTTCGTGAACCAGGCGCGCGAGAAGGGCGCGGACCGCGTGACCGCGCTCGTGGACGCCGGCGAGCTGCGCCTGCGCCCGATCGTGATGACCACGCTCGCGATGATCTTCGGCATGCTGCCCACCGCGATCGCGCTCGGCGCCGGCGCCGAGTTCCGCGCGCCGATGGCCCGTGCGGTGATCGGAGGACTCATCACTTCGACGCTGCTCACGCTCGTCGTCGTGCCCGTCGTGTACACGTATCTCGACGACTTCGGCGCGTGGTGCAGCGTGTGGGCGAAGAAGTGGTTCGGCGAGCCGGAGGGCGGCAGGCGGCACGTCACGAAGCCCGAGCCCGCGCCGGAGACGCCGGGCATCATCCGCACGGACGAGCCGGCCCCACGGGGGGCGCTGGGCGAGTGACCCCTTCGAGTTCGAGCGACCCGCGAAGCGCTCCGGCCGACGCCGGGGCGCTTCGTGCATTCCACGGGGACAACGGCGGTTTCGTCTCGTACCTTTCCGCCGCGATGCCCGCTGCCGTTCGACCCGGAGGTGACGTGTGCGTATCGGCCTCAAACTGACACTCGCGCTGCTGCTCCCGCTCGTGGCGCTGACGCTGTTCCTCGGTTGGACGTTCGAGGAGCGGAGCCGCGAACTGCTCCGCGAGGAGCTGTCGAAGGAGGGACGGGCGATCGCACGCGTCGTCCAGATCGCGAGCGAGGACTACCTGCGCGACCGGCAGGTCCGGGACCTGCGCGGGCTCGCGGACCGCATCTCCGGCTACGAGCGCGTGCTCGGCGTGCGGCTGTTCGACCGCACCGGCGCGCTCACCTACCAGCCGGATTCGCTGGCACGCTACCCCTTCGAGCACTGGAACGACCTCCGGCGCGTCATCGAGGAGCGCCGCCCGGTGCAGCTGCGGCGCGACATCGGCGACCAGCCGGCCATGGGGTTCCTCATGCCCCTGTTCAACCGCAAGGGAGACCTCATCGGGGCGGTCCAGGTGCTGCAGCTCGAGTCGTACATCGCCGAGGACGAGCGGGCGACGCGCCTCTTCATCCTGTCGCTCACGCTCGCGATGGTCGGTGCGACGCTGCTGATCGTGCTGCTCGTCACCCACCTCAACATCACGAAGCCCGCGGAGCGGCTCGTGCGGCGCTTCCAGGAGATCGGCGCGAGCGAAGTGCCCACGCGAGTGCCCGTGCAGGGCGACGACGAGTTCGGGCGGCTCGCACGCGAGTTCAACGGCATGTGCGACCGGCTGGAGTTCGCCCACGCGCGGCTCGTGCGCGAACAGGAGATCCGTCGGGAGGTCGAGGCCGAGCTCCGCAACGCCGAACGCCTCGCGGGGCTCGGGCGGCTGGCAGCCGGTCTCGCCCACGAGATCGGCACGCCGCTCAACGTGATCCTCGGCCGCGCGGAGTCGCTGCTGCGGTCCGCACCCGCGGGCGAGGCGGCCGAACGCCATCTCGGGATCATCGTGTCGCAGAGCGAACGCATCGCGCGCATCGTGCGCGACATGCTCGACTTCGCGCGCATGAAGCCCCGCCGCCATCTCGCGACCGACATGCGCACGCTGGCCACCGCCACGATCGAGCTCGTCGAACGGCGCGCGGAACAGCAGCGCGTCACGCTGCACGTGGACACCACCGCCGCCGAGGCCGTGGTGAAGGGCGATCCGGACCAGCTCCAGCAGGTGCTGCTCAACCTCGCCTCCAACGCGCTCGATGCGATGCCGGAAGGCGGAAGGCTCGAGGTGGCGCTCGCCGTGACGCGTGCCGCACCGCCGGACACGCCCGGGGACGAACGGCCGGTCGTGGAGATCACGCTCCGGGACACCGGGATCGGCATCGATCCCGAAGCCATGGGGCACGTCTTCGATCCCTTCTACACGACGAAGGAGGCCGGACGCGGCACCGGGCTCGGTCTTTCGGTCGCGTATGGCATCATCGAGGAACACGGCGGCTGGTTCGGCGTGGATTCCACGCCCGGCGCGGGGACCACGTTCCGAGTCCACCTGCCGCTTCACGATCCCGATTCGACCGAGGCCGAGGCGTGAGCGACGAACGCGTGCTGGTGGTGGAAGACGACGCTGCGATGCGGGAGATGCTGGTCGAGGAGCTCCAGGCCGCCGGCTGGCAGGCGCACGGCGCCGCGGGAGGCGCCGAGGCCCTCGAGTGGCTCGCGCGCACCGCCTGCGACGCCGTCGTGACGGACGTGATGATGCCGGGCATGAAGGGCGAGGAGCTGCTGCGGCGCGTCCGCGCGCTCGACCCCTCGATCCCCGTGGTGGTCATGACCGCGTTCGGGAACGTCGAATCGGCCGTGGAGTCGATGCGGGCCGGCGCCTACCACTACGTGACCAAGCCCTTCCGCATCGAAGTGCTCGCGAACACCCTCCGCGCGGCGCTCGAGGAGCGCGCGATGCGCCGGCTCGTGCAGGAAGGCGCCGACGACGAGGACGGCGCGCCGGCGATGGTCGCGGAGAGCGCCCCCATGCGGCGGCTGACCGGGCTGATCGCTCGGGCCGCCGCGGTCGAGAGCCCCGTGCTCATTCGTGGCGAGAGTGGCACCGGCAAGGAGCTGGTCGCACACGCCCTGCACGCGGGCGGTCCGCGCCGGACGGGCCCGTTCGTGCCGGTGAACTGTTCCGCGATTCCCGAACCGCTGCTCGAGAGCCTGCTCTTCGGCCATCGGCGCGGCGCGTTCACCGACGCTCGCGAGGACCGTCCGGGGCTGCTCCAGACGGCGGACGGCGGCACCCTCTTCCTCGACGAGATCGGGGACATGCCGCTCGCCTTGCAGGCGAAACTGCTGCGCACCCTGCAGGACTCGCACATCCAGCCGCTCGGCGCGCCCGCCCCCGTTCGCGTGGACGTACGCGTGATCGCCGCCACGCACCGCGACCTCGAGCAGATGTGCGAGAGCGGCTCGTTCCGCCGGGACCTCTATTACCGCCTCGCGGTGATCCCACTCGTCGTGCCGCCGCTGCGCGAACGGGCGGAGGACGTGGTCCCCCTCGCGACGCACCTGCTCGCCCGCATCTGCCGCAGGCAGGGCCGTGCGCCGATGACGCTGAGCCGCGAAGCCGTCGAGCGCATCCGCGCACGTGCGTGGCCCGGCAACGTTCGCGAGCTCGAGAACGCGATCGAGCGCGCGACGGTGTTCAGCGACTCGGACGTGATCGGTCCGGAGCACTTCGCGCCGGCCGCGCCGCTGCCGGGGGCCGACGCGAACGAGGGCGAGATCCGTTCGCTCTCCGAAGTCGAGCGCGAACAGATCGTGCGTGCGCTGCGCAGCGTGCAGGGCAACAAGACGGCGGCCGCGCGGCTGCTCGGGCTCGATCGCAAGACGCTCTATCGCAAGCTCGAGCTCTACGGCATCGACGGCTCGGCGCGCTGAACGCGGCGAGCGCGCGGAGCGCCCCGAAACGCCACGACCGGGGCGTTTCGCCACGGTCGCGCCGTCGCCGGAACGCGTGCGGTGCCGTCCCATGCCTGCGCCGGCGTGAGGTTCGCGCGCGTTCGCGCAGCCGCGACCCGGCGGCACGTGGATTGCAGTGACGCGGGCTCGGACTCCGCGGGATACCGCACTCGAGATCCCCAGGGCCCGCGAAGACCCCTGCGCATTCGGAGTCCACATTGCGGGGAGCGTCGCCACCCCGTGGGCACGTCATGCCACGGGGTGGTACCCCACGAGCCCACCCCAGCGGCGGCGGCGCATGCACGATTCGCGAAACGACGAGAGCGGCGACTTCCTCCCCCGGGTGGAATGGGAGGAGATCGACGCGCCCGGCTCCTACCTGCATCTGGCGACCGGACTGCTCGCGCGCGTGTACGCCGAGGATCTCGAGAACCGGCCGAAGGGTCACGGCGGCAACGGCGGACGATGCGTGCGATTGAGCGCGAATCCCGGCGCCGCCATGACGCAGCTGCGCGAGATCGCTGCGTCGCACGGGCTGAAGGTGAACGCGTGAAGGGACGCGCGTCCCTGCGCGTTCTCCTGTGCGCGACGTGTTTCGCCGCCTGCGGGTGCGGCATCGAACGCCACGCGGCGGAGTCGGAGTTCATCGGCCTGACGTCCACACGCGATTCACTCCGGAACTCCTTCGAGCGCGTCCGGCCCGAGTTGATCCCGCTGTGGGAGCGGCGCCTGTCGCAGCTCGAGCGCGAGCTCGAGATCGCGCCCCCGGCCCGGACGCTCGCCCACATCCGGGCCCTTCGCGATTCGCTGCGCGCGCTCCAGCCGGAACTCGAATACGAGCAGGTCCAACTGGAGCGTGACTGGGAGAGCCTGCGCGGGAGCGTTCCCGGAACCCTCGCCCGGCTCGCGCACGATTCGGATGCGGAGGTCCGTCGCGCGGAGAAGCCATTGCGTGCGCAGTGGGACCGGGCGATCCGGGAGTACGAGGCCGGCCGCCTCGCCTCTGCGGTCACGGCGGCGTCGAGCGTCCGCTCGAAGGCCATTCCGCTGACCGCGGGCCTGGAATGACATCTCACGATTCCACGCCGCCGCTCGAAGGGAGCGGCCGTGGCCACCGACACGGAGGAAACATGCGGCACTTCAAGCCGATCCGCACGCTCGCCGTCGCTCTCTCGCTCCTGATCGCGGTCCTCGCCCTCGCCGGGTGTGGGCGAAAGTCCGTATCCGTCCCGCCCGCCCCCCCGGCCGCGTCCGGCGACGCGACGGGCGGGGCGTCGGGGAACACGCCGGGCTCCGCCGGCCCGGGCGGCACCGCGGCCGACGGCTCGCCGGCCAGCGCCGTGCTCTCCGTCGAGCCGGTGTTCTTCGGCTACGACTCGCACCTGCTCGACGAGAGTTCCCGCGCGGCGCTCGACCGCAATGCCCGGGCGCTGCGCGCGCACCCCGACGCGAGCGTGCTGATCGAGGGTCACTGCGACGAACGCGGTACGGCCGAGTACAACATGGCGCTCGGCGAACTGCGTGCGCAGGCCGCGAGCCGGTACCTGATCGACGCCGGCGTGTCGCCTTCGCGCATCACGACGCTCTCGTACGGGAAGGAACGTCCTTTCGAGGAGGGCAGCACGGAGGCGGCCTGGGCGAAGAACCGCCGGGCGCATCTCGTCACGCGCTGAGTCGCTCACGCGCGACACCGCCGCATCGCAGGAGCCCCGGGCGCAGCCGCCCGGGGCTTCGCGCGTCGGGCCCGATCACGCTCCGGCCGGCTCGTTCGTACGATCGCCCGCCGTCGAGGGCGACGAGATCACCAGGAAGCGAAGGTCCTCGCCGCCGGTGTTCGCGACGTGATGCCGCACGCCCGGGGGCACGTGGATGCCCTGGCGCTCGCCCACCGTTGACGTGCGGCCGTCGAAGGTGAAGACCGCGACCCCTTCGAGCACGTAGAAGAACTGGCGGGCGCGTGCATGCCAGTGACGCACTTCGGACGTGCCCGGTGGCATGCGCTCCTCGATGACGGCGAGGTCGTCGCCCCGCAGGAGGAACCAGCCGTCACAGCCGTCGCCCCAGACGTAGTGTTCGGCGGTCCGCGTGTCGGTCGGCGATCCGGATGCGGCCATGCGAAGTCCTCGATCGGTGTGAGCGCGCGCGGCTGGCGAACGGAGCGCCGCGCGCGCATTCTGTCCGCCGTCGCGGGTACTGCCAAGCAGGCGGCGCCTCATCACGAAATCGTCCGCAACTCCCGGGCCTCTCGGGCGTCCAAGCGGAGTCCCCGCGCCGAACCGCTGGCGCTTTCCCATCGCACGAACAGGAGACTTCCACTCATGAAGAGCACCGCGACCGCCGTCTGGAACGGCGGCCTGAAGGATGGCAAGGGCAACCTCACCGCCGGTACGGGTTCGTTCAACGGCATGGCGTACGATTTCGGCAAGCGCTTCGAGGGCACGGGCACGCCGGGCACGACGCCGGAAGAGCTGATCGCGGCCGCGCACGCGGGCTGCTACGCGATGGCGCTCAGCGGTGGCCTGAACAAGGCGGGGGTCGCTTCCCCCGAGATCAACGCGGTCGCGACCGTGACGCTCGACATGGTGGACGGCAAGCCCGTGGTGACGAACTCGCACCTGGTCGTGCAGGTGAAGGCCGCCGGCCTGACCGCCGAGCAGTTCGCCGAGATCGCCGAGGGCACGAAGACCGGCTGCCCGATCTCGCGCGCGCTCAACACGAACATCACGCTGGACGCGAAGCTGGTCGGCTGACGCCTTTCGCATCACGGCGTACGCATCGCACACCGCCCGGTGGATCGGAGGACGATCCGCCGGGCGGAAGTGTTTGGGGGTGGTGCGACCGCGGTGGGCCGGCGCTCGCGCGGTGCGTGTGCGCGGCGCGAGGTTCGCGGTGCACGGTGCCTGGCGCGAAAGAGACGCGAAAGAAAGTGTTTGACGGGTTCGGAGCGCGCGCTTGCCTCGCCTCGCCGACGCTCGCTTCGTTCGCACGCAAACGCGCGAGAGTCGCGTCGGTGCGCATGGTGCGTGTGTTCGCTCGCGAGTTGTCGTCGCGGGCGGCGTCGTGGCAGGAGCGCGCGAATACGGCGCTCGAAAACTCGCATGATACAAAGAGCGCATCGTCCCCGCGCGAAGTACACGCGCCCCCGCGGTACATGCAACATGTCGCACGTATCGCTGTCGCAGCTCTCCGACGCCGCGCTGATCGAGAGCGCCCAGCTCGCCGTCCGTCGCGAGCACTCCTGCACCGCCGAAGTCGTCGCGCACATCGCCGAGGTGGGTTCACGCAAGTTGCA
>JBGANH010000240.1:0-7333 GCA_044222365.1 Candidatus Eiseniibacteriota bacterium
GCTGCCGGACGAGCGCCGCGTCGCGCGTGCGCTCACGCGCGCGGAGTGGCCCTTCGCGGAGCCGAACGCGGCTTGAAGCGTGGCCGCACGGCTCAGGCCGCGCGGCGTTCCCCGGCTTCGCCGCCCTCGCGCGCTTCGCCTTCCGGAGCGGCCGCGAGCCCGAGCGGCAAACGCACCCAGAACGTGCTGCCCTCGCCTTCGCGGCTGTTCACGCCGACGTGCCCGCCGTGCAGCTCGGTCAGGCGCTTCACGAGGTGCAGCCCGATGCCGAGCCCGCCGCGCGACTGGTGGTCGGCGTCGGCGCCCTGGCCGAACAGCTCGAAGATGTGCGTCGCCGCGTCCGGCGCGATGCCCGGCCCGTCGTCGGACACCTCGAGGCGGACGTAGCGCCCTTCCGGCCGCGTGCGCACGCGCACGGTGCCGCCGCGCGGGCTGAACTTGACCGCGTTCACGATCAGGTTCACCGCGACCTGGCGGAGCTTCACTTCGTCCACGAGCAGCGCGGGCACGCCCTCGGCGTAGTCGCTCGCGAGCGTGACCTCGTACTTCTTCGCCAGCGCGCGCGAAGTCTCGACGGCGCCGCGCACGACTTCCTCGAGCGCGACGGGACGCTGCTTGAGCTGCATCTTGCCGCTCTCGAGCCGCGACAGGTCGAGGATGTCGTCGATGAGGCCGAGCAGCCGGTGCGCCTCGCCGCGCAGGCGGCCGACGAACTCGCGCGACTGGTCGCGCGACAGCTTGCCCTCGTGATCGTCGAGCAGTTCGGCGTACGCGATCACCGAACTGAGCGGCGTCTTGAGCTCGTGGCTCGCGGTGGACAGGAACACGTCCTTCATCTGGTTCAGGTCCGTGAGCTTCTCGTTGTCCTGTTCGAGCTGGCGCGCGCGCAGCCCGAGGCGCTCCATGGCTTCCGCACGGTCGATGATCGCGGCGAGGTGCTCACCGAAGACCTTGAGCAGCTCGACGTGCTCGTCGCGGAACGGATCCGGATGGTTGATGCGGTTGACGTTGAGCACGCCGATCACGCGCTCGCCGAGCGTCAGGGGCATGGACAGCGCCGAGCTGATCGTGCGGTTGTCCTTGTACCAGCGCGCGAACTCCTCGGTCGGCGCCTTCAGGCCCAGCACGACCGGTTCGCGCCGCAGCGCGACCCAGCCGGCGATGCCTTCGCCGACGCGCGTGCGCGCGCCGCGCGAGAACTCCGATTCCAGTCCGTACGACGCGCGCGTGACGAGGTCTCCCGTCTCCGCGTCCACGATCATCACGGACGCCTGCTGCGCCTTGAACGTGGCGACCACGCGGCGCACGAGGATCTCGAGGATCACGTCGAGCCGCAGCTGCAGCTGCAGCGACGTGGACACCTCGAACAGCGCCATGAGTTCGGACATGCGTGCGCGCGCGGCGTCACGCTCGCGCTCCTCGGCCTCGAGCGCACGGCGCATCACCTCGACTTCGCGCTGTTTCGTGATCGTGTAGAGGCAGAAGACCACCACGAGTCCGACGAGCCCGACGATCGCGACCCACTCGTTTCGCAGGAACGGCTGCGTCTCGCCGGCGCGACGCCCCATTTCGCTCAGCGGGTACCAGAGCGCGGGCACCGTGGCGGTGAGCGAAAGCAGCAGCGCGAACGCGGCGGTCCAGAGCAGCCAGCTCGCGCGATCGATCCGGCGCCAGTCCGAAGACATTGGGGAGCGAGGGGACATCCGGTCGGACCTCCGAGGGACGGCGTGGGAAGCAGGCATCCTCGCAGCCGGTTTCGGCCGCTTTCCTCCGGCCATTGAGCGGCTTTCACCGTCGTCGCACGTGCCGGCGACGCTGGCGCGGCCCCTCGCACCGGGCTTAGAGTGCCGCCCCGTGCCGACCCTTCCCGCCATGCCCCGCTGGTCCGCCCCGGTGTTGTTCGCCGCCGGGCTGGGTGCGCTCTACGCGGGCGCACTCGCGACCGGCTTCCTGAACGACGACTACCTGTTCCTCGAAGAGGCCCGGCGGCACGGCTGGCAGTCGGTCGCCGGAACGGGCGGCGCGCTCGCGAACTACTTCCGCCCGCTGTCACGGCAGTTCTGGTTCGCGATTCTCACTCCGCTGGCGGGCTCGCAGGCGTGGCCCTTCCACGCCGCGAACTTCGCGCTCTTCCTCGGCGCCTGCGCGCTCTTGCATCGCTTCCTGCGCACGCAGGCCGGCGAGGCCGGTGCCTGGCTCGGCACGCTGTACTTCGCGACCCTGCCGCTGCAGCGCGTGAACCTCACGTGGATCTCGTGCAACCAGGACCTGCTGGCGCTGGCCGCGACGCTCGCCGCCTTCGCGGCGTGGCGCGCGAACCGCGTCGCGCTCGCCGCACTCGCCTATCTCGCGGCGCTCCTCAGCAAGGAGACCGCGGCCCCGCTGCCCGTCGCGCTGTTCGCATGGAGCGTGTGGATCGCGGGGCGCGACGCGCGCGCGACGCTGCGTGCGCTGCTCCCGCTGGCGCTGCCGCTCGCGGCGTGGGCGACGGGCGAAGCCTGGCTCCGTGCGACCAGCGTGGCGCCCGCGGACCTGCGTTTCGGCGCGGACGCGGCACTCGCCACGCTCGTGCACGCCGCGCAGTCGCTCGCCGGGCTCGAGGCGCCGGAAGCGCTGGCGCAGGGTTTCGCGCTCGCGCGTCCGTCGCTCGCGGCGCTCGGCCTTCTCGTGCTGGTCGCGCTCGCGTGGCCGCACGGCGATGCGGCGGCGGACGCCGCGCCCGCGACGGCGGATCGTGCGCGCGTGCGCTTCGCGCTCGCCTGGACGGCGCTGTTCGCGCTGCCCGCGGTCCCGCTCGCGCACACGTGGAGCGCGTACTACTACACGCTGTCCGCCGCGGGCACCGCGCTCCTCGTCGCGCTCGCCGCCCGCCGCGCCGGCCGCTGGACGTGGAGCGTCGCGGTGCTCGCGCTGCTCTTCTGGCACGCCGTCGTCTCCGCGACGCCGTCCTTCGCGGTGACCGAGAACGTGTGGAACGCGACGAGCCACCTGACCGCGCACTACTTCGAGCGCGGCGCACAGCTGAGCGCCCGCCTGCGCGAAGCGCTCCGCCGCGTCGAGCCCCGGCCCGCGCCGCAGACGCGCTTCTGGTTCGCGACGCTGCCGTCTTACGCCGGCTTCCAGATGGGCAATGGTGCGGGCATCCGCGATCTCTACCGGGACGAGACCCTCGAATCGCACTTCTACTCCCAGTACTCCGAGTCCACCGCGGCCGCGCATCCCGGCGTGTTCCTGTTCTGGAACGGCGTGGACTTCGAACGGCTCTACGAACGCTCGCGCGATCCGCTCTTCCAGGTCGGCGGCGACCTGCTGCTGCTCGACCGGCCCGGCGGAGCGATCTGGGCGTTCCGGCGCGCGCTCGAAGCCGGCGAAACGCCACAGGACGTGCTGCCGTGGCTCGGCTGGGCCTACCTTTGGAACGGACAGCGCGCCGACGCCGAGCGCGCGTGGAGCGCCTTCGGAGCCCGGGACGACACGACCGCGTACGTGACGTGGCTGCGCGCCGCGCGCACCGCGCTCGACGAGGGCGACACGACCGCCACGCGCCGCGCACTGTTCGAGGCCATGCGCAGCGGCATCGGCCGCCCCGAGGCGCATGCCGTGCTCGGCGAACTCCTGCGTGCGCGCAGCCCGAAGTTCGCGCTGCTCGAGACCAAGGTCGCCACGCGGCTGATGCCCGACGACTGGCTCGCGCGCCGCGACCTGGTCGCGGGACTTCTGGCCGCGCGGCTCGACGAGCAGGCGGAGACCGAGCTCGCGGTGCTGCGCCGCATTCATCCCGACTGGCAGGCCGACATGACCGCCGCGCAGCTCGAGCGCGAACTGCTCGCGCGACGCGGCGGTCACCCCGCACGCTGACGACGAACGGAGGATTCATGTCCCGCGGCCGAGTGCTCCTGGTGGAGTTCGAAAGCGAAGTCCTGCGCGGCAACCCCGCGGGCGATCCGCACCTGCGGCGCATCCCGGTCTACCTGCCGCCGTCGTACGACCGGGACGAGTCGCGCCGCTACCCGGTGCTCCTCGTGCTCACCGGTTTCACCGGCCGCGGGCGCATGCTGCTCAACGACAGCCCGTTCTCGCCCTCGCTCGACGACCGCCTCGACGCGCTCGTCGCGAGCGGCCGATGCGCCGAGATGATCGTGGTCATGCCCGACTGCTGGACGCGCTTCGGCGGCTCGCAGTACCTCGACTCCGCGGCGACCGGCAGGTACGCGACGCACCTCGTGAACGAACTGGTGCCGTGGGTGGACGCGAACCTCCGGACGCTGCCTTCGCGACTCCATCGCGGCGTGGTGGGCAAGTCCTCCGGCGGCTTCGGGGCGCTGACCCTCGGCATGAAACACGCGGACGTCTTCGGCGCGGTCGCGAGTCACAGCGGCGACGCCTACTTCGAGTACTGCTATCGCCCCGACCTGCCGCTCGCGTGCACGGTGCTGCAGCGCGCCGGCGGCGTGAAAGCGTTCCTCGACGGTTTCGACGCCCGGCCCCAGAAGAGCAAGGACGACTTCACCGCCTACAACATCCTCGGCATGGCGGCGGCCTATTCGCCCGACCCCGGCGCCGAACTCGGGATCGCGCTGCCCTTCGATCTCGCGACCGGGGAGTTTCGCGAGGAGGTGTGGCGGCGCTGGCTGGCGTTCGATCCGGTCGAGCTCGCCGCGTCCCACGTCGAAGCGCTGCGCTCGCTCCGGATGCTGTTCCTCGACTGCGGCACCCGTGACGAGTTCCACCTGCATCACGGGACGCGGCTCCTGTCGCGCCGGCTCACCACGCTCGGAGTGCCGCACGAGCACCTCGAGTACGACGACGGGCACATGAACGTCAGCTACCGCTACGACGTGAGCCTTCCCAAGCTGGCGGCCGCCCTCTCCCCGGCGGGCAAGTAGCCAGACGAAACATCCTTTCTTCTGACCAAACCCGAGCGCCGATTTCCGGGTCTCCATCCCGAGCGCAGCGCGCCGAGACGGCCATCGCCGGGTTCGCCGTGACGTACAAGCGACGCCATCGCAATCGGTAACAGGCTCGGGAATGCCGTTTCATCATTGCAAATTGCACGATCGCCCTCGATACTTCCCGCCGTGCTTGGTCCCCCTGCGGGCCTCGATCGGCTCGTCCTGCACGCCCCGCCCCGCGATCACGTCTCGGGGCGTCACATGTTCGTCGACGCGAGCGCCTGCCGCGACAGGCGCCGCACCGGGGAGTGATGTGCAGGACATTCACCGGCACCTGGACGACATCCTTCGCCATTCGTTTCCCAGTTTCTCCGGAGGTGCTTGATGAAGCGCAGTGCGTGGCTACTCCTCTTGGCCGCCATGACGGTGTTCGCCGTCCCCGCGCAGGCTCAGCGTGATTTCCTCTGCGGCTACACCGGCTTCGACTACGTCGTGCCGCAAACGCCGCAGCCCACGATCCCGACGCCGTTCCTCGCCACGGGCGACGAATACCGTGCGGTCGGCTTCGTGACCTCGTTCTCGACGATGTTCACGGGCGTCGTCGGCGGCGGCGAGCACACGTTCGCGCTTTCGGGCGCGACGGCGGCGAGCAGCTCGTTCGTCGGCGGCGTGCTCGAAGTCGTGTTCGACCCGCACGCGCGCTTCCGCATCTACGAAGACGCCGCGAACAACGGCAACTACGGCACGAACCCGCCGAACGGCACTTCGCCGAGCACGTTCACGGACGGCACGCTGTTCCTCGGCGCC
Organism: Candidatus Eiseniibacteriota bacterium; assembly: GCA_044222365.1. GTDB lineage: Bacteria > Eisenbacteria > RBG-16-71-46 > RBG-16-71-46 > RBG-16-71-46 > CAIXRL01. The sequence goes on from JBGANH010000240.1 coordinate 5,700, forward strand.
GACGTCAACTCGCTCGTGCTCGTGTACGACTACAACGACAACTCGGGCAACTTCGAAGGGCTCGCCACGCTGGACGAAGGCTCGGCCCTCTGGGTCGTGTCGCCGTCGCGCCGCGCGGGCTGGGTGCTCGGCGGCCAGGCCGGCCGTCCGAACGGCTCCATTCCCGCCGGCTACGTGAACCAGGTCAGCGGTGAAATGCAGATCCCGAGCGTCGTGCCCGCCGCCCACAAGACCTGGGGTCAGATCAAGACCCTGTACCGCTAGCCTCGACGGACATCCGGCGCCGAACGCGCCAACGGGAGGTTGTTCATGAAGAGGATTCTCGGCACGGCGGTCTTGTTCGCGCTGCTCGCGATCAGCGTCGCCGCCCCGCTCGCCTCGGCCCAGTGCGTGACGGGCACCGGCGTCAACGTGCTGCTCAAGTGGGACGCCAACGGCTTCTCGTACGAGAACGGCGCGCCCTACACGAACTACATGTCACCCGCGGGCAACCAGCTCGGCGCCTACCTCGGCGTCTCGCTGTTCTGCGCCCCGCTGTCGGGTCTCAACCCGAACGATCCTGCCAAGGAGTACACGATGATCTGGCAGGACCTCACGTCGAGCGGCACGGTCACGTCGCCCTTCGGCGCGAGCGGCACGAAGTACTCGACCGTCTACACGGGCGGCACGTTCGCACTGGTCGAAGGACCGGTGAACGCGCGCGCGTGGACGTCGGCGACGGTGCCGACGCCGCTGGTCGCGGGTCCGGCGTACGGCGACGGCTCGGTCATCCTGACGGGCTTCATCGATTCGCTCACCACCACGATCACGCGCAGCTCGCTGGGCACCGTGAACGGTTCGTTCCGCGGCAAGTACCGCATCAACGGCGGTCCGCTCGCCAACCTGTTCTGCCCCGGCGGTGCCGCTGGCCTGCTCGACGGCCTGTGGTTCCCGGTCGCTCCGCCCGCGGGCTGGACGTCGCACTTCAACGGCAAGTTCGACGCTCCGGATTGCACGACCCCGGCGAAGACCACCTCGTGGGGACGCATCAAGACGATGTACCGGTAGCCGCGGCGCAACACCCCTTGCCGCTCACATGCCCGGTGTCGCTCGGCGACACCGGGCATCGTGCTTCCCGGAGCACCCCTTCCGCATCAGACGGTCCATGACCACTCTCGCCATCCTCGACGATCTCTTCTTCGTGGCGCGGCTGCAGGGCACCGCGAAGTCCTGCGGCGCGACCCTCGAGATCGCGCCCGCCGCACGCGCACTCGAACGCTTCGCCGCCACCGCTCCGACGCGCGTGCTCGTGGACCTGCACGCCCCGCTCGACCTCGCGGCGCTCGTCGCGGGAATCCGCGCGAGCGCGAACGGCTCCCACGTCCGCATCACCGGCTTCTACTCGCACGTGGACGGCGAAACGCGCCGCCGTGCGCTCGCAGCCGGGATCGACGAAGCGATGCCGCGCTCGGTCTTCGTGGGCAAGCTGGCCGAACTGCTCACGCACCCGCCGGGCACGGCGAACGAAACGGAGACGCACTCATGAGCGGCAGGCTGCTCACCACCGAAGCCGAGTTCGCCGAAGTGATCCGGGGCATGCGCACCATCGGCGTGTACGGCATCAAGGACGGCAAGCGCCCCGACGCGCCGGCCTA
>JBGANH010000241.1:0-7529 GCA_044222365.1 Candidatus Eiseniibacteriota bacterium
GATGTACTTCTGCTGCGGGTGCTTGCGGCCGCCCTGCGGCGGCACGTTCGCGACCGTGCCCTCGAGGATCTTCAGCAGCGCCTGCTGCACGCCCTCGCCCGACACGTCGCGCGTGATGCTCGGGTTCTCGCTCTTGCGCGAGATCTTGTCGATTTCGTCGATGTAGACGATGCCGTGCTCGGCGTTGACCAGGTTGAAGTCCGCCGACTGCAGGAGGCGCACGAGGATGTTCTCGACGTCCTCACCGACGTAGCCGGCTTCCGTCAGGCTGGTCGCGTCCACGATCGCGAACGGCACCTTGAGCACCTTCGCGAGCGTCCGCGCGAGCAGGGTCTTGCCCGTGCCCGTGGGTCCGATCAGCAGGATGTTCGACTTCTCGAGCTCGATGTCGTTCGCGCCCGGCGTCGAATAGATGCGCTTGTAGTGGTTGTACACCGCGACCGCGAGCGTCTTCTTGGCACGGTGCTGGCCGACGACGTAGTCGTCGAGGATCTTCTTGATCTCGGAGGGCTTGGGCAGCTGGCCCGAGGAAGACGGCTGCTCGCGCTCGACTTCGCCTTCGAGGATGTCGTTGCACAGCTTCACGCACTCGCTGCAGATGTACACGGACGGACCCGAGACGAGTCTCGCGACTTCGTCCTGGCCGCGTCCGCAGAACGAGCAGCGGATGGGGTGCGGTGTGGCGATGCGCTTCTTCATGGGGTCACTTCCCTCGAGCCTGCCAGCCCTGGAAGACGGGGCCCGGGAGTCGGGCCCCATCCGGGATCACTTGCGCTTGTCGAGAATCTCGTCGATCAGTCCGTACGTCTTCGCCTCGGCCGGGGACATGAAGTTGTTGCGGTCCGTGTCCTTGATGATCTGCTCGACCGTGCGGCCCGTGTGCTTGGAGAGGATGCCGTTGAGCGTGTCCCGCATCTTCTGCATCTCGCGGGTCGCGATCTCGACGTCCGAGTACTGGCCCGACGCGCCACCGAGCACCTGGTGGATCATCACGCGCGAGTTCGGCAGCGCGTAGCGCTTGCCCGTCGCGCCGGCGGCCAGCAGCACCGCGGCCATGCTCGCCGCCTGTCCCATGCACAGCGTCGAGACGGGAGGCTTGATGAACTGCATCGTGTCGTAGATCGCCAGGCCGGCCGTGACCACGCCGCCCGGGCTGTTGATGTACAGGTTGATTTCGCGATCCGGATCCTCGCCCTCGAGGAAGATCAACTGGGCGATCACCAGGTCCGCCATCTGGTCCTCGATCGGCTGCCCGATGAAGATGATGCGGTCCTTGAGAAGCCGCGAAAAAATGTCGTAGGCGCGTTCGCCACGCCCGGTCTGTTCGACGACGATCGGTACGAGACCCATCTCGTTCGACCCTTTCCCTGTGGGTTCAGCCGCCTGACTCCGTGGCGGCGTCGTGTGCTAGCTCGCCGCTCCGGCCATCGCTGCCGCGATGGGTTCGTCCTTCACTTTCGCCGCTTCGATCAGCAGGTCCATCGCCTTGCGCTCGACGAGCGTCTCGCCCAGCGCACGACGGCGGTCCCCCGACTGGTAGCGGGCCCGGACCTTCGATGCCTGACGCGGGTCCGAGGCGCACATCCGGTCGATTTCCGCCGAGATCTCGTCTTCCGAAACCTCGAGCTTCTCCTGCGTCGCGACTCCCATGAGGAGCACTTCGCGCCGGAGCGAGCGTTCGACGCCCGGCTTGTAGTGCTCTTCCAGCTGCTTCTGCAGTTCGGGACCGACTTCGCGGCCGTTCGTCTGCTCCCGGACCACCTGACCCAGCATGTAGGTCACGAGGCGCTCGGGCATGTCGAACGGGTTCCGCTGGATCAGTTCCTCGGTGAGCGCGCCCTCCATCTCGCGGCGGACCCGGCCACCTTCCTCGGCTTCGAGGTTCTGGCGGACGCGGTCCCGCAGCGCCTGGAGGGAATCGAGACGGAACAAGTCTCGCGCGAAGTTATCGTCCAGGTCCCGCAACTTCTTCTCCTGGATTTTCCGGATGCTCACGACATATCGGATGGACTTGCCCGCCAGCTCGGCCTGGCCGTGCTCCGCCGGGTAATTGACGGTGATCGTGCGCTCCTGCCCTTCCTCGGCGCCGGTGAGGGCGGTCTCGAGGTCCGGGAGCAGGTCCGGGGAGCCCAGCTGGATGCGCAGGCCCTTCGAACGCGTGTTGGCCAGACGGCGGCCGTTCGCGTCGAGGCGCTGCGAGTCGAGCAGGATCACGTCGCCCTTGGCGGCCGGGCGCTTGACGTCCACGAACACCGCGCCGTCCTCGCGCAGGTTGTTCACGACCGCCTCCACCGCGGCGTCGTCGATGACGCGCGCACGGCGGGTGACCGGCAGGCCCTTCCAGTCCTTCACCTCGACGCGCGGCGCGACGTCCACGAGGGCGTCGAACTTGAGCGGCTGGCCGGGGGTGAACGTCAGGTTGGTGATGGTCGGAGGCACGACCGGGACGAGTTCGGTCTCGCCGAGCGTCCGGCCCGTGACCTCCGGGAGGAAGCTGTCGAGGAACTCCTGCTCGATGTGCGCGGAGAACTCCACGCGGACCCGGTCGAGCGGCACCTTGCCCTTGCGGAATCCGGGCATGACGACACGGCGCTGCAGCTGGCGGGCGACGGCGTCCAGGCGCGCCTGAACCTCTTCGACGGGAACTTCGATGGTGACGGTGTGCTGCCAGTCCCCGGTCTTGGTGACGGTATGGCTCATCGTGTGGTCTCGACCTCGATAACGGTGCAGTGGAAGTTCGGGATGCGGATCAGAGGGATCATGCGAGAGGGGGGACTTGAACCCCCACGAGTTTCCCCACCGGAACCTAAATCCGGCGCGTCTGCCAGTTCCGCCACTCTCGCAACGCCCGTGCGACCTCGCCCGGAGCGGGTCCGGTCCGATGCGCGCGGGAGCGCGATGGATGCGGCGCCGGGCGGCCGGCACGTGTTCCGGCCTCGCACGCGGAAACGCGCGGCAGCATAGCACAGGGCCCCGAGCCCCCGAACATCCTCCGGGGACTCGGGGCCCTGCGGTGTTTCAGAAGGCGACGCGCACCGAGGCGACGATCCGGTCGTCCGAAAGCGTCGGGCTCGACGGGCGCGCGATGGCCCGGTGGAGCACGCCGAGGTCCACGACGGTTTCGCCGGAGTGATAGGCGATGCCGACGCCGATGGACTTCGCTCGGGGTTCGGGCGTGCCGGGCTGGACGTCCAGGCCGACGCCGACCCTTCCCCCCCAGACCGCCTCCGGATCGAGGTAGTCGATACCGGCGGACCACGCCTGGCCCGGCGCCGCGCTCACGCCGAACGCGTCCCATTTCTCGGCGCCACGCTGCGTCGCCGAGGCGTACACGCCGGACTCCGGCGAGAGCGTCCAGCGTGCGGAGAGCCCCGCCTCGTAGGTCGAGCCGCGCTCGGCCTCGAAGTCGCGCCGGGAATCCCCGGAGCTCAGCGCCGCCGACTCGGTGCCGCTGACCGACAGCGGCGCGAGCAGGCGCAGGCCGCCACCCACCACGAGCCCGCCGCGCTCGTTCGGCCGGCGCTCCCAGCGAAGCCCGAGCGCCCCCCCGAACGCGCTGCCGCTCCAGGTGAGATCGCGCAAGCCCGCGTCGGGCGAGCCCGACGTCTCGAGCACCTGGTACTGGTCGTCGCGCGAGGTGAGCTCGACGGCCGCCCCCCATCGCACGCCCTCCCCCTTCGCCACCGCGACGCCGCCACGTGCCTCGCGCGTGCTGCCGTCGTACTGCAGCGTCGCGCTCGGCCCGGTGGAACCGCTGCGGCCGAGCACGAACGACTGGTTCTCGACGCGCAACTGCGGTTGCGTCGCGTACAGCGACACCGTGAACCCGCGCACCGGCAGCGACAGCTGCGCGCCCGCGAAGTCCACGTTGAGGTCCACCTGCTCGAACTCTCGGTTCGCCGCGCTCAGGTCCTGGCGGCTGACACGCACGAGCTGGGGCGAGAGCGTGAGCCCTCGTGCCGGACGTGCGGCCGGATTCACCGCGGCGTCGTCGTTGAGCCAGCGATCGGCGAGCGCGAGGCCGGCGGACGCGCCGGAGGCCGGCGTGACGACCGAGCCCGGGAACGCGAACCGCAGAGGCGAGAGCGGCGAGGGTGTGTCGGCCGCGCAGGGCACGGCGAAGCCGAGGCACGCGGCGGCGAGCGGAAGGAGAAGGCGTACTCGAGACATTCAGGCTCCGTACTTGTCGAGACGCCCGGCGTTCGCCAGAAGTACCGCCATCAGGTCCTTGCTGGCAAGGCCGGAAAAGCTGCCCGCGCGGCAGTGCTTCTCGTGGAAGCGGGCGAAACCGTCGGCGAAGCACCACTTGCCGTGGATCAGCGCCGGCACCGGATGCCACGAGTGCCCCTTCACCGGCGTCGGCGTCGAGTGGTCGCCCGTCATGCAGAGCACGTCCGGATGCAGCGCGAGCAGCTGCGGCAGCGCCGTGTCCACGGACTCGATGACGGCCTTCTTCATGTCGAAGTTGCCGTCCTCGCCCGCCATGTCCGTGCCCTTCACGTGCAGGAAGAAGAAGTCGTACTCGTTCCACTTCTCGCGCGCGACCGCGATCGCGTCCGCGGCGGTCTCACCGCCGGGCACGAACAGGTCCATGCCCGCGAGCTGCGCCACGCCCCGGTACATGGGGTAGGCGGCGATGGCCGCGGCGCGCAACTGGAAGCGCTCGCGATAGCCCGGGAAGTGCGGACGCGCCGAGAATCCGCGCGCGAGCGCGGCGTTCGCCGGCGCCTCGTGCTTCAGCACCTCGGCGGCGCGCTGCATGAACGCGTTGATGATGCGCGCGGTCTTCTCGTTCGCCGCGCCGGGCACCAGCGCATGCGCGGCCGGGATCGCCTTGCCTTCCTTGTGCGGGTCGGCGTCCGAGACTTCCCCGCCGAGGCCGGGCCCGCGCAGCACCGCGACGAAGCGGTGGCCCTTGCCGGGCTCGAGGATCACGTCCACGTCCTCGAAGCGCGCGGCCTTCTCCTTGAGCATCGCGACGAGCTTCGCGCACGTCTCGCTCGGAATGCGGCCGGCGCGGCGGTCCGTGACGATGCCGTCGGCGCCCAGCGTGCAGAAGTTCGCGCGCGCCGCGACGTCGCCGGGCTTGAGTTCCATGCCGGCGCCGAGCGCCTCGAGCACGCCGCGGCCGACCGTGGTCTCGACCGGGTCGTAGCCGAACAGGCCGAGGTGGCCGGGCCCGCTGCCCGGGGTCACGCCGGGCTGCACGGGCAGCAGGCGGCCGAGCGCGCTCGCGGGCGCGAGCGCGTCGAAGTTCGGCGTGCGCGCCGCCTCGAGCGGCGTCTGCCACTGGTGTTCGGCGTTCGGCAGGTCGCCGAGGCCGTCCATGACGAGCAGCACGATCTTGGTGGTGTTCGGAATGACGAGCGATTCGAGCACGGACGAGGACACGACCTTCTCCTTCTCTAATGACCGGGGATGACTCCGACGGCAGTCCACCACGGATGGATTTCGGGAACGAAACGCCCGGCCCTGATCGCCGGGTCCTGGGAAACGAGACGCCGAGTGGTGAGCGTGTCGGCGTCGAAGACGAGGATGCCGCGCAGCGTTCCGGTGCCTTCGATCGGCCCCGCGGCGATCAGCTTGCCGTCGCGGCGAAGTTCGTCGAGGTGCTTCGCGTGGCCGCGCAGCACCTTCTTCACGCCCGAGGCGACGTTCGCGGTCCAGCGCGGCCCGCGGTGCAGCAGCACGAACGAGTAGGACACCATCGAGTCGCGCGCGCCGCCGGCGGCACGGGCGCGATAGTCGTCCGAGAGGCCCTCCGGTCCCCACCAGCGGTGGAGGTCCGCGCGCAGGCGCTTCGACGCGAGGGCGGGGTCGTCCTGCAGCAGCGCGGGCACGCGGCCCGTCGAATCGGTGGCGAGCACGAACAGCCCGCGCAGCGGCGTGTCGTCGCCGAACGGTCCGGCGGCGTACATCTCACCGGCTTCGAACATGCGGCGGATGTTGGCGAGATGGCCGGCCTGGATGGAGTCCGTGTGCGCGGTGCGCTCCGGCGTCCACGTGGCGCCGCGGCGCAGCAGCGCCAGCAGGTAGAGCCTCGCCGGTGGTGCGGCGGCCGCCGGCTTCTTTCCCGCCGCCGCGGCGAGCGCGAGGGCGGTCGAGAGCACGACGGCGAGCAGGCAGACGCGGCGAAACACGGTCACGCGACGGCACCTCCATGTGAGAGCGGCGGCACGACGCGCGCAGGTTATCCGCTTTCCCTTCGCGGCGCACGAAGACCCGGCCGCGGGGGCGCGCGATCGCGGTGCCGCTCGCGGTGCGCGCTCGTGTAGCATGCCGCGCCATGAACGACGACCGCCTGCCGGGCCCGCTCGCACGCCCTCGCCCCCGCGCTCGTGCTCCTCGCCGCGCTCGCACTGCGAGTGCGCGAAGCACTGCGCGCGCCGCTCTGGTACGACGAGCTGTACACGCAGGCCGCGGTGAACCGGCCGTGGGACGAAGTCCTGCGCGTGATGCGCGCCGACGTGCACCCGCCGCTTCACTTCGTGCTCGCGCACCTGTGGACCGCGACGGGGCCGTCGATCTCGCCGTGCGCGGGCTCGGCATCCTCGCCGGCCTCGCCGGCGTGTGCGTCGCGTGGGGCTTCGCCCGCGACCTCTTCGGTTCGCGCGCGGGACTTCTCACCGCCGCACTCGTCGCGCTGCATCCGTGGCACGTGTACTTCTCGCAGGAGGCCCGCAGCTATCCGTGGCTGTGGCTCTTCCTGTCGCTGTCGGCGTGGAGCGCGTGGCGCTGGAGCGAGCGGGGCGAGCGCCGCGACGCGGTGCTCTTCGTGCTGTCGAGCGCGCTCGCGCTGTGGACGCACTACCTCGCGGGCGTCGTGCTCGCACTGCAGTGGGTGTGGATGCTCGTGCGGCTGCGGGGCGATGGCGCGCGGGCCCTCGCCTGGACGGGCTGGCACGTCGCGGTGGCGGCGCTGTTCTCGCCGGTGCTGCCGCTCTGGTGGGCGCAGCTCCACCGCGCCGGCGCCGACCACTGGATGCCGCGCCCGACCGCGCACGACCTCTACGAGGCGGCGCGCAAGCTCGCGTTCGGCGCCTCTTACCTGGTGCCCGTCGTGCTGCTCCTCGCCCTCGCGCCCCTCACGGCCGCGCGCACGCGCCGCGCCGCGCTCCACGCGCTCGGCGCCGGGCTGCTGCCCATGCTGCTGTGCTGGGGGCTGGGCACGGCCGGCGTCCGGGTGTTCGCGCCCAAGTACATGATGTTCGCGATCCCCTCGCTCTGCGCGCTGGTCGCCGCGGGCGTGGTGCGCCTGCCGAAGGCCGCGTCGGTGGCGCTCGCCGTGGCGCTGCTCGCGTTCGCGCTGCGCGCCGGCTTCGTGCGCGCGCCGTATCCGGAGGCCGACGCGCTCGGCCGCACGATGCACGTGCTCGACGCCGAGGTGCGCGCAGGCGACGTGATCTTCCATGCGGACACGCACACGCTGCTCTTCGGCCAGCGTTATTACCCGAAGTCACGCCACGTGCTGCTGCTCATGGGGCAGCGCCTGCCCTACTACGAGGGCGGGCACCTGATCCCGGACTCCG
>JBGANH010000242.1:0-7472 GCA_044222365.1 Candidatus Eiseniibacteriota bacterium
CGGTTGCGTTCGAGCCGCAGGACGATCAGGCGTCCGGATCTTCGTCGCCCTTGCCGCGGTTCTCCTCGAAGAACTTCGCCCACTTCTCGACGTCGGACTTGCTGAGCGGCTGCGGCTTCTCGTCGTCGTTCTCGACGTCCTTGCCCGGCCCGAGCGCCGCGGCGAGGAACAGATCGGCGATCGAGACCTTCGCGCCCATCGCGCGCGCGTGCTGCGCGACTTCGATGTCCGCGGTCACCACCGTCAGCTGGTCCACGCGCTCGACCTGGTCCTCGACGATCTCGCGAATGAGCATGTCGGCGTTCATGGGCGGGCGCGAGAACCGCACCTCGATCCGCCCGGCGCCTTCGGATTCGTTCGGGCTGCCCGAGCCGACCGCGCCGTCGAACACCACCAGGATGCGCGCGGCGTTGGCGCCCATCATCCACGTGAGCAGGTTCAGCAGCTTCTCGCGCGACTGGCGCAGCGTGCGGCCGTCGCCCGGCTTCAGCTGTGGCGTGCGGTGGATGAGGTTGTAGCCGTCGATGACGATGAGCCGGTCCATGCTGCGGTGCCTCGCGCGCTTCGGTGGAGGGTGGCGGGACCGGGAAAGTCGGCCATCGCGACCCTCGCGTCAACGACCCGCCCGAACACACCGCGGGCCGCTTCTCACGAAGCGGCCCGCGGGTGCTGCGGTCCCGGAGGGGACCCGTCGCTAGTGGCGGTGTTCGATGTCGCAGCCGTCGCGGCGCGGCGCGTACGGCAGGATCCACGCCTGGGCGTCGTACGGCGCGGCGTCGTCGAACAGCGTCGCGCGGCTCATGGCCTCGATGCCGAAGTGCTGCAGCGGCAGCGGACGGTCACCCGTCAACCACGTCGCGGTGTACGTACCGTCGCCGTTCGGGTGGAAGCGGAACCGGCGGTCGAAGCCGCGCATGAACACGAGGTCGTTCGCCGACTGCGTCGTGACGGTCAGCGTGACCTGCGTCGCGGGCGGCAGGAAGAACACGCGGCGCGTGCGCCACAGTTCGAGCGGGTTCGTGATCGTCGTGTCGAGCACGCCGGCCTGCACGCGGACGCTCTGGATGTTCGTGACGCCGTTCGCCGAAGCGACCTTCACACCCGACGTACCGACGATGCGCCACTCGCGGTGCAGGCTGTCGTCCTCGGTGCTGTCCACGGGGACGCGCACGAGGAGGAGCTTGCGGGTGCGGTGGTCCTCGAGCGGCTTGCTCACGATGCGGCGGGACGTGTCGCCGGCCGCCGTGTCACCGACCAGCACGTTGAACGTGCCGAGCAGCGTCGCGTTGACCGTGACCAGCGCGCGCATCGGGCGGCCCGTCGAGTCGGGGTCGGAGAACTGCGTGTCGAACGTGCGGTCCACCGACGTGATGTGACGCCACCAGCGGTAGGGACGAACGAGTCCCAGGCCCATGCCGGCGTCGAACTGCACCGGGGTCTCGTCCTGCGAGATTTCGTCCTCGACCAGTGCGAGGTCGGCCGAGAGCGTGGCGTTGACCTTCGCCTGCTCGACCGCGGTACCGCCGGAGGTGCCGTTGGAGGAAGTGAGCGACGAGGACTTGCCGCAGCCGGTCATCGCGACCGCCAGGATCAGCAGGCCCATCGCCAGCGCGAGATGCTTCTTCATGCGAACCTCCCATGTACGCGGCCAGTCTTGGCGGCCGCCAGGTGACCCCAGGGCGGGGTTGGTGCGACTTCCGCAGTGCTGTCAGAGCAGTCCCTGTGCCACGGATCCGTGCCGCCAAACCGTTGCGCCCCAACGCCGGGTCGGCTTCCCCAGCGGGTGTCTGTACCGGCCCGGACACATCGGGATCGCAGGAGGTACCCCGCGGGACAGCGAAGCGGCGCGGCTTTCTGCCAGCCGCGCCGCTTCGAACCCCGCTCTCGGCGAGTCGCCGATCGCTACAGCTTGAGCTTGGTGTCGGAGTCCACCTTGAAGACGAGCTCCTTGCCGGCCGGCACGTCCACCTGGAAGCCCTTCGAGGCCGCCACGGCGCCCGTCGCGGCCGCGCCACCGATGATGCCGCCGATCACGGCGCCCTTGTTCGAGCCGCCGATCGCCTTGCCGAGCAGCGCGCCCGCCGCGGCGCCACCGGCGACCGCGCCGACGTTGCGCTTGCGCGTCGAGCCGGCGATGAGGCTGTCCGCCGTCGCGCCGATGGCGTGCGACTTGCCGTTCGCTTCGATCGAGGTCACGCGCAGCACGAAGAACGCGCGCGAACCCTTCTCGGCCGGCTCGACCGCTTCGACGACGCCGTGCACGACGCTGCCCGCCGGGAACGGCGCGTACGTGCCGACCGTGACGGCTTCGCTGATCGTGCCCGCCCAGCTCTGACCAGCCTTCGCGGTCTCGGTGTTGAGCGGCGTCTCCATCTTCACCTTGAGGCCCGTGCCCGCGGGCACCGTGGCCGTCGGAGCGGCGGGCTTGGGCGCGGGCTTCGGCGCCGGCTTGCTCGCGGCGGGCTTCGCCGGCGCCGGGGTCGGCGTCTCGGCGACGGCGCTGTCGCCCGACTGGAAGCCTTCCTGCGGAGCCAGACCGCCCACGGCCGTGTCGGTCGGGGCCGCGGCGAGCAGGCTGTCGCTCATGGCGCCACCGGCGGCGGACTCGTCCGCCTTCTTGCCGCAACCCGCGACGAACGCGGCGACGGCGAGCATGAGGACGACGGAAGAAAGAAGAGCAGAGCGGCGAAGCAACATGGAGTTCCTCCTTGGGAGCGCGGCATCCCTGCCGAGCCGGGGCCAGTGACTGAGGGGAGCGTCGGCCAACGCCGTGGGGGGAGACGACGGGGCGCAGAATGCCGGGGCGGGGCGCGCTGTGCAAGCCGCCGGACCCGGCTGGACGACGGCCTTCGGATGCCGCCCGGTCGCCCCGGTTTCCCTTCGAGATGCTCCTGCGATGGCGTGCGCAATGTCGGGGGGCCTAGCCTCGACCCTCCATTCGACCCTTCGGTTCGCGGCCCTGTCCGGGGCGCGCGAGCGTCGCGCGTTTCGCGCGGGTCCGCAGCCGAAGCCTCTCGGGAGGCTTCATGCGCATCGTGCATCCGTGCTCGACGCTCCTCTCGCGCGGACGGTCCATCCTCCTCCCCGCGATCCTGGTCCTGCTTCATGCCGCATCGTCCTCGGTTTCCGCGGCGCCCTTCACGCCCGACGCCCACACCACACTGCTCATGCACTTCGACGGCGACGCGCTCGGCGCGCACTCCGAGCAGGCGGTGGCCTCCGGAGGCGTGACGTACGTCACGGGCAGGGTCGGGAGCGCGGCATGGCTGCCGGCCGGCTGCGACCTGCGCCACTCGCGTGCCGGAAATCTCGACGGCACGCAGGGCACGATCGAGTTCTGGCTCAAGCCCAACTGGAACGGCGGCGACGGATTGAGCCACACCGTGATCGAATGTGGGCAGGCGGGCGGCATGCTCGTCGTGAAGGACGGCGGCGGCTACCTGCGGCTCATCGCCAATCGCTACGGCCCCGGCGGCACGAGCGAACTCGGAGTGGGCTGGAACGTGTCGTCGTGGAGCGCCGGAGTGTGGCGTCACGTGGCGTTCACCTGGAGCGCGACCGAACTCCGCGTGTACACCGATGGCGTGCTGCGGAACACCTCGGCGCTCGCGGTGGCGCCGCCGGCGCTGACCGCCGAGTTCGTGCAGATCGGTGCGCAGGGCGTGAACGATCCGCTGAACGGCTGGCTCGACGACCTGCGCATCTCCGATCTCGTTCGCTCGGCCGCAGCGATCGCGGCCGACGCGGGCGGCGCCGCACTCGCGAACGATTCGCGCACGCTGCTCCTGCTGCGCTTCGACGGCGACGTGAACGGCGCGAGCGGCCGTCAACCGCTCGCCTCGGAGGGCGTCACGTACGAAGCCGGCATCTTCTCGCAGGCGGGGCGGCTCACGTCGGCCACCGACCTGCGCTGGTGGCGGCAGGGACACCTGAACGGGCCGGAAGGCACGATCGAGTTCTGGCTCAAGCCCGGTTGGCGCGGCGACGACGGCCTCGAGCACGTGCTGCTCGCGAGCGGCATGTGGGGCGGCATGATGGTGCTCAAGGACGGCGGCAACTACTGGCGCATCATCCTCAACCGCTGGTCGCCGAATGGCACGCCCGAACTGGGTGCCGGCCAGGACGTCTCGGGGTGGAGTGCGGACGCCTGGCATCACTGTGCGTTCACGTGGAGCGCCGCGCGGATCGAGGCGTGGGTGGACGGTGTGTGCGTGGCGCAGGCGGTGCCCGCGATCGCGCCGCCGTACCTGGGCGAGCTCGAGTTCCTGCTCGGCAATGAGGGCCGCCGCATCGCCATCGACGGACTCGTGGACGAACTGCGCATCAGCGACGTCGCGCGCAGCGCCGCCGAGATCCAGTCGGCTTACGTGGGCGGCCTCGCGATCGCGCAGCTGTACGCGGTCCCGGACACGGCGAGCCTGTGGACGGGCTGGCCCCTGAAAGTGGCGTTCGCCGCGGAGACGCAGGTCGGCACGGTCGCGGTGCCCGCCTCCGCCGTGAGCTGGAGCACGAGCGACGCCGGGGTCGTGTCGCTCGCGAGCGGCGCGCCGCGCGCGGCCGGGGGCGGCACGGCGATCGCGACGGCCTCGCTGAACGGCGCGAGCGCTCCGGTGCGCGTGGCGGTCCGCGCTCCGGTGCTCGCGCCCACGCACGAGACGCTTCCCGCCGACCTCGTGACGCCGGTCGAGCACGCCGTCTGGGACGTGCCGGTGCTCGTGATCCGGTACTTCGCGACCGCGGACGGCGTGAACCTCGACACGAGCATCTCGCCCGACTTCTGGGAACTCGGCCCGCTCACGCTCGAACAACTCGACGCGAACGTGCTCGCCCACAACCGCCGCACGAAGTTCGTGCTCGAGCAGGGCAGCCGGTTCCGCGCGTACTCGAACCCGAATGCGCGCGCGTCGCTGGGCTACCACGTCGTGGACCAGGTCACCGTGTACGAGCAGACCCCGCCCGGGAAGGCCATCGGTGACGACGGCGGCCACGCCGTCCACGAGCCCGACTGGTTCGAGATCTTCGACCGGCTGAACGTGCGGCACTACGTCGAGGACCTGGGCGTGAAGGAGGTCTGGGTGTGGACCGGTGGGCTCGGCACGTGGCCGAGCTTCGATCCGGCCCTGCATTCGTACGACGATTTCCGCGGCGGCTGGGAGTCGAACATGTCGAGCCCGATCACGGGCGACATCTCGAACAGCAACCGCGACGGCACGGACCTGCCCGTCTACGACCGCACCTACGTGGTCTACGGCTACAACTTCCGCCGCACGCAGGCCGAGGCGGTCCACGACCACGGTCACCAGATCGAATCGCAGTTCGCGCACGTGAACTGGCTGCAGGACGGGAACACCGACCTGTTCTGGAAGCGCTGGCGCGGCCAGGACGAGAACGGCGCGAAGATCACCGGCCGGTGCGGCGACACGCACAGCCCGCCCAACACGCTCGACGACTACGACTACGAGAACGCCACGCTCGTCGAGAGCGACATCGCCGACTGGACGCCGGATCGGTCCGGCGCCACCGCGCTCGTGAACGTGCACACGTGGGGCGCCCTCTCGTTCCCGTGGCCGGACGGCGTGAGCGAGTTTCCGCAGCGCGTCGAGACGCAGTGGTACGCGTACTGGATGATGAGCATGCCCGGCTTCGCGAACGGGCTGCACGACGGCGCCGACGCGATCACGAACTGGTGGCGCTTCGTGGGCGACTGGGACGGCGCGGTGACCGGCGGCAACGGCCTGCACGACGCGTTCGAGCCGCTCGACGTGGATGGCGCGGGTCCGCGTCCCGAGCCGCTCGCGCTCGCGAGGGTGGCGCCGAATCCCGCGCGGCACACCGCGACGGTCGAACTGCGGCTCGGCGCCGCGGCCCTGCTGACCGCGGGCGTGTACGACCTGCAGGGTCGTCGCGTGCGCGCGCTGTGGAAACGGTCCCGCGCCGGCCGGTGCGGACGTCTCGCGTGGACCTGCGCGACGCCGGCGTGCGCGTCGCGCCTGGCGTGTACCTGCTGCGCGCGGGATTCGGCCGTGCGCTCACGCGCAAGCTCTGCGTGGTGCGCTGAAGCATCGGGGCGTGGTGCGCGTCGGCACATCCGGCGCGCACCTGTCGCGCCTCACTTCTTTCGACCGGAGAACTTCATGGACGTGTTCCTTCGCAAGTCGAACCCGGCCGCGCGCGCCACGGGCGTGCTGGCGGTGGGTGTCGCCGAGGGCTCGGGCAAGCTGTCGGGCGCGGCGCAGTCGCTCGACCGCGCCACGCGCGGCGCGGTGTCGGCCGTGCTCGCGACCGGCGACTTCAAGGGCAAGCACCTCGAAACGGCGCTGATCTATCCCCAGGGCGTGAAGGCGAAGCGCGTCCTGCTCGTGGGGCTGGGGCCGCAGAAGTCGCTCACACCGCAGCGCGTGTTGGCCGCCGCCGCGACCGCCGCGCGCCGTGCGCGCGAGCTGGGTGCCGAGACGCTCGCCCTGGCGCTGCACACCGGCGCGACGCTCGATCCCGCGACGGCGTCCGCCGCCGCGGAGGGCGCGGTGCTCGGGCACTACCGTCACACCGCGTACAAGACCGACGCGAAGCCGCCGCTCGAACGCATCGAACTGCTGTCGCCCGGCGCCGCGACGCCGCGGCTCGCGAACGCCGTCGCGGCCGGCGAACTTCGCGGCGAGGCGACGTGCCTCGCGCGCGACCTCGCGAACACGCCCGGGCAGGATCTCGTGCCCGAACAGCTCGCCGAACGCGCGGTCGAGATCGCGCGCACGGTCGGCGCGTCGGCGCAGGTGCTCGACGTGCCCGCCATGGAACGGCTCGGCATGGGCTGTGTGCTCGCGGTCGGGCGCGGCAGCGCGCACCCGCCGCGCTTCGTCGTGCTCGAGGCCGCGCCCACCAGCAAGCCGCGCCGGGGCAAGGTGCCGACCGTCGTGGTGATCGGCAAGGGCGTCACGTTCGACACGGGCGGCTATTCGCTGAAACCCCGCGAAGGCATGAGCAAGATGAAGTACGACATGTCCGGCGCCGCGGCGGTGCTGGGACTGTTCGCGTCACTGCCCACGCTCGACCTGCCGTTCAAGCTCGTCGGGCTGATCCCGAGCGCGGAGAACATGGTGAACAGCCGCGCGCTCAAGCCCGGCGACGTGATCCGCGCGCTCGACGGCACGACGATCGAGGTGACGAACACGGACGCCGAGGGCCGGCTGCTGCTCGCCGACGCGCTCGGCTACGCGAAGCGCTTCAAGCCCGACGCCGTCGTGAACCTCGCGACGCTCACGGGCGCGATCTCGGTCGCGCTCGGCCGCGCGTGCGCGGGACTGTTCACGCGCGACGACGCGTTCGCCGCCGAACTCACGCAGGCCGGTGAAAGCGTGGGCGAACGGCTGTGGCGCATGCCGCTCTGGGACGACTACCTCGTCGAGATGAAGGGTGACACCGCCGACCTGCTGAACTCGTCGGAGCGCCGCGAAGGCGCCGCGTGCACCGCGGCC
>JBGANH010000243.1:0-7339 GCA_044222365.1 Candidatus Eiseniibacteriota bacterium
GGTCGAGGTCGACCTCGACCGATTCGCGGCCAACCTGCGAGCGTTGCAGTCGCTCGTCGGGGACCGGACGCGCGTCCTGCTGGTGGCCAAGGCGGACGCCTACGGGCACGGGGCGGTCGAGATGTCGCACGCCGCCGAAGCCGAGGGTGTTTCGTACCTCGGCGTGGCGACGCTGCACGAGGGGTTGCAGCTCCGGATTTCGGGTTGCCGGTTGCCGATCGTGGCGCTGTCGCCGTTGCTGCCCTCCGAGATCGACGAGGCGCTCGCGCACGACATCGACACGACGATCGGTGATCTCGACTTCGCGCGCCAGCTGTCCGAGGCGGCGATGCGGGCGGGGCGGCCGGCGCGATTTCACGTCGAGATCGACACGGGCATGGGCCGCATCGGCGTCCGCGAGGAGGAGGCCGAGGCGTTCCTCTCGTCCGTTTGCGCGCTACCGCGCCTGCGGCTCGCGAGCCTCTACACGCACTTTCCGGATGCGGACGCGGACGACGTGAGGCTCGCGCAGCACCAGGCGGACCATTTCCGTGCCGTGATCGCGCGCCTGGCGGCGCGCGGGATCCGGGCACCGCTCGTTCACGCGGCGAACAGCGCGGGAACCGTCAACCTCGACGGCGCGCGGCTCGACTGCGTGCGGCTCGGCCTCATCGCCTACGGCGTCCACCCGCCGAACGACCGCGTCCGGCCCGGGATCGCGCCGGTGATGTCGCTCCGAAGCCGCATCGTCCAGGTGCGCGACCTGCCGATGGGCACGAGCGTGAGCTACTCGCGTACGTACGTGACGAAACGTCCGACGCGCATGGCGATCGTGCCGGTCGGGTACGGCCACGGCTATTCGTGGCTGCTCTCGAACCGCGGCGAGATGCTCGTCGGCGGTCGGCGCGTGCCCATCCTGGGGCGCGTGACCATGGACCTGACCATGGTGGACGTCACCGACGTCCCCGTGGCCGCGGTCGGCTCGGAAGTGGTGCTGTTCGGCGAGCAGGGCGGCGCGCGCATCACGGTCGAGGACGTCGCGGCATGGAGCGAGACGCTCCCGTATGAGGTCATGTGCACGATCGGCAAGCGTGTGACCCGTCTCTACCGGCGCGCGGGACGCGCCGTTCGCATGACGACGTTGGTGGGTGAGCGTCCCGAGTGGACCGCGGCCGCCGACGATTACCTGCGCCGGCGCGATGCGTCGGCCACAGTCGGAGTGAGGACGTGAGGGTCTTTCTGGTGGTGCTGGACGGCGTGGGGATCGGAGAGATGCCCGACGCCGCGCAGTACGGCGATCGGGGCAGCCACACGCTGCGTCACGTGGCCGAGTTCGCGGGCGGGCTGAAGCTGCCCACGATGGAATCGCTCGGCCTGGGCACGCTGGTGGCACTTCCGGGTGTGCGACCGACGAAGTCGCCGCGTGGCGCGCGCGGCCGGCTCACCGAGCGTTCCGCGGGCAAGGACAGCACGACGGGGCACTGGGAGATGATGGGCATCGTGCTCGACAAGGCGTTCCCGACCTATCCGAACGGTTTCCCGCTGCCGCTGCTCGACTCGTGGTGCGAGCGCGTCGGACGCGGTTGGCTCGGCAACTGCACCGCCTCGGGCACGGAGATCATCCACCGCCTCGGCGAGCAGCATCAGGAGACCGGCCGCTACATCGTCTACACGTCGGCGGATTCGGTGTTCCAGGTCGCCGCGCACGAGGGCACCGTTCCGCTCGAGGAGCTCTACGCCGCCTGCCGTACCGCGCGCGAGATGCTCTCCGGCGAGCACGCGGTCGGGCGCGTGATCGCGCGCCCTTTCGCGGGCGTGCCGGGCGACTACAAGCGGACGAGCAATCGTCGAGATTTCTCGCTGGTACCGTTCGAGCCCACCGTGCTCGACCGCTTGAAGGCGGCCGGCCACCGCACGGTGACCGTCGGCAAGGTCGACGACCTCTTCGCCGGCAGCGGTGTCACCGACGCGATCCACACGAAGACGAACGACGAGGGCGCCGGCGTGCTGCTCGACCTGGCGTCGAAACCCGGCGAAGGGCTCGTGTTCGCGAACCTCGTCGACTTCGACACGCAGTACGGCCACCGCAACGACCCCGCCGGCTTCGCACGAGCGCTCGAAGCGTGGGACGAGCAACTCGCGCGGCTGCTGCCGATGCTGCGAGATGACGAGATGATCTGGGTCACCGCCGACCACGGCAACGACCCGACCACGCCGAGCACCGATCACTCGCGCGAATACACGCCGCTGCTCGTCGCCGGGCCGCGCGTGCGCGACGGGCACGATCTCGGCACGCGCGAGACGTTCGCCGATCTCGGCGCGACCATCGCGGAAGTGTTTTCGATCCCGGCGCCGCGTCACGGGCGCAGTTTCCTCGGAGAGGTGAGGGCATGAAGCCGAAGGACCTGATGACGTTGGCCGAAGAGGCCCGCAAGGCGTCGTATTCGCCGTACTCGAAGTTCGCCGTCGGCGCGGCGCTGCTCACGAAGTCCGGGCGAGTCGTGCTCGGCTGCAACGTCGAGAACTCGTCTTTCGGACTCGCCTGTTGTGCCGAGCGCACGGCGATCTTCAAGGCCGTGAGCGAAGGCGAGCGCGAGTTCGTCGCCGTCGCCGTGACGGCGGGCAAGGGACACGGCGCGGCGCCCTGCGGCGCGTGCAGGCAGGTGCTGCACGAGTTCTCGCCCGAGATGTGGGTCTATTTCCACGACGACCGCGGCGCGATCGTGCGCAAGCGCGTGAGTGCGCTGCTCTCGAACGGATTCCGGTTGCGCGCGCGGGGAGGCAAGCGATGAGCACGGAGCGTGATCAACTCGTCGAGGCCATCACGCGGCAGGTGCTCGCGGCGCTGCAGGTGCCGAGTACTCGCGCGGCTTCCGTTCCCTCGCACCGCGGTGGCGCGGTGACGCTCGATCCGGGCGTCGTGACGCACGACCCGCAGACGTGCGAACGCTGCCGGAACTGGGGCGTCGCCGGCTCGCGCGGGCCCGAGGAAACCCGGGCGCTGGCGGAGGCCGGCGCGTCGCGAGTCGTCGCAACGATGGGCTACTGCCCGGCGTCGGACGGTCTCGCTTCGCTCATCGACCACACGCTGCTCAAGCCCGACGCCTCGCGTGCGGAAGTCGAGCAGTTGTGCCGCGAGGCGGCACAGTTCTGCTTCGCCTCCGTGTGCGTGAATCCGAACTGGGTGGCGCTGTGCCGCGAGATGCTCCGGGGTTCCGGCGTGAAGGTGTGCACCGTGATCGGGTTCCCGCTCGGCGCCCACCTGCCCGACGTGAAGGCCTACGAGACGCGCCGGGCGATCGAGCAGGGCGCGGAAGAAGTGGACATGGTGATCAACATCGGTGCGCTGAAGTCCAAGGACTACGCGCTGGTCGAGCAGGACATTCACGGCGTCGTGCAGGCGGCCGGCAAGAGCGCGATGGTGAAGGTGATCCTCGAAACCACGCTCCTCACGCACGACGAGAAGATCATGGGTTGTTCCCTGTCGAAAGCGGCGGGGGCCGACTACGTGAAGACCTCCACCGGCTTCGCCGGCGGCGGCGCGACGGTCGAGGACGTACAGCTCATGCGCGAAACCGTGGGCCCGGACATGGGCGTCAAGGCATCGGGCGGCGTTCGCACGCGCGACGACGCCGAAAAGATGGTGGCGGCGGGCGCGACGCGACTCGGCGCCTCCGCGGGCGTGAAGATCATCCGCGGCGAAGCCGTGCAGGGAAAGGGCTATTGAGCGGTGATCGATCCCAGGGAGTTCATCCGAACCAAGCGCAACCGCCAGACGCATGCCCCGGAAGCCGTCCGAGAATTCGTCGCCGCCTACCTTCGCAAGGAAGTCCACGACTACCAGGTCAGCGCGTGGCTGATGGCCGCGTTCCTCAACGGGCTCGACGGAGCCGAGACCGATGCACTCACGCATGCGCTGCTTCACTCGGGCCGTGTGTTCGACTGGTCGAGCCTCGGCCGGCCGAGCGCCGACAAGCACTCCACGGGAGGTGTCGGCGACAAGATCTCGCGAGGCCTCGGGCACACCGGTGGCACGCTCGACAAGCTCGAGGCGATCCCCGGTTTCCGCACGACGCTTCCTCCGGAGCAGATGCGTGAGCAGCTCGACCGTCTCGGCATCGTGATGGTGGGGCAGGGCCCCGATCTCGCGCCCGCGGACGGCCTCTTCTACGCGCTGCGCGACGTGACCTCGACGGTCGAATTCGAGCCGTTCATCGTCTCGAGCATCGTGAGCAAGAAAATCGCCGAGGGCGCGCGTGCGATCGCCTACGACGTCAAGTGCGGCAGCGGTGCGTTCATGAAGACTCCCGAACAGGCGCGCAGCCTCGCGAAGCGACTCGTCGCGACTTCGAAGGCCCTCGGTGCGAACGCGGCGGCACTGATCACGGACATGAACTGGCCGCTGGGGGGCGCCGTCGGCAACGCGCTCGAGGTGCGTGAGGCCTGCGAAACGCTGCACGGCGCCGGGCCGGCCGACACGCGGGAACTGACGGTGGAGCTCTCCGCGCTGATGCTGCGGCTCGCGGGAGCGGTGCCGAACGACGAGGCCGGACGCCTCCGTGCCCGCAGGGCGCTCGACGACGGCACGGCGTGGGAAGTCTTCCTCCGCATGGTGCAGGCTCAGGGAGGCGACCCGAAGTCGCTGGAGAATCCGGGCAACCTGCATCCCGCGCCGGTGGTTTCGATGGTTCCGGCGGAACGCGACGGCGTCGTCGCGGGCTGTGATTGCTTCGCGCTGGGCGAATTGATCGTTTCCATCGGCGGTGGACGGCGGGCGAAGGAGGATGCGATCGATCCGCGCGTCGGCCTGGTGGTCCTGCGCCAGCCGGGCGACGTCGTTCGCAAAGGGGAGCCGCTCGCGGAACTGCATCTCGCCGCGCCGGATCTCGGAATCGTGGAGCGTGCGAACGAGTGCTTCTCGATCGCCGATGCCGCCTCGCCACGTGGCACCACGCTGATGGAACGCATCGAGTAGCACCGCGCCGGCACCGAAGACCGAGAGACGGGGAGCGCGCGAGGCGCTCCCCGTCTCCGCTTGCCGCCACGTTCTCTCGTCAGTTGCGGATGGTTTCCTTCGTACCCTTGTCCATCTGCTCGAGGTTCGCCGGCGGCGCCGTGGTTCCGGGGCCTGCGGGCCCGGGCTGGAGCAGGCGTCCCGGGTGTGTCGAACACGCTTCAGTCGGCTCCGAACCCTCGATGAACATTTCCGTGGTCGTGTTGGGGCATGCGTCCGTCGCGAGCATGCCACTCTCCGCGCACACGATGCGTCCCACGGTGCCCGCGGGCACGGGGAAGTCCTCGACCTGTCGGCCTCGGGTGGCCCCGACCATGAAGTCGGTCCAGATCGGGAGCGCCGCGCGCGCCCCGGTCATTCCCGGGCCGATGACCTTCTTCTCGTCGTAGCCCACCCACACGCCGCAGGCGAGCCCGGGGGTGTAGCCGACGAACCAGGCGTCCATGTAGTTGTCCATCGTGCCCGTCTTTCCGGCGGCGGGAAGTGTGAAGCCACGCGCTCGGGCCGGATAGCCGGTGCCATGGTCCATGACGCTCTGCATCATCGAGTTCATCGTCGCCGCCGTGCCTTCCGAGAGCACTTCGAACGGACGCGGTGTCGCGCGTTCGAGCACCACGCCGTTGCGGTCCTCGACCTTCAGGATGAATCCAGGCTCATTGCGTATGCCGCGGTTCGCGAACACGGCGTAGGCCGAGGTCAGCTCGAGCAGGGTCACCTCGCTGCTTCCCAGTGCCAGCGAGAGATTTTGTCCAAGAGGGCTCTTGATGCCCATCCGCCGAGCGTAGGACGCGACGAGCGAAACACCGACCTTCCGCAGCAGCTTGATCGCCGGGACGTTGATGGACTGCTGCAGGGCGTAGCGAAGCGTCACCGGGCCTCGGTAGGTATGGTCGTAGTTCTGGGGTTGGTAGGCCTCGCCATTGCCCCCGGGAAACGACACGGGCTCATCCACGATGATGTCGGTGGGCTTGAAACCGTTGTCCATGGCCGCCGCGTAGACAAAGGGCTTGAAGGCCGATCCGGGCTGTCGCTTCGCCTGCGTCGCGCGATTGAAGTTGCTGTGATTCCAGTCGCGGCCGCCGACGAGTGCGCGCACATATCCGGTGCGCACATCGAGGGCCACGAGGGCCGACTGGAGGTAGGGCGTGCGGCCATTCGGGCCCGCCGAGGCCGCAGCGAACGTCCCTCGACGGTTCCTGAGCTTCATGTCGTTCTCGAGCGACTCCAAGTGCTTCTCGAGCGCCCGCTCGGCGAGCTGCTGCATGTCCATGTCGAGCGTGGTGTAGACCCTGAGCCCACCCTCGTAGACGGCATTCGAACCGTACTTCTCGTCGAGATGCAGCCGGACCATCTCGACGAAGTACGGCGCGCGATCGTTGCTGTAGCGCGCCGCCGTCACGCCGAGCGGGGCGTGCATCGCGTTGTCGAACTCGACCTGCGTGATCGCTCGGGTGACGAGCATGTTGCGCAGCACCTTCCCGCGTCGAAGCAGCGCGGCCTGGGCGCGTCGACGGGGAGAGTAGGAGCTGGGATTTGCGGGGATCCCGGCGAGCAGGGCGCACTCCGGAAGACTGAGCTCCTGGAGTGGCTTGCCGAAGTAAGTCTTCGCCGCGGCCTCGACGCCGTATGCGCCTTCGCCGAAGTAGATCTGGTTGAAGTACAGCTCGAGGATCTGGTCCTTCGTGTAGTTCCTCTCGAGCTCGACCGCGAGCGCGACCTCCTTGAGCTTGCGCGTGAACGTGCGCTCGTGAGTGAGGAAGAGATTGCGCGCCAACTGTTGAGTGATCGTGCTGCCACCTTGAGTTCGTCGCATGTGCAGCACGTCGGTGGCCGCTGCACGCCCGACGCCCCAAAGATCCACACCCCAGTGCCGGTAAAAGTTGCGGTCCTCGGTCGAGAGGGTGGCGTTCACGAGATTGCGAGGGATGCGCGTGAGCGGCACCGGGGAGCGATTCTCGCGATAGAACTCATGAAGCACCCTGCCCCGGACGTCGTACACGAGGGTTTTCACCGGGGCCTGCACCGATGCGACTTGAGCGGGAGTGGGGAGATCGCGTCGAAGCCACTGCGCGAGGCCGAAAACCGCGCCCGCAGACCCGAACACGACGACCAAAACCACGCCAAGGAAGAACTTCCATGGGAACTGCCGTGCTGCACGCATTGCGGGATTGGCCATGAGCTCGAGGAGGGCTCCTTTCAGGCCGGCAGCCTAGGAGTGAGGGGGCGAAGGGGCAAGTTCGAACGCAATGCGGTGGAGCTGAGCCTTCCAAACGGGGCGTTCGGCTGCCTTGAATGTCCCGTCGATCGACCGTCAAGAGGGCGCGTGGAAAACTAACTCGTTGTCTC
>JBGANH010000244.1:0-7203 GCA_044222365.1 Candidatus Eiseniibacteriota bacterium
TGGACGGCGGCCGCAGAGGCGAACGTGTCGGCTTCCGCATGGCTCTCGATCGTCTGCGTCGGCGCCTCGGGCGCCTGCTCGATGACCTGCTGCGCCGCGGCCGGCTGGAGCTGCACGCGGAAGAACCGCTGCACGAACTCCTCGCGCACCTCGGCCATCATCGTCTCGAACAGCCCGAACGCCTCCTTCTTGTACTCGATGAGCGGGTCCTTCTGGCCGTACGCCCGCAGGCCGATGCCGCCCTTGAGGTGGTCGAGCTCGTGCAGGTGCTCGCGCCAGCGCTCGTCCACCGTGAAGAGGTACAGGTGGCGCTCGAGGTCACGGCACAGCTCCGGCGAGAACTCGGCCTCGCGCCCGCGATAGGCACGCTCGGCCACGGCGAGCGCCTTCTCCTGCACGCCGTCCATGCGCTCGTCGGCGAGTTCCTCGGGCGTGACCGGCGTCATGAGCAGGTAGCCCATCTCGTCGGCGAGTCCGCGCAGGTTCCACTCGTCGCGGTGCAGCTTCTCGGGCGTGTAGCGCTCGACGCGCTCGGCCACGACCTCGCGGATGTCCTCGAGCACGCGCTCGCTGATGTCGTTCGACATGAGCGCGGCGTTGCGCTGGCGATAGACCTCCTCGCGCTGCTTGTTCATCACGTTGTCGTACTCGAGCAGGTGCTTGCGGATGTCGAAGTTGTGCGCCTCGACCCGCTTCTGCGCGCGCGAGATGGCGGACGTCACCATGCCGTGCTCGATGACTTCGCCTTCCTGCACACCCATGCGCTCCATGAGCGCCGAGATGCGCTCGGAGCCGAAGAGCCGCATGAGGTCGTCCTCGAGCGACAGGTAGAAGCGCGAGGAGCCCGGATCGCCCTGGCGGCCGGCACGGCCGCGCAGCTGGCGGTCGATGCGGCGCGACTCGTGACGCTCGGTGCCGAGGATGTGCAGGCCGCCCAGGTCCGCCACGCCGGCGCCGAGCTTGATGTCCGTACCGCGGCCGGCCATGTTGGTCGCGATCGTGACCGCGCCCTTCTGGCCCGCCTGCGAGACGATCTCGGCTTCCTGCTGGTGGAACTTGGCGTTGAGCACGTTGTGCTTGATGCCGCGGATCTTGAGCATGCGGCTCAGCAGTTCGCTCACTTCGACGGAGATCGTGCCGACGAGCACGGGCTGGCCGCGCTGCTGGCAGCCTTCGATCTCGTCGATGACCGCCTTGAACTTCTCGCGCTTGGTGCGGAACACGACGTCGTTCTCGTCCTTGCGCGTGACGGGCTTGTTCGTCGGGATGATGGCGACGTCGAGCTTGTAGATCTCCCAGAACTCCGCCGCTTCGGTCTCGGCCGTGCCCGTCATGCCGGCGAGCTTGCCGTACATGCGGAAGAAGTTCTGCAGCGTGATCGTCGCGAGCGTCTGAGTCTCGCCCTCGACCGTGACACCTTCCTTCGCCTCGACCGCCTGATGGATGCCGTCGGCCCAGCGCCGGCCGGGCATGAGGCGCCCGGTGTGCTCGTCCACGATCATCACCTTGCCGTCCTGCACGACGTAGTCCACGTCGCGCTCGTACAGCGAGTACGCCTTGAGCAGCGCCTGGATGCTGTGGATGCGGTCGTTCTTCGCGCCGAACTCCTTGTAGATCCGGTCGCGCTGCACGACGCGCTCCTCGGGCGTGAGGTCCTCACGGCCTTCGAGCTCGGAGAGCGCGGCGGCGAGATCGGGCACGACGAACTGGTCCGGGTCGGAGGGCGACATGATGGTGCGCCCCTTCTCGAGCAGGTCCACGTTCCGCGTCTTCTCGTCGATCGTGTACAACAGGTCGTCGTCGAGCTCGTGCATGCGCTTGTCGCGCAGGTACTCGAGTTCCGCCCTCGTGATCATCTTCTTCAGGCCGGGCTGGTCCGAGAGCAGCTTGATGAACTTCTTGTGCTTCGGCGCCGCGCGCTGGATGCGCAGCAGCTGCACGCTCGCCTCCCACTCCTGCGACTTGTCCTGCAGGAGGCGCTCCGCTTCGGCCATCGCGCTCGCGACCCAGTTCTGCTGGGCACGCACGACGCGCTCGACGAGCGGCTTCAGCTCGTCGAAGCCCTGGTCGCCCGCGTCCACGGGGCCGGAGATGATGAGCGGGGTACGCGCTTCGTCCACGAGCACGGAGTCCACTTCGTCCACGATCGCGTACGCGAACTCGCGCTGCACCCGGTACTCGGGGCGCACGGCCATGTTGTCGCGCAGGTAGTCGAAGCCGAACTCGTTGTTCGTGCCGTACGTGATGTCGCAGCCGTACTGGGCCCGGCGGGTCGCGGGGTCCATCTGGTTCTGGATGCAGCCCACGGTCAGGCCGAGGAACTTGAAGACCTCTCCCATCCACTGGCTGTCACGCCGGGCGAGGTAGTCGTTCACCGTGACGAGGTGGACACCCCGCCCGGTGAGCGCATTCAAATAAAGAGGAAGCGTGGCGACCAGCGTCTTGCCTTCGCCGGTGGCCATCTCGGCGATCTTGCCCTCGTGGAGCATGATGCCGCCGATGAGCTGCACGTCGTACGGCACGATCTCCCAGGTGATGGGGATGCCGCAGACGTCCCAGCTCTTGCCGCACAGGCGCTTACAGGCCTGCTTCACCGCGGCGAATGCCTCGGGCAGGAGGTCGTCGAGGGTGTCCTTCTCGGACGCGAGGCGCTCCCGGAACTCGGCCGTCTTGGCCTGGAGCTGCTCGTCCGACAGGGCCTCGTACTCCCCGTAAAGGCGGTTGATTTCTTCGACGATGGGCTGCACCCGCTTGAGTTCGCGGTCGTGCTTGGAACCGAAGATGGACTTCAGGAGGGATTCGAACATGGCGGCAGAATAGGGGCAGAGGGCAGGAAAGGGCAAAACGGGCCGGTTTCGGGGCAAACGCGCGGCCCGGTGCGGTGGGCACCGGGCCGTGGGGGTCGACGGGCGGGGGTCGCCTCAAACCTTGCAGACGTGGGCGGCTTCGTTCCCTCGCATACTGTTCTTGATCTCGAACTCCACCGTCTCGCCCGGATGCAGGGTTCGGAAACCCTGGGCTTCGATGGCGGAGAAATGAACGTAGACTTCGGACTCCTCGGAGCCTTCGGCCGTGATGAAACCGTAGCCCTTCGAATCGTTGAACCACTTGACGGTGCCACGCGCCATGTGTGGTCCCCTCCTGTACCGCGTGAAAGCCGGAGTGAGCCCGGACCCGTGGGTACCTTGCTCCCGGCCGAAGCCGCGGGTCAAGAGCGATGTGCGCCCGGGGCGGTAGCCGTTCGGCCCCCCCGGCGGCGGGCCGTCAGCCGCTCGTGGAGCTGCCGTGCCTCGGCGTGGCCGGGCTGGCCCGCGAGCACCATGTCGAGCTGGGCGAGCGCCTGCGGGGTGTCCCCCACGGCCTCCAGCGCCCGGGCGAACTCCACCCGCGCCGCGTGATAGTCGGGATTCAGCTCGAGCGCCCGCGACAGCGATTCGAGCGCATCGTCCGTGGCGCCCATCTGCAGTTCGTGCGCTCCGAGCAGCAGGTGCAGGTCCGGGTACCCGGGCCGTTCGAGCGCCGCCGCACGGACGTGTTGGAGCGCCCCGGCCATGTCGCCCTCGTAGACGAGCGACTGGTAGGCGTGCAGCTGCTCCTCGATCCACGCGTCGGTCGGCTCGAGCCCGCGATGCAGCAGCGGCGCGGCGTCCTCGAAGTCCGCCTCGCCGAGACGCTTCAGCCCCTGTTCGAAGGCGCCCGGCTCCCCCGCCAGTTGGTCCGCGGCCATCGCCCGCAGCGTCTGCATCGCCTCGGCGATGCGGCCGTCGCGTGCGTCGAGCAGCGCGCGCTCCACCGCCGCCGCGCGGTAGCGCGGATTGAGCGAGAGCGCACGATCGAACGCCTGACGCGCTTCGGAACGCCGTCCTCGCTCCGCGAGAACCGCGCCGAGCCGGCAGTGCAGGTCGGCCCAGTCCTGGCAGGAAGTCGCCAGTTCCAGCGCGCGCTGCGCCTGCGCGAGGTCGCCGCCGGCGCGCGCGGCCGCCGCCACGTCGGCCAACGCGCCCGCGATCTCCTGCCGCTCGTCCGGCGCCTCGGTGCGCGCCAGTGCCCGCTCGAGCCAGAGCACGGCGTCGGCGAACTGGTGCTGCGCGACGAGACGGAGCGCGGCCTCGCGGGGCGTTTCGGGGTGTGGGATCGGGCGGTTCATGACGCCGATGGTATCGGCCGGCTCGCCGATGCCCTTGCGCGCGGAGTTGCCCGCTCAGGCGGCGCGGGCGGCGTCCGCACCACCCCACTGCGTCAGCACGCGCGTGAGTTCCGCCGGTTGGACGGGCTTCGTGAGGTAGTCGTCCATGCCGGCGTCGAGGCAGCGCTCACGGTCCCCCTGCATGGCGTTCGCCGTCATCGCGATCACGGGCATGCGGGCGAGCCCCGCGGCCCGTTCGCGAGCCCGGTACTCCCGCGTCGCGTCGAATCCGTCCATCTCGGGCATCTGGCAGTCCATCAGCACGACATCGTACCGCTGCCCGCTCGCGAGCTTCTCGAGCGCGACGAGACCGTTGCCGGCGACCTCGAGCGTGCAACCGAGCCGCGCGAGCAGGTGCTTCGCGACCCGCTGGTTCACCTCGTTGTCCTCGACGAGCAGGACGTGCCGGCCGAGCGCCTGCTTCGCGAGCGCCGGAGGAGCGGCCGCCTGCTCCGCCTGCCCCGGATCCGCCTCGGCCACCGGCAGCCCGAGCGTGAAGAAGAACGTCGAACCCTTGCCGGGCTCGCTCGTGAGCCGCAGCTCACCGCCCATCAGCCCGATCAACTGGCGGCTGATGGACAGCCCGAGCCCCGTGCCGCCGAACTTGCGCGTGGTCGAACCGTCGGCCTGCGTGAACTTCTCGAAGATCGTCGCCTGCGCTTCGGGCGGGATGCCGATGCCGGTGTCCTCGATCGCGACACGCAGCCACGTCGTGCCGCCCGCGCCGCCCTCGCACGTCACGTGCACGCGCACGTGCCCCTTCGCGGTGAACTTCACCGCGTTGCCGGCGAGGTTGAGGATGATCTGCCGCAGCCGCACCGGATCGCCGACGATGCGCTGCGGCGCCGCGGGATCGTAGTCGAGCGAGAGCTCGATCCCCTTCTCCCTCGCGCGGCCGGAAAGCAGGTCGATCACTTCGGCGCACGCGCGCCGGAAGTCGAACGCGAGAGGCTCGAGCGTCATCTTGCCCGCTTCGATCTTCGAGAAGTCGAGGATGTCGTTGATGATCGCGAGCAGCGAATCGGCCGAGCTCTTGATCGTCTGCGCGAACTCCTGCTGCTCCGGCGCGAGCTCCGTGTCGAGCAGCAGCGCGGCCATGCCGCTCACGCCGTTCATGGGCGTGCGGATCTCGTGGCTCATCGTGGCGAGGAACTCGCTCTTCGCCTTGCTCGCGGCGATCGCCAGCTCCTGGTTGCGGTGCATCAGCGAGAACAGGTACACGCCGCCGCTGATGAACAGCACGAAGACGAAGAGGTAGCCCATGACGCTCGCGCGGGCGCGCTGGATGGCCACCTGCCATTCGCGTGCGTCGAAGTCCACGCCGAGCACCCCGTCCACGCGGCCGCCCGAGGTCCAGAGCGGGGCGTACGCGCTCACCCAGGTCCCCCACCTGTCGGTGTAGGGACGGTCCTGGAAGGCGATCTCGCCGGCGAAGGCGCGCAGCAGTTCGGGACTGTGGTCGTCGTACGCCTCACCGATCGCGGTGCGCTGCTCGTTGTCGGCGTCGTAACGGCCGTTGCGGTCGTAGTCCGTCTCGGAATCCACGATGAGCCGCACGGTGCTGTCGGGGTCCATGCGGAACGTGTAGATGTCGTTGACCGAGGGGTTCGCCGCGAGCCAGCGCTTCTCGCTTTCGATCATCTGCAGGTAATCGGGATCGTCCGGACGCGTGTGCGCCGCGATGCGCTCGTGCCCGAGCGCCTGGAGATCGGCCGCGTACGTCGGCGCGTAGCCCGTGAGCATGCGCACGATGTTCTGGCGGGCGTTCTCCCCTGCGCGCTCGGTCACGACCCACCCGCCCAGCAGCATGGGCAGCAGCAGGGCCGCGCCGATCAGCGTGGCACCGCGCGGGGTGCCACTGCGGGTCACGGCGAAGTGCACGCCCGCGAACAACGCGAGCGCGAACGCGCAGAAGACGAGATAGTCGAGCGAACCTGCCATGAACACACCGATTCGGGGGATGAGCTGTGCGCGGGCCGGCCTGCAGGGGTCGCCGGAAGTATCGGAAGCCGGGGAGTTTTCCGAAGGGGTGGCCCCCCCGGAGCGCCCGAGGGCGCCCTCGCGGCCGTCCACTTCGGCCCAGGGTGTGGTGGCGGCTGCCGCCGCGGGGCGAGCGCAACTGCCGGAAGCATCGGCTTCGGGCCGCTCGCGCGGACCGGCGTGAGCCGGTGCCGCGGCCTCGGGCGTCAGGCTCCCTGGACGAGCAGCTTCATGGCGTAGCCGGCCGCCAGCGTGATGCCGAGGTTGTCGTCGAGCGGCACCGGCAGCATCTCGACCAGCGTCGCGACGAGCGCCCCCACGAGCAGCACATTCCACGGGACCTGTCCCGTCACGCCCACGACGCTCGTCCACACGAGGCAGGCGAGCAGGCAACCCATCGCGCCCTCGAGCGACTTGCGGAAGAACTTGTGCCGGCCGTAGGCGCGCCCGACGAGCGCACCGAACGCGTCCCCGAGCACCGTGAAGCCGAGCGCGGCCGCCGCGATCGGCTGCGGGAAGATCTCGACCGCGAGCAGCGCCGCGAGCAGCAGGTACGTGCTGCCGAGCAGGCTGAGCTGCTCGTGCTCGCGGATCATCTCGCCGAAGAAGTCGCGGAAGAACGCCTTCGTGCGGTGCTCGTGGATGCGGAACAGGTCGAGCACGATCGCGCCCGCGGTCAGCAGCACGAACAGCAGCGCGAACTGGTGCTTGCCGCGCGGCCACGGCAGCACTTCGAACAGCAGTTCGAGCGGGATGATCACCATCCCGAGATGGATCGCCTTGCGTCGCGCCTCGGCCAGCCAGCCGGGCGAGCGCAGCGGCTCGAGCGGATCGGGCATCGGCGCGGGCTTCGGGTTCGCGTTCACGGCGCGGAGATTACCAGAGACGTCAACGGTCTTCGCGCGGCGCGAACACCCGGTACGCCTGACGGAAGCCCGTGATGCGCCGGGCGTAGTCCTGCGAGTCGGCGTTCGTGCCCAGCTCGCAGAACAGCGCGTCTCCCCCGCGCTCGAGCACCTCGCGCCAGTCCCTGCGCA
>JBGANH010000245.1:0-7162 GCA_044222365.1 Candidatus Eiseniibacteriota bacterium
TACGACGTCGCCGCCGCGATGAAGCGCATTCGTGACGCCGGACTGCCGCCGTTCCTCGCGAACCGGCTGCAGTGGGGCGAATAGGACACCGGAGGACGGACATGGCGCGCGCATCCACGCTCGATCACTGGGAGTCGTACTGGAAGGGCCATGCGACCGACATCGAGGACACCTACTCGACGGGCGGACGGCTCGTGCGCGAGGCGCTCGCCGACGGTCCCGTACAGGGCAAGGTCGTCATGGAGATCGGCGCCGGATCCGGCCGCGACCTGATCGAACTCGCGCGCATGGGCGCGAAGGGGGTCGTGCTCGACTACTCGCCGGCCTCGCTCGCGCTCGTGAAGAAGCAGGCCGAGGCGCAGGGCGTGCCGGTCATGCTCGTGCAGGCGGACGCGACGCGCATGCCGTTCCGCGACCAGTCCATCGACGTCTCGTTCCATCAGGGGCTGCTCGAGCATTTCCGCGATCCGATGCCGCTGCTGAACGAGAACGCGCGCGTCACCGCGCGCGGCGGACGCATGATCGTGGACGTGCCGCAGACGTTCCACCTGTACACGCTCATGAAGAACGTGCTCATCCTGCTCAACCGGTGGTTCGCGGGCTGGGAGACGCAGTTCACGCCGGCGCAGCTCGAGCGGCTGTGCGCGTCCACCGGCCTCGAGGTCGTGCGCACCTACGGCGACTGGATGGTGCCGGGGTTGTGGTACCGCGTCACGCGCGAGGTGCTCAAGCGCGGTCTCGGGATCAAGCTGCCGCTGCATCCGAAGGGTCCGGCGTTCTGGTCGAACGGCTGGGACGCGCTGCGCGCCTCGTGGCGCGGCCGGCGCTGGGCGCTCTGGACGAGCCACGTCATCGGAACGGTGGCCCGCCGCCCATGAGCGCTCCGCGTCACCTGCTCGCGGTCAACTTCCGCGACCCCGGACACCCGGAGGCGGGCGGGGCCGAGCTGCACCTCGAGGAGATCCTCCTCGAGGCGGTGCGGCAGGGCTGGCGCGTCACGTGGCTCGCGAGCGGATTCGTGAACGGCACGCCGGAGGCGGAGCATCGCGGCATGCGCATCGTGCGCCGTGGCGACTGGTGGAACTTCAACATGGTCGTGCCGGGCGTGCTGCGCCGCGAGTTCTCGGGCGCGAACACGCCGGACCTCGTCGTCGAGGACATCAACAAGGTGCCGTGCTTCGTGGCGCAGCACACCTCCGCGCCCGTGGCCGTGATCGTGCCGCACCTGTTCGGCACGACGGCGTTCCAGGAAGCGAACGCGCTGATCGCCTCGTACGTCGTCATGCTCGAGAAGCTCATTCCGTCGGCGTACGCGCGCTCGCGCTTCCTCGCGATCTCGGAGAGCACGCGCGACGACCTCGTCGCGCGCGGCGTGCGCGCCGACCGCGTCGCCGTCGTGCACTGCGGCCTCGACCACGAGCGCTACCAGCCGAACCCGTCGGTCGCGAAGACGACGCACCCTTCGCTCGTCTACGTCGGACGGCTGCGCCGCTACAAGGGGCTCGACTGGGTGATCCGCACGCTGCCGCGGGTGCGGCCGTGGGCGCCGACGCTCAAGCTGTCCGTGATCGGCGATGGCCCGTGGCAGGGCGAACTCGTCAAGCAGGCCGCCGCGTGCGGCGTCTCCGATCTCGTGGATTTCCGCGGCTTCCTGCCCGCGCGCGAGAAGCTGCCGCTGCTGCAGTCGGCGTGGGCGCTGGTGCAGCCGAGCCCGAAGGAAGGTTGGGGGCTCACGGTGGTCGAGGCGGGGGCGTGCGGCACCGCCGTCGTCGCGGCCGACAGTCCGGGCCTGCGTGACTCGGTCTGCCGCGACCAGACGGGGTTGCTCGTTCCCTACGGCGACGACGCCGCGCTGGCCGACGCGCTCGCGCGCGTGCTCGGCGATGCCGCGCTCCGCGACCGGCTCGCGACCGCGGGCGTGCAGTGGGCGTCCGGCTTCCGCTGGGACGACTGCGCGCGCAAATCGCTCGCCGTGCTGATCGGGGAACGCTGACGTGGCCGGCGCCTCGGGAAAGCCCTCGATCAAGACCGCGCTGGTGCTCGCGCTCAAGATCGTGCTGTCCATCGCGCTCTTCGCGTGGCTCTACCGCAAGGTGGACTGGGTCAACGCCGAGAACACGATCGCGCACGCGCGGCTCGAGTGGCTCGGCGCGGCGTTCCTGCTGCTCTTCACCAGCAACGTGGGCGGCGCGCTGCAATGGAACCGGCTGCTGCGCGCGGCGGGCATCGACCTTCCGTTCTGGAAGGTGCTCGCGTACTACCACGTCGGGCTTTTCTTCAACAACTTCCTGCCCGCGAACGTCGGCGGCGACTTCGCGCGCGTGCTCGACGCCTCGCGCGCGAGCGACGTCTCGCGCACGACCGCGTTCTCGACCGTGCTGCTCGACCGCATGATCGGCACCGTCGCGCTCGGCGCGCTCGCGGTGCTCACGACGCTGCCCGGGCTCGACGACTCGCACCTCAACTTCCGCATCCTCGTCGGGCTGTGGGGAGGGGCGCTCGTCTTCTTCACGTTCACGTGCCTCATGCTGTGGGCGGTGTTCCACCCGAAGCTGCTCGCGGCCATCGAAGGGCTGCTGGGCAGGGTGGGGCTGGGACAGCTCAAGCCCGCCCTGGACGAGCTCTCGGAGCGGCTCGCGATGTTCCGGGGACGACGGCGAATGTTCATGGAATTGTTCGCCATCGCACTGGGCGTGCAGGTCATGCGCATCGGCGTGCACGTCCTGGTGGGCCGGGCGCTCGGATTGACCGTGCCCACGGCCTACTTCTTCCTTTTCGTGCCGCTGCTGGCGGTGATAGTTTCGTTGCCCATCTCATTCAATGGCATCGGGGTACGTGAGGGCGCCGGGATCTGGCTGTTCGGGCTCGTCGGACTCGGGCAGGCGGCCGCCTTCACGCTGCAGTTCACCACCTACCTCGTTGCCTTCGCGGTCAGCCTGATCGGGGGCGTCGTGTTCCTCGTTCGCATTCCGTATCGCAGGGCTGAGTCCCGGACTCCACGGAGGCCTGAGGAATGAACACCAACACGAGAGTGGCCGGACTGGTCGCTCTCCTCGTACTCGTGATCTCCGCCGTGGTCTACTTCCTGACGCTCACCCCCACGGTGCCGTTCTGGGATTCGGGCGAGTTCATTGGTGTCTCCACGATCCTCGGCATTCCGCATCCTCCGGGCACGCCGTTCTACGTGCTGGTCGGACGCATCGCGACGCTCGTGCCGATCGGCAACATCGCGCAGCGCGTGAACGGCCTTTCGGCCGTGGCCGCGGCGCTGTGCGTGTTCCTCACGTACCTGTCCATCCTGCGCATCGCGCGCGCGGCACAGGGCGGCGAGCGCCAGCCGTGGCACGAGTGGGCGGCCATCGCCGGCGCCGCGTGCGGCGCGCTCATGCTCGCCTTCAGCGACACGTTCTGGGAGAACTCGACCGAGGCCGAGGTCTACCAGATGATGAGCCTCGCGCAGATCCTCGTGTTCTGGCTCGGCCTGAAGTGGTGGGAGTCGCACGACCGCAAGCCCACGGTGGGACCGCTGCTGCTCGCCTCGTACGTCATGTGGCTGAGCGTCGGCCTGCACCTCGGCGTCGGCGTGATGGGCGCGCCGCTGCTCGTCCTCGTGATGATGGTGGACTGGAAGGTCGGCATGCTGTTCCTCATGCCGTTCCTCGCGCTGCTGCGCGTGCCCGCGGGCCTCGAGAAGATGGCCGGCGCGATCCTCATGCTGTCCATCGTCCAGAACGTCTGGTTCGTCTCGCAGAAGAAGCTCGAGGGCTGGGTCGCCGCGGTCGGCGGCGCCGCCGCGCTCTACGGCTACTACTACGCGTCTTCGGACAAGAACTTCACGCCGCTCGCCGCGATCGTCGCGACGCTGGCCGTGGTCGGCCCGCTCGCGTGGATGTCGATCAAGCAGCGCGAGGGCCGCGTCATCCTGCTCGCACTGTTCCTCATGATCGCGGGCTACTCGACGCACCTCTACCTGCCGATCCGCGCCGCGCAGCACCCGGGCATCAACGAGGGCGCGCCCGCGACGTGGGACGCCATGCGCGACCTGCTCGAGCGCAAGCAGTACGGCGAGACCAGCATGACCGACTCCGACCGCGACGGCGCGTTCGACCGTCGTGGCATGACGACCTTCCAGGAGATCTGGTCCATCCAGATCGACAAGGAGTTCTGGCGCTACTTCAGCCGCCAGTGGCCCATCATCCCCGGAGGGGCCGCGCCGTTCTCGGCGCTGCTGCCGCTGCTGCTCGGCGTCGCGGGTGGTGTCTGGAGCTTCATGAGGGAGAAGAAGAGCTTCGCGTACAACTTCGTCTTCCTCGGGCTCAACACCGCCGGACTCATCGTGTTCCTCAACTTCAGCAGTCACGAGGTGCGCGAACGCGACTACTTCTTCCAGAGCGGCTACCACGCCTTCGCCATGTGGATCGGGCTCGGCGTCGTGTGGCTGATCGGCTGGATCCGCGAGTCGTTCGCGGAAGGCGAGGGGCAGAAGTGGGCGACCATCGGCGCCGGCGTGCTGCTCTGCACGCAGCCGTTCCTGCTCATGAAGAACCTCTACTTCACGCACGACCGCAGCGGGAATTACATCGCGCGCGACTACGCCTACAACATGCTCGCGCCGCTCGCGCCGAACTCGTTCATCTTCACGAACGGCGACAACGACACGTTCCCGCTCTGGTACATCCAGCAGGTCGAGAACTTCCGCAAGGACGTCCGGATCGTGAACCTGAGCCTGCTCAACACGGACTGGTACATCCGC
Source organism: Candidatus Eiseniibacteriota bacterium (assembly GCA_044222365.1). Lineage (GTDB taxonomy): Bacteria > Eisenbacteria > RBG-16-71-46 > RBG-16-71-46 > RBG-16-71-46 > CAIXRL01. The sequence continues at coordinate 4,754 of JBGANH010000245.1, forward strand.
CAGCTCCGTGACGAGGCGCCCAAGCTCCCGATCACGTTCGACGACCGCATGGTGACCGCGCTCGGCGCCGGCATGGTGCAGGACAGCCAGGGCCGCTACGTGCAGACGAACGAAGTCATGGTGCACCACCTGCTGCAGAACGCACGCAACGCGGACGGCACGTGGAAGATGCAGCCGTACTTCGCCGTCACCGTGCCCGAGCACTACGGCTACGACCCGCAGTTCCTGCTGCAGGGCCTCGTGAACAAGGTGCTGCCGGACTCGCTCGGCGCGGGCGTGGACGTCGCGGCGACGCGCAAGGCGCTCTACGAGACGTTCCAGTACCGCGGGCTCTTCAACGCCGACGGCACGAAGAACGAGAAGGTCTACAAGGACGAGAACTCCGAGACGCTGTCGCGCAACTACGCCGCGGCACACCTCCAGCTCGCGTTCCACTACCGCCGGCTCGGCGACCTCAAGTCGGCGATCGACGAGATGCGCGTGGTCGAGAAGGGCTTCCCGGACTTCCCCGAGGTGCAGCTGCCGCTCGGCACGTTCCTCATGGAGCAGGGCGACACGGCGCAGGCGATGCAGTTCTTCGCCGACCTCGCGCGCAAGAACCCGAACAACCCGGAGACGCGCTACTACCACGGCGCCTCGCTCGCCATCCTGGGCGACCTGAACGGCGCGGTGCGCGAATTCGACGCGGCGATCGCCCTCGATCCGAGCTACGACCAGCCGTACTTCGGCGCGTACACGACGCTGCGCGGCGTGGGGCAGGAGGAGAGGGCGTTCTCCTATCTCGAGCAGTGGGCGCAGCGCAATCCCAACGATCCGCGCGCCGCGAGCATCCTCGGCGCCGGTGGTGGATTCGGTGGTTCGCCGCAGGGCGGCCCGGGCGGCGTCCGTCCGCCCCAGGTGCAGGTCCCGTAAGGAGCCCTCTCATGTCCGTGCATGCACTGGTGACCGGAGCCGCCGGTTTCATCGGTTCGACGCTGTCGGAGAGGCTGCTGGCCGACGGCGCGACCGTGACGGGCGTGGACTGCTTCACCGACTACTACGACGTGCGCCTCAAGCGGAAGAACCTCGAAGCCGCGTCGAAGCACCCGAAGTTCACGCTGCTCGAGCTCGATCTCGGTGCGGCGGACCTCGCGGCGCTGCCGAAGGTGGACGTCGTGTTCCATCAGGCGGCGCAGGCCGGCGTGCGCGCGTCGTGGGGCAAGGACTTCGCGTCCTACGCGCACCACAACGTGCTCGCGACGCAGCGCCTCCTCGAGCGCTATCGCGACGAAACGCTGCAGCGATTCGTGTACGCCTCGTCGTCGTCCGTCTACGGCGACGCCGAGCGCTACCCGACGGACGAGCAGCTGCTGCCGCGTCCGTTCTCGCCGTACGGCGTGACGAAGCTCGCGGCCGAGCACCTCGTGCTGCTCTACGGGCGCAACTTCGGCATCCCGGTCTCGGCGCTGCGCTACTTCACGGTGTACGGACCGCGCCAGCGTCCCGACATGGCGTTCCACAAGTTCTGCAAGGCGATGCTGCAGGGCGACGAGATCCCGGTCTACGGCGACGGCAAGCAGTCGCGCGACTTCACGTTCATCTCCGACGCGATCGAGGCGAACGTGCGCGCGTGGCAGCGCAGCGCGCCGCAGGGCGTCTACAACATCGGCGGCGGTTCGCAGGTGGACGTGCTCGAAGCGGTCGCGATCCTCGAGGAGGCGCTCGGCGTGAAGGCGAAGCTGCGCTTCGAGCCGCGCCCGCCGGGCGATCCGCTCCGCACGCGCGCCGACGCGACGCGCCTGCGCACGGACCTCGACTACGAGACGAAGGTCGCGATCCGCGACGGCCTGCACGCCGAAGCCGAGTGGGCGAAGACGCTCTACGGGGCGAAGGCGTGAGCGGCGAACCCCGCATCTCCGCGGTGATCCCGGCCTACAACGAGGCCGAGAGCCTGCCCGAGCTGCACGGCGAACTCGTGAAGTCTTTCGAGTCGCTCGGCATGCCGTGGGAGATCCTCTACGTCGACGACGGCTCGCGCGACGGCACCGCCGAGGTGATCGAGAAGCTGTGCGCCACGGACCCGCGCGTGCGCGGCATCCTCCTGCGCCGCAACTTCGGCAAGTCGGCTGCGCTCGCCACCGGCTTCAAGCAGGTGCGCGGCGAGTACGTGGTCACCATGGACGCCGACCTGCAGGACGACCCGGTCGAGATCCCGCGCCTGCTCGCGGAACTCGACAAGGGGCTCGACCTCGTCTCGGGCTGGAAGGTGAAGCGGCTCGACCCGATCACGAAGACGCTCCCGAGCAAGCTCTTCAACATGGTCACGTCGTCGGTCGCGGGGGTGAAGCTCCACGACTTCAACTGCGGCTTCAAGGTGTACCGCCGCGAGGTGGTGGACGCGCTCGAGGTGTACGGCGAGCTGCACCGCTT
>JBGANH010000246.1:0-6968 GCA_044222365.1 Candidatus Eiseniibacteriota bacterium
CACGGCGACGGGCTTGTTGTTCGAAAGCGCCGGCTTGAAGACCCACTGCTTCACCGCGGCGAGCGCCGCGGCGTCGAGCATCGGGATCGACTTCACGACACGTGCTTCCTTCACGCGCCCGTCCTTGCCGACGAGGGCCTGCACCATGACCGTTCCATCCACGCCGGCTTCGCGCGCGATGTCCGGGTACACGGGCTGCACGTGCGTGATCTTCTCGGGGAGCTCGTCCGTGTAGACGTACTCGCCGAAACTCGGCAGTGCGTCTTCCTCGGGCGGAGCGACCACGATGTTGTCGCCGTCGCCGACCGGGCCACTGCCCTGCACCGCGGAAAGTTCTTCCTGCGACGCGATGGTCTGCTCCTGCGGCGCTTCCGCATCCGGTACGGGGACCGGGATCGCGGCGGCCGGAGGCGCGACCTGCGTCGCCACCTGGACCTGCGGCGGGGGCGTCGCGTCGGTCAGGGGCGGAGGAGCCTGCAGCTCACGATACGGCACGACGATCGGGGGCGGTTCCTTCTCGTTGTGCGCGAGGTAGTAGTTCAGACCGAGCAGCGCGAGGAAGATGACGACGAGTCCGGACATCGCCAGCGTCAGCGCCTTGGTCAGGTACTTCTTCGCGACTTCGAGGAGTTCCGGGGCCCCGTAGGGCATGAACTCATACAACGCGACTTTGGGCTCGCTCACAGTTTCTCCACCTCCGCTTTGTCGGCCGGGGTGAGTTCGAGGATCGAGAAACGACCCAGGTTCGCGAGGTCGAGCTGGTCGATGATGCTGACCATGTTGTCGAACGTCGCATCGCGATCGATGTTCAGCAGGATCACGATGGCGTCGTTGTTGGCGAGCGGCTTGAGCACGTCCTTCATGCCCGCGACCGTCGTACGGACCCACGGATCCGTCTTCGGGCCACGCTTCCAGTACACGCGGTCCTCACCGAGGACGCGCAGCTGGAGGATCTTCGACTCGGCGACCTGCATCGGCGTCTTGTTGTCCGGAGGCAGGTTGATCTCCAACGCCTGCGGAGTCATGAACACCGTCGTCACCATGAAGAAGATGAGCAGAAGGAACGCCACGTCCACCATGGGCGTCATGTCGATGCGCACACCGACACGCCGCTTGGGGCGATGGAAGCCCTTGCCTTTCTTACCGCCGCCACTTCTCGGTTGGGGGGTGTCTACTGCACCCATGTGGGCATACCTCTCAGCGCGAGTGGCGCGTTACTTGGTGGGCGGAGGGTTGGTGCCGCCAAAGGCGCCGCCACCCTTCATCAAGTTCGTCTGGACGTTGAATCGGGTCGCGTTCGACTCCTGGAACGCGGACATCATGTCGGCCATCACGCCGAAGGCGGCACCCCGGTCCATCTTGACCAGGACTCGCGACTTCGGGTTGGCCGCACGTGCCGTGCTCAGGACCGGACCCAGATCCATCTTCACCGACTCGGGAGCGATCAGGCGATCGACTTCCTGTCCACCCTGCCGGTAGACCACGCGCACCTGCGACTGGAAGTTGTTCTCGGGCTTCGGCGCCGTCACCGCGATCGTGATGATGTCGGATTCGGGCGACTTGGCCGGCGAGTTCGAGTCGGGCAGCGTGATCTTGTCCTTCTCCGGCGGTTTGAACTGAGTCGTACACATGAAGAAGATCAGCAGGAGGAACGCCACATCGACCATCGGCGTCATGTCGATGGCGATGCCGATGCGGCGCATCTTTTTGAGCATGAGCTCGTCCTCCCCCGATTACTTCTTGTCGGAAGCGTTGGCCGCGAGCAGCTGCACGGCCTCGTACGACGCCTCGTCCATCATGTAGTTGAAGCCGTCCACGCGCGTCACGAACACGTTGTACATGACGATGCCGATGATGGCCACGATGAGACCGCCGGCCGTGTTGATGAGCGCTTCGGAGATACCGACGGCGAGCTTCGTCGCGTCGACGGCGCCGGTGTGGCCGAGCGCGGCGAACGAACGGATCATGCCGACGACCGTTCCGAGCAGACCGACCATCGTCGAGATCGACGCGATCGTCGAAAGCGCGATGAGGTTGCGCTCGAGGAGCGGCACTTCGAGACCGTTGGCTTCCTGGATCGCGGCCTGCGTCTCGGCGACGATCTTGTCCTTCGGGGCGCCTTCGGCGATCAGGGCCTTGTAGCGCTCGAGGCCGGCACGCATGACGTTCGCGGCCGAACCACGCTGCTTGCCGCACAGCTGGATGGCGCCGTCCACGTCACCGGTCTGGATCTTCTTGCGGACGTTCACGAGGAACATCGGCATCGAACCCGTACCCTTCGCCTTGTTCAGGCTCCAGGTACGCTCGATCACGAAGGTGACCTGGAGGATCAGCAGGAGGAACAGCATGGCCACGAGCGGACCGGCTTCCTTCATCTGCTTGCCGAGTTCACCGAGGGCCGGGAGGTTCCACCAGAGCGCGAACGAAACGGCGACCGAAGCCGCGAAGTAAAGAGGGACGATAAAACGGTTCATTGCCTGAGAACTCCTCCATCGCCGGACCTGCGCACCTGCGCCGGAACGGCCGTTCATGATCAGCGGCTGAGCGTCACTCACCCGCCCGGGTCGCGGAGCGAAATGATCCGGACCTGCTTCGTTGAACTTCTTCTCCCCCCGACCCGGTCAGGCGGAGGCTACTGCGCCACGTCGGCGAAGGACGCCAGGGCGCCCTCTTCCGTGTCGTGGTGATCGAAAACCATGATGAGCTTGGTCATGACGAAGAGATCCTTCAGCTTCTTCCCAAGCCCACAGAGCTTCATTTCACCCGAGCGGGTGCGATAGTTCGCGAAGCCGCGCATCAACACGCCGAGCGCCACCGAGTTCATCGCCTCGGCCTCGGAAAGATTCACGACGAGCCGCGTGTTGCCCGTCGCGGCCTCCGCCATGATGGCCGCTTCGAGTTCGTCGGTCTCCTTGTCGCCGTAGAAGCGGCCACGAGCCGCGATCACGGTGATGCTCTCGACCTGCTTCCGCGTGATGGCCATGCGAATCGTCCCTCGTTTGAGAACGCCGGCCTAGGCCGACTCGCCGCCCGCGAAGCTGGCGATCGCCTGCTCCTCGGTGGGCTTCACGTCGAACACCAGCGAGAGCTTGGTGATCACGAAGATGTTCTCGATGCGCTTGTCCACGGCGCACAACTTCATCTGCCCGCCGCGACGCACGTAGCTCGAGTGAGCCGAAATGAGCACGCCCAGCGCCGTCGAGTTCAGGTGCTGGGTTTCGCCCAGATTGATGATCAGGTTCTTGTTTCCGTCTTCGCCGAGCTGCCGGATGGCCTTCTCCAGCTCTTCCGTCTCCTCGCCGCCCGTGAGGTAGCCCTTGGGCGTCAGGATGTGGATGCTGCCGACCTGTCGGCTCTTCAAGTTCGCCATCCTTGCTCCTCCGTACCGTGCGGCGCGAGCCGCGCGACGACCTAACTGCTCAGCGACTTCAATCCCTTGTTGGCATCCGCGTTGGACGGGTCCAGCGCCAGCACCCGGCGATAGGTCTCGATCGCCTTCGCCTTGTTGCCCGAGTTCTGGTAGCCCTGCGCCAGCCACACCAGGGTCGACACGTCCCGGTCGTTGATGGCGAGCGCCCGCTCGAGCAGGGACGTGGCCTTCCCCCACTCCTTCCGCATCAGGAAGTTGTAGCCCATCTGCTGGAAGGCGATTGCCGCGTTCTTGCTCGTGGAATCCAACTCGGTGCAGCGGGTGAAGGACTCCATCGCCTGTTCCGTGGAATCGGGCAGGCCAGAGAGCACGACGCCCAACCAGAAGTGCCTGTCCGCCTTGTTCGGAGCGATCGCGACCGACTGGCGGAGTGCTGCGACCGCCTCGGGAGTCTGCTTCATCTCCTTATAGGACAAGCCCATGTAGTAGTAAGCCTCGTCCGAGTTCGGGTCAAGGGCGATTCGGCGCGACATGGCCGCGATCGTCCCCGGGAAGTCCTTCAGACGGAACTTCAGCTTGCCCAGCTCCTGCATGGCGAAACGCGCTTCGGAGGTCGTCGAATCCTTGGCGATCATGCCCTGGTAGACCGAGTCGGCCGCGGCGATGTTGCCCAGCAACGCGTGCACCTGCCCGATCTTGAACAGGTCCTGCGTATTGGGGTCGCCCTTGGCGTACGCGTCGATGGCCTTCGCCCACTCCTTGTTGTCCACGTAGGCGCGGCCGAGCACGGTGAACATGTCCTTCGACTTCTCACCTAGTTCCGCCGCCTTCGTCATCGCGGCGATCGCCTCGGCCTTCATCTTCAGGTAGTACAGGTCCTGGCCGAGGTACGACCAGCCGCGCGCGTCGTTCGGCATCAGCTGCGTGTACTTCTCGAGGTAGGGCTTGGCCTCGGCGTAGCGGCGCGGATCCGCCGCCCCCGAAAGGTAGTAGAGCTTGCCGAGCGAGAACTGCCCCGGCGCGTACTCGCCGTCGCGCTGGGTCACCCAGCGGAACGCCTCGAGGGCGTCGTTGTAGCGCTGGTCGAAATACAGCGCCTGGCCCAGGGCGTGGCGCAGCTCGACGTCGGAAGAATCGAGCTCGACCGCCTTCTGGTACGACGGGATCGCCAGCGAACCGATGCCGCGCTTGAGGTAGAAGTCGCCGAGCGCGCGGTTCGTCAGCGGACTCTCGGGCGCGGCCTGCTGCGCCTGCGTGAAATAGATGCCGGCGTCGCGCAGCGAGTCGCGCGCGAGTTCGACGTTGCCGTGCGCGACGAGGAACGCGGGACGCCACTTCACGCCCCAGTTCAGGCCGGGCGCGAGCGCCGCGATCGCCTCGGGGTACTGCTTCAGTTCGCGCAGGCCGTCGCCGAGCGCCAGCTGCGCCTCGGGGAACTTGCGGTCGATCTCCACGGCTCGCCGGTACAGGTCCACGGCCGCCTGCATGTTGCCGGCGTGGCGCTGCACCTCGCCGAGCCCGAACCACGCCATGGCGAGATTGCCGTCCATCTTGCGCGCCAGCTCGAACGACGCGTTGGCCTTCTCGTACTCGTGGCGCTTGAGCTGCACGAGGCCGACACCGGCGGCACCGTCCGCGAAGCCCTGCGAAGCCACCTTTTCGAACAGCTGCTGGGCCGCGTCGAGCTGACCGGCCGCGAGCGCGGCGCGGGCGTCCTTGAGGTCGTCCGCGCGCGCGGGAAGCGCGCAGGCCGCCAACAGCGCAGACACGATCGCGATGCGGCGCAGCGTGGTTCCGAAGGCGAGATTGCGGTGGGTGCGGTTCATGGGCTCCTGTCGAATGCTCCTCGTCGTCCTAGTGACTGCCCAACATGGGGGAGCGTCTGGCGAAGCGGACCGGTATCGTCGTGGGAACCGCCCCGGCTTCGTACACCAACTTCTGTCCGTCTCGGGTCGAAACGAAGGTGATGAACCCGCCCGAGAGCATGGGACCCTTCGTGCGGAGGTACATGTTGTAGTTGCGGACCAGCGGATACTCTCCCTTGTACACCTTCTCCGCGTCGGCATTCCAGTCGGGGAGGCCCCGGAGGGCGGAAACTCGCAGTCTCCTGACGCCTTGCTCCGAGGAGGCCATGGAAACCATGCCGATCGCCCCGGGCGAGCGGCGCACGCGTTCGATCACCGCCGAGTCGGAGGAGGCCCGGAACGCCGGTGCGGTGGGCGATGCCCCGCCCAGCACGCGCTGGCAGAACGCCATCATCAGGTCGCCGGAAGGAGCCTGGACCACGGGCTCGATCGCTCCCCCCCGCACGTGGAGTTCACTCCAATCGTGCAACTGGTCGGAATAGATTCGGTGCAGGTCCTCCACCGAGATGGCGGACAACGGGTTCGACGGGTGAACGACGATGCAGATGCCGTCGCGGGCGAAACGGTAACCCTCGATCTCCATGCCGCCTTCGACCGGGACCGTGCGCTCTTCTGGCTCGAGCTCGCGCGCCACCACCGCCAGGTCGGCCCGCTGGGAAAGCAGGTCGCTGACGGCCTCGCGTGAACTTCCCTCGCGAACGGAGAACCGGGCATCGGGATACATCTTCGTGAAGGCCTCGACTTCCCGCTCCAGCATCGCGCGCAGTTCGGGAACCACGACGACCTGGATGCTTCCACTGGTCTGGGAGTCTTCCACCTTCCGCGTTCCCGCGGGGGGCTTGGCGCCGCATCCGGGGAGCACCCCGAGGGCAAGCACAAGCAGGAGCGAAACCGGGAAGAGAGAAAGACATCCGGCGCTCCGGTTCACGAAGTGCTTGAAGAGTAGGAAGTCGCGGGGTCGCATGTCAATCGAAAGCTGGGCCGGACGTCACGGCGCCAGGCGGTAAAGCATGCGCGGGAAGGCGATGCTCTCGCGCACGTGGTCGAGCCCGGCGATCCAGGCGAGCGTCCGCTCGACCCCGATGCCGAAGCCCGCGTGGGGCACCGAGCCGTACCGGCGCAGGTCCTTGTACCACTCGAAAGCCTCCTGCGGCAGGCCGTGCTCGTCGATCCGGGCGGTCAGCAGGTCGAGTGAGGACATACGCTGCCCTCCCCCGATGATCTCGCCGTAGCCCTCGGGGGCGAGGCAATCGCACGACAGGCTGAGCTTCGGGTTCGCCGGATCCGGCTCCATGTAGAACGCCTTCACGGCGGCCGGGTAGTTCGTGACGAAGATGGGCGTGTCGTAGCGGTTCGACAGCTCGGTCTCGTCGGGCGCGCCGAAGTCGTTCCCGTACTCGAAAGGCAGCCCGGCGTCGTGGAGCATCTTCACCGCGTCGTCGTAGTGAATGCGGGGGAACGGACCGACGACCTTCTCGAGCTTGCTCGTGTCCCGCTCGCAGACCTTGAGGTCCTCGGCGCGCGCTTCGAGCACGCGGCCGACGGTGTAGCACAGCAGCCGCTCCTCGAGCGCGATCACGTCCTGCAGCGTGCCGAACGCCCACTCCGGCTCCATCATCCAGAACTCGATCAGGTGCCGGCGGGTCTTGCTCTTCTCGGCACGGAACGCGGGGCCGAAGCAGTACACGCGCCCGAACGCCATGGCCGCGGCTTCCATGTAGAGCTGCCCGCTC
>JBGANH010000247.1:0-7641 GCA_044222365.1 Candidatus Eiseniibacteriota bacterium
CGGCCGCCGAAGCCGAGATCCCCGACGTCGCGGCGACGCTCTACCGCGTCACCTCGGGCGCGCGCGAGGCGTTGCACACCGGCGACCTCGTGGCGCCCGGTGACGAACTCGAGCTCGAAGTGGAGTCGGGCGAGGACGTACACGTGTACGTGCTGAGCGAAGACCAGGCGGGTGCGGTGTTCGTGCTGTTCCCGCTCGCCGCGCGCGGCGAGCGCAATCCGCTCGCCGCCGGCCAGAGGCATCGCCTGCCGGGACGCGAGGGCGCGCAGGACCTGAACTGGCAGGTGACGAGCGCCGGAGGGCAGGAGACGTTCCTCGTCCTGGCGTCACGCACGCCGATCGCGCCGGTCGCGCAGGCCGCCGCCGCGCTGCCGCAGGCGAGCGCGGACGCGCCGGTCGCGTACCGCACGCTGCCGCCGGAGGCGCTCGCGAAGCTGCGTGGCGTCGGCGGAGTCGTGACGAGGGAGTCGTTGCCGCCGTCCGCACGAACGGGCATCCTTCACTCGCTCGCGCGGGATCCGCTTCGCCCGAAGGGCGCGTGATCTGGAAACGACTCCTCGTGCTGGAAAACCCGGCCCACTGATCCCGCGCATCGCCCGCGGAGGCGGGGGCCAGCAAAGGTGAACGGCCCGTGCGATTCCGCCACGCATTCCCGAGCCTCGCGTTCTCGCTGCTGGTGACGCTCGCGCCCGCGCGCGTGCTCGCCGCACCGGCCGTGCCCGACTCGCTGCCGCAGCTGCGCGCGCTCATGTCCGGTTCGCGCGCGGGCGATCCCGCGCTGCCCGCGCTCGCCGAGCGCATCGTCGCGCGGCGCGAGGCCGCTCGCCGCGCGAAGCCGGCCGACGTGGCCGAGGCGCTCGAGCATCTCGGGCGCGTGCGGCTGGGCCGCGCGGAGTACGCAACCGACTCGATCCTTCCGCCGCGCGGTGCTGCTCCGCCGCGCCGCGAGCCGTCCCTTCGACACGCTCGCGCTCGCGGGCGTCATGCGGCCTTCGGAGAGGCGCAGCGCGTCGAGAAGTAGCTCGCCGCGGCGGAGTCCACCGCGACGGGTGCGCTCGCGCTGGTGGCCGGTGCGTCCGCGCGCGACACCGCGCTCGAGGCGAGACTGCGCATCACGCTCGGCAACGTGCACGCGGAGCGTGGCCGCGGCCCGCGGGCCGTGGAACAGCTCGCGCTCGCGCTGCGCCTCACGGAATCGCGCGCGCATCCGGATTCGCTGCTGCTCGGCCAGGCGTGCCGCAACCTCGCGCGATGACGCTGCTCGGCGACTACGCCGGTGCTCGCGCCGTGTACGCGCCGCCGCGGTGCAGGAGCGCGCGCTCGGACCCGAGCACCCCGATCTCGCCACGACCCTCTACCTGAGTTCGATGGCGGCGTCCGTGCAGGGTGACTACGTCGCGCAGCGCGCGTTCGCGGAACGCGCACTGCGCATTCGCGAACGCGCCTTCGGTCCCGCGCATTCGTCGGTCGCGATCGTGGCGGCGACGGTCGGCGGAGCCCTGCGCAACCTCGGCGATTTCGAAGGCGCTCTGCCCTACTACGAGAGCGCGCTCGCGATCGCGCGCTCGGCGCCGCGCCCGAGTCCGTTCGATCTCTCGCTCGCCCTCAACAACCTCGGCGCGGCGCTGCTCATGGTGGGCGATGGAGCACGCTCGCGCGCGCTGCTCGAGGAGGCTCGCGCCGTACGCGAGAAGGCGGGCGGCCGGGCGCCGGACGCTCGCTCTGGAGCGGCACGCGGCTCGCGCAGGCGCTCGCCATGACGGGCGACCGCGTGGCGGCCGCGCGCGAGATCGAGGCATCGCTGGCGCTCGTGGACTCGACGAACGTCGCCGACGTCGGCCCCGACCTGCCCGACGCACTGCAGGTGCAGGGCGGCATCGCGATGGCCGACGGACGCACGGGGGACGCGCTCGCCTGCTACGAGCGCGCGTTCGCGTTCGCCGACAGCATGCTCGGTCCGTCCTCGCCGCACACGCTCGACGCGCTCGTGTGCCGCGCGACGGCGCTCGCCCAAGCCGGCCGTGGCGCCGAGGCGTGGGCGGACGCACGGCGGCTCGAGTCGCTGGGCCGCGAAGTGATGCAATCGAGCGCGCGCTCGCTCACCGAGTACGAGGCGCTCACGCTCGAGCGCAGCCGCGCGTCGGGACTCGACGTGATGCTGTCGCTCGCGGGTGGTCCGGTGGCGAGCGATCCCGAGGCGCGCGCCGAGCTGGCGGACGCCGTGTTCCGCGCCCGGTTGCTCGTGCTCGACCAGCTCGCCGACGAGCGGCGCGCGCTGCCGCGCGGAACGCCGGCCCTCGCGGCTGAAGTGCGCGAGCTCGAAACCGCGCGCGACGAACTCGCGCGCGTGATGGTCGAGGCGCTGCGCGAGGATCGCGCGCCCGACTCGGTCGTGACCCGTGCCCGCGCGCGCCGCGAGAGCGCCGAGCGCGCGCTCGCCGAACGCAGCGCACGCTTCGCGACCGGCCGCAGCCGTTCCGCCGCGGGTTTCGCCGAGGTCGCCGCGGCGCTGCCGCCGGGCGCGGCGCTCGTGTCGTTCGTGCGCCACGATTCGCCGTCCGCCATGTTGCGCGAAGGCCCCGAGGGCGATTCGCTCCGCCGTGCGGGGCGCCGCTATTCGGCGCTCGTGCTGCGCGCGGGCGCGCGCGCGCCGGTCGTCGTGCCGCTCGGCGCGGCCGTGCGCCTGGAGGGCGCGGTGTCGAGCTGGCTCGACGCGTGCGCCACGCCGCCACCGGCGGGCGCGTCGCTCGCGCGCGCTTCGGAGCGCCGCTGCACCGCGCTCGGCCGCGCGGTGCGCACGCTCGCGTGGGATCCGCTCGCGCCGTCGCTGGCCGGAGCGTCGCGCGTGTTCGTGGTGCCCGACGGCGTGCTGTACGCGGTCAACTTCCTCGCGCTGCCGCGCGCGAACGGCGGCTACCTCGCCGAGTCGGGACCGACGCTGCACCGGCTCACGGCCGAGCGCGACCTGCTGCCGTGGGACGACGGTGAACGCGCCGGTCGCGGCGTGCTCGCGATCGGGGGGGCCGACTTCGATCGCGTGAACGGCGACGCTTCGCCGCCGAAGCCGCCGCGGCCGCCGCGGCCGCCGACTCGACGCGACTGCGTTTCCCGCCCTTGCCGCAGACGCTCGACGAGCCCGGCAGGTGGTTTCGCTGTGGCGCGCTTCCGGCGCGGCGGACGCCGCCGAAGCCGAGCTGCTCACGGGCGCCGCGGCCACGGAGGAGGCGTTCGAGCGGCTCGCGCCCGGACGGCGCGTGCTGCACGTCGCGACGCACGGCTTCGCGCTCGGCGCGCCCGAGCGCCGTGCAGCGCCGGAGCGCTCGCGCGGTGTCGGTGCCGTCGTGAGCGGCGACCGCGCACCCGCGACGCGCGCGCGCGCCGCGCTGCTGCCCGGGCTCGCGCTCGCCGGAGCGAACGCGCCCGCGAACGGCGCCGCGCAGGACGGCTTCCTCACCGCGGAGGAGATCACGTCACTCGACCTTTCGGGTGCCGAATGGGCGGTGTTGTCGGCGTGCGAGACGGGGCTCTCCGATCCGGGTGCCCCGGAAGCGGTGCAGGGCCTGCAGCGCGCGTTCCGTCGCGCCGGACTGCGCACGGTGCTCATGAGCCTGTGGGCGGTGGACGACGACGACGCCCGATCGTGGATGTCGCACCTGTACGCCGCGCGGCTCGGGCAGGGGCTCGACACGGCCGAGTCCGTGCGAGCGGCCTGCCGGGAATCGCTTCGCGAGCGGCGCGCCCGCGGGCTCGACACGCACCCGTTCCGCTGGGCGGGCTTCGTCGCGGCGGGCGACTGGCGCTGACCGGCGCCCCGGGAAGATCGGTTGTGCGGTAGCGCCCGCTCGTCCGGTTGAGGGGAGTGAGGGGACACGATCCCCGTGCGACCCGTCCCACCGGAGGCGATCCCATGCGGTTCCCACCCGCGCTCATCCCGCTCTGCCTGTGCATCGCGTCGTTCGCATGCGCGGCACCCGCCGCGTTCGCGCAGGCGAGCGGGGCGTATTCACTCACCTGGAACTCGCTGAGCGGCGGACAGTCCGGCGCGGCCGGCGGCAGCTACGTGCTCGACAGCACGAAGGGCCAGTCCGGCGCCGGCACGCTCGCCGGCGGCGCGTACGTGATCGCCGGCGGTTTCTGGGGCGGTTCGCCGGTCGCGACCACCGGCGTGGAACCGGACGCGCCGAAGATCCCGCGCGTGTTCGCCGCGCGGCTCGCGGGCCCGAATCCGTCGGCGGCCTCGACCGCGATTCAGTTCGACCTTCCGGCCGAACGCGCCGTCGCGGTCGAAGTGTTCGGCGTGGACGGCCGCCTCGTGCGCCGTCTGGTCGAGGGCCGGCGCGAAGCCGGCCGCCACACGGCGTTGTGGGACGGCGCCGACGGCGGCGGGCGTCGCGTCGTGCCCGGCATGTACTTCGCGCGCGTCCGGGCCGGGCAGTCGCAGGCCACGCTGCGGATCGTCCGCGTTCACTGACCTTCACGCCTCATCCACGGGAGTCACTCATGCACACGCTTCGACACCTGCTCCGCCCCGCGACGATGCTGGCGTTTGTCCTCACGGGAATGCTCGCCGCCGCGATCGCGACCGCGGTGCCGCTCGGCACCAGCTTCAGCTACCAGGGCAAGCTGCAGAAGGACGCCGCGCCGTACACCGGCACGGCCGACCTGCTGTTCCGCCTCTACGACGACGTGGGCGCGGGCGCGCAGGTGGGCGCGGACGTCACGCTCGCGGGCGTCACCGTGACCGACGGTCTCTTCACGGTGGACCTCGACTTCGGGAACGTGTTCGACGGCACCGCGCTCTGGATGGAAGTGAACGTGCTCACGCCGGGCGAAGTCGACTACACGACGCTCGCCCCGCGGCAGCTGCTGTCCGCGACGCCCTACGCGCTGCACGCGGCGAGCGCGCCGGGCGGCGGCGGTGGCGGCGGCGACTGGGTCAACACGGGTGGTGACCTGACCTACAGCGGTGGCGGCATCGGCGTGCTCAACGGATCGTCGCCGTTCGCGAGCGGCCGCGGCGTGTTCATCGAAGGCGGCAGCGCGCTCGGGATTCTCTTCGCGTACGACTACACCAACGGGCACACACTGCCGCTCATCCTCAACTCGCCCGGCGGCAACGTCGGCATCGGCACGACGGCGCCCGGCTCACGGCTCGACGTGTTGACGAACTCCGGCATGGGCGTGCACGGCACGACCAAGGGCAACCTCTTCAGCTCGCTCAACGCCGCGATCGTGGCCACGGGCAACACCGGTACGGGAATCAGCGGAACGTCTGCGATGGGTGTGTACGCCACCTCGACGGACGACCGTGCGGTCGCCGGGTTCAGCACGAACAACTGGGGCGTGAGCGGCGACTGCACGAGCGCCGGCACGTACGGCATCCTCGGCACGCCGAACGAAGGCATGTACGCGTACTCGCCGAACACCGCGAAGCCCGCGGGCCGGTTCGCGTGCGCGAGCGGCGGAATCGCGATCGACGCGCTCGGCCTCGTGCGCGTGAAGACGCTGCAGATCCTGGGCGGCGCCGATCTCGCGGAGCGCTTCGAGGTCAGCGGCGAGTGCGAGCCCGGCACCGTGCTCGCGATCGACCCGGACGAGAACGGCCGGTTGCGCACGAGCGACGAGGCGTACTCGCACCGCGTGGCCGGCGTGGTGAGCGGCGCGAACGCGCTGAACGCCGGCGTCGTGCTGAGCGCGGACGGTGTGACCGAGGGCACCGCGGCGATCGCGCTGACGGGCCGCGTGTGGGTGAAGTGCGACGCCACCGCCGCGCCGATCGGCGCCGGCGACCTGCTCACCACCTCGCCGCGTGCGGGCTACGCGATGAAGGCCGTGGACCGCGATCGCGCGCAGGGCGCGGTGCTCGGCAAGGCGATGACGTCGCTCGAGAGCGGCACGGGCATGGTGCTCGTGATCGTGAGCCTGCAGTGAAGGCGGCCGCTTCGCTGCTGGCGCTCGCGTCGGTCGCGCTGCTCGCGACGGCCGCGTTCGCGCAGGAGCCCGGCACGCTGCGGATCGAGCGCACCGTGACTCCGCGGCTCGTGAACGAACTGCAGATGCGCCAGCTCGCCCAGTACGACCCCGCGCTCAACCCGTTCAAGTCGCGTCCGCCGGGCTACAACGCGCACTCGCCGAACGAGACGTCCGAGTACGGGGAGCGCGGCTTCCGCTCGCTCGTGCCCGAGTACAAGGCGCCCACGTCCGACGGGCCGCTGGTGTCCCAATCCACCCAGTCCTTCTTCAACTACCAGCCGCACGTGACCACGAGCTTCGGCGTCCGTGACACCGGCTTCGCGACGCCGGGCGACTGCACGATCGCCGCGGGGCCGTCGTATCTCGTCGTGGCGTTCAACCAGTCGCTCGCGATCTACGACAAGTCCGGCAACCAGACCTGGTTCTCGAGCCTCGACGGCCTGCTCGGCGCGACGGCCGGCTGGAAAGGCCACTTCGACCCGAAGGTCGTGTACGACGAGGTCGCCAACCGCTTCTACCTGGTCGCGCTCGACATCGGGCTTTCGGAGCGGCGCTCGGTGTGGTCGGTGGCGGTGTCGGTGTCGAGCGACCCGAACCAGGGCTGGTACGTCTACGGGCAGATGGAGAACCAGTGGGGAGGGGAGGGTATCGACTACGAGGACCTCGGGTTCGGTTCCCGCGGGCTCTACCTGACCGGCAACTACATCAGCTTCGCGGACTGGGCGGCGCTGCCCGGTTTCACGACGGATCACACGTCGGCGGTCTGGATCATGGACAAGGCGGCGATGCTCGCCGGGAACACCGCGACGATCTGGAGCGTGGGCGACCTTCCGGCCGAATCGAGCCAGCCCGTCTTCCTGCAGCGCGTGGCGCAGGTTCAGGCGGGACCGTTGGGCGGCCTGCTCGACGGCTTCGTGACCGGCTGGCAGAACATGATGACCCCCCCGAACACGGTGCGCGTCAGCGTCTGGGGCGTGTCGCTGCCCGCGAACTTCCCGACCGGTGGACCGTCTTTCGACCGCCGCACGATCGACCGCACGCCGCCGCCGGGATTCGCCAACGCGCAGCAGCCCGACGGACCGGCGCGCCTGCAGGGCGACAACCTCGGCGCGGGACAGCTGTCGCTGTACTACCGCAACGGCACGCTCTCGATGCCGGTGCCGGTGGGCAGCGGCTCGTTCAGCGCCGCGCGCGTGCTGCAGCTGAACGTCGCGTGGCCCACGATCACCGTCGCGACGCAGATCGACTACACCGACAACCTGCACTACCACCAGTGGCCGAACGTCGCGGTCAACGCGCGCGGCCAGACGATGCTGTCGTACTACCGCTCCGGCACCGACGAGTACTGCGGGTTCCGGTGTGCGACCCGGCTGTGGGACGAGGGCGCATTCGGGCAGAGCAAGATCGTGAAGGCCGGCGAATCGTACGTGGGCAATCCGCTCACCGACACCGCGGCGATGCTGCACCGCTGGGGCGACTACTCCGGCGTCACGGTGGATCCCGTCACGCAGGGGTTCTGGATGTTCGGCATGTACGCCAACGAGCGCGGCAACAACAACGGAAGCGACTTCCAGTTCTGGTGCGGCTACGTCCCGCGCGCGGTGTACGTGGATTTCGCGTACGTGGGCTCGGAGTCCGGCACGACGCTGCATCCGTTCAACACGCTCG
>JBGANH010000248.1:0-7092 GCA_044222365.1 Candidatus Eiseniibacteriota bacterium
CGTGGACGCCGGCGGAAGCGCTACTTCGCGGCGCCGGCGGTCGCGCTCTTCGAGCCCTGCAGGTAGGCGGGCTGCATCTCCGAGAAGTACTCGTCCCCCTGCACGGCCGTCGCACTCACGTACCAGACCGTGCGACCCGTCGCGTCGAAGACGTTCGGCGGGAACACGGCGGCCATCATGGTCGCGCCGGATCCCGTGACCGGAGTCATCGGGTAGCGCCGCCACAGCCCTTCCGCCGAGCGCACGTGCAACCAGGCCTCGCGCAGGTCGCGCGCGCCGAGTCCGGAGAACGCCGCCGAGATCATGTTCGTACCCGTCGTCGCCATCACGCGCGACGCTCCGACGATCGTCACCTGCGGCGCCGCGGTCGCGAGGCCGAAGTCGAACGACGCGAACCGCTGGTTGCCGCCCGGCAGGTCGATCACCTGGATCGCGGCGGTCTCGTCGCGGTACACGACCTTCACGCTGTGCGGACCGCGTGGCAGTTCGAGCGACAGCGGCGTCACGCCGCGCGACGCGCCGTCCACGAAGACCTGCGCGCCGGAGAGCGGCGAGGCGCCCTCCTCGTCGTTGAGCGTCGCCTGCACCTGCAGCACGCCGGTGCCGGGAGCGCTCATCGGACGGGCGACGAGCTGCACGGTCTTGCCGACGCCCACCTGGATGTTCTGCGCCCACGGCGCCATGCCGGGACCGCTGAACTGCACCTCGTGCAGTCCGGGCGCGAGCTTTTCGATCGTGATGGGCGCGTAGCCCTGCGCGCGGCCGTCGAGCGCGACGCTGATGGGCACGTTCGGATCGGCCGGCATCACTTCGAGCGAACCACTGAGCACGGGCGTGAGCGTGACCTTCGCGCCGTTCTCGCCCTGCACCGGGAACTTCGCGGAGCCGAGGTCCGGCAACGTCAGCGTGAGCTCGTGCTTGCCCGGCTTGAGTTCGAGCTTCGCCGGCGTGCGCTTGGCGACGTCCTTGCCGTCCACCGCGATCCAGGCGCCGGGTGGCGAGCTGTCCACGCTCACGTCGAAGCGCGCTCCGCCGAGCCCCACCGCACGCAGCGCGCGCGCGAGCGGCCCGGGTTCGTCGCCGTGCGGCGTGGCGAGCGTGCCGAGCAACCAGCCGGTTCCGAACAGCGCGACGACGATCGCGCCGATCACGGAGCGGCGGCGGTACCACGGCTGCGGCTCGAGCGCGCGGTCCTCGAACTGCGGCCATGCGATACGAGGCGGAGCCACGGGCGAGGACGGCGCGGCCTCGCCGCTCTCGGCGTCCGCCGAGGGGGCGGCGGGCTCGGCGCTCGCGACAGGTGCGTATCCCGCGAGCGGAGCGACCGGCGCGACGGGCGGCGTCGGCACGATCACCGGGGGCGGCACGGGCTGCGGCTCGACGCGCAGCACGGGCGGCGTGGCGGGCGCCTCGCCCGCGCGCGACACGTGCAGCACGGGCGGCGCGCTCGCGGTGGGCACGTGCACGTGCAGCACCGGCGGCGCCTCGGGCGTGCGCAGCGTCGGCGGTGCATCGGCACGCACGGACGCGGCCGGCTCGTCCTGCGCCTCGGGCTGCGGCGCGTACGGCTTGAGTTCGACGTGGAGCACCGGCGGTGCACTCGCGAGCGGCACCGGGGACACGACGGGCGCCTGCGTACCCGGCAGCGGCGCGATCGCGAAATCCTCGGCGGCGCCGACGGGCTCGTGATCGATGCCGAGCTCGTGTTCGACGGGCTCCGAGCGTTCCACGGCGCCAACGGGTTCGGCGGCTTCGCGCGGGGCACTTGCCGCGCGGGCGGCGAGCGGCGACTCGGCCAGTGCACGCAGCAGGTCGTCGTGGGTGAACGAAGGCTCGACGACTTCGGGTTCGGGTTCGGGTTCGGGTTCGGGTTCCGGTGCGGGCAGCGCGAACGCGGGACCGAGCACGTCCGCGAGCCCGACGGGCGCGAGCCCGGCGGGGCTGGTCGGCGCCACGACGGCGGACTCGGCGACGGACTCGGTGTCGCTCTCCGGGAGCGGCTCGTGCGTGGGGGCTTCGAGCGTCTCGGGCGCGAACGTCGCGTTCGTGTGGAAGACCGCGGGAATGTCGGCGCCGTCGTCGAGCGCATAGGTCTCGCTGCTCGCACCCAGCGCATGCGGGTCGGCGATCGGCAGGTGCGCGACCGAGGGCAGTTCGACGACGTCGCGAGCCAGGTCGAGATGCGTCTGCTCGGCAGGCGCCTCGGCGGCGGGCACGGCGTCGGACAGGATCGAGTCGTACGTCGAGAGCGGCGTGGCCTCGGAATCCGCGGTCGCACTCGGGCGGCGCGACGGCGCTTCGTTGCGGCCGAAGCCGAGCATGCGCGCGAGCCAGCGCCCCACCGGATGTGCGCCGCGCGGCGCTTCGCCCTCGTCCTCGGATCCGGACGGCGTGACTTCTTCGGTCACGGCGCTCGAAGCGGCTTCGGGCTGCAGCGCGGACGGCGCCTCGGGTTCGGCGGGGACCTCGGCGACCGTGCCTTCGGTCCGCGATTCGGCGACGACCTGGGTGGCGGCCGCTTCGAGCACCGCCTCGTGCGCCTGCGGCGTCGGCTCGAAATCGTTCACGGACGCCTGCTCGAACACGGGACGAAGACCGGGCTGCTCCTGCGCGACGAGGTGCGCGGGCAACGCGACGTTCGTCTCGGCGACGGGCTCGCCCGCCGGTGGGACCGCCGGGAGCGCGGCCTGCTCGGCCTCGGCGAACTCCGCGAGTGCTCCCGCCTGCTGCGCCTCGACCTCGGGCGCGAGCGCGGGCGCGTACGAACCACCGGCCGCGGCCCCGGGAGCGAAGACCGCCTCGATCGAAGCGGGAGCCTGCGAGCCGTCGTCACCGGCCGGCCAGTAGTCCACGGTCACGACGACGTGCTGGTCGGAGCCGAAGACGGTCGCGTGCGCTTCGTTGCCACCTTCGTCGCGCACGAGCACCCAGCGCGGTTCCGTCGGGATGCCGTCGAGGAGCACGCTCACGGTCCCGTTCCCGACCCAGCCGAAGGCGATACCGTCTGCGCCGTCCACGAAGGCCGCCGAGCACGGATTCGCGGCGGCGCGCCCCCACAGTTCGGACTGCGAGAAGAGCAGGCCCGTCAGGGCATGGTGCAGGATGGCCGGGATCGGCCGTTCGCGCGAATCCGTCCGCGAGGTTTCGACCGCGACACCCGAAAGGTCGCGCAGCCAACCCTCGACCTCCGCGGGGGTGAATCCCTGCGGCACGCCCAGCAGGACGATCTCCAGACCGGACGTGGAAACGCCGGCGGTCAGGACTTCACCGTGGGTACGGCCGGAAACCGCCCACTTCGGGGCGGCGAGGCTCACCGGGGTCATCGAGGGGCTCCCTCCCCATCATCGGCCGACGACTTCAGGCCGTGGTTCGCGAGATGAGGTCGCAAGCTATCCAAGCCCTCTGCAAGTGTCAACGGAGGCTTCAGTTGTGGCATGTGCCTTGCCGATGACTGACCTGTCTCCGCCGGATGTCCTTGCGGGCACTCGGGAGAGACGTGTGTCGCGTTGCAAGTTGACGAAAGCCTGCATTGCGAGTTGCATGCCGTGCGGGCTAGCTTGCAGCAGCTTTTGCACCGTGACGCGGATGGATCTGCCAACGGAGACCCGACCATGACCGACCGCAAGACCCTCCGGCGACTGATCACGCTCGCCGTGATCGCAGCGGGATGCCTGCCGGGAAGCCTCTGGGCTGCCGATGTGCCCCCCCTTTCGAACGCCGCCGCGCGCGACACCGTCGCTGCGCGCGAAACCCTCGTGCCCGAAGTCGAGCCCGCCGAGGAGATCGCCGAGACGTCCGCCGACGCCGCGCTCCTGAACCAGGCGGCCATCGACGACATCCCGCTGCAGATGAACTCGGACGTGCTGCGCTACATCGAGTTCTTCACGGGCGCCGGCCGCAGCACCTTCGAGCGCTGGCTGAAGCGCTCGGGCAAGTACATGGAGCTGTTCCGCACCGTGCTGCAGAAGGAAGGGCTCCCGCCCGACCTCGTGCACCTCGTGTTCGTGGAGAGCGGCTTCAACGTGAACGCGAAGTCCTACGCGTCCGCGGTCGGCCCGTGGCAGTTCATGAAGGCCACGTCGAAGCTGTTCGGCCTCAACGTCAACCAGTGGGTGGACGAGCGCAAGGATCCCGAGAAGGCGACCGTCGCCGCCGCGCGCTACCTGAAGCACCTCTACGGCATCTTCGGCGACTGGCCGCTCGCGCTGGCCTCGTACAACGCCGGCGAAGGCACCGTGCTGCGTGCGATCAAGAAGCAGGGCACGACGAACTACTGGGACCTCAAGCTGCCCCAGCAGACCGAGGACTACGTGCCGCAGTTCATGGCCGCGCTCGCGATCACGCGCGACCCCGTGCGCTACGGCTTCTCCGAAGTCGAACTGGACGACCCGCTGCGCTTCGACGAGATCGCGCTCAAGGGCTCGGTGGACCTGCGCGCCATCGCGCGCCTCGCCGGCTGCTCGGTCGAGGAGCTCAAGGAGCTCAATCCCGCCGTGCGCAACCTCGCGGTGCGCGGCAACGACGGCGTGACCACGCTGCGCGTGCCCGAGGGCAAGTCCGAAGTCATCATGTCGGCGATGCTCTCCGGCCAGCAGCTGCCGCAGGCCGACGTCACCGTGCGCCACCGCGTGCGCCGCGGCGAGACGCTCCGCACGATCGCCCGCGAGTACGGCGTGAACGCGAAGGAACTCGCGCGCGTGAACGGCATCTCGAAGAAGCAGCCGCTCAAGCGCGGCATGCTCGTCACCATCCCGGCCGCGCGCGCCGGCGTCGCGACGCCGGAACTCGTCACGCCGGACGGTGATCCGCGCGCCTCGACCGGCTACGTGCCCTCGCGTCGCATCGGTCTGCCGGCGCGCATCCAGGGCAACAGCTCGCAGGCGGTCGTGACCCACGTGGTCAAGCCGGGCGAGACGCTGCTGAGCATCGCGCAGGCGTACGACCTCTCGGCCGACGACCTGCGTGCGCAGAACACCCTCGGCTCGGACGTGCTCAAGCCGGGCCAGCGCCTCTCGGTGCGCCGCATCGACGCCGAGTCCGCGGCGGCCGACAGCGCCCAGATCGCGACCATGCGCCCCCCCGGCATGAAGAAGACGGCGACGCCGGCCGCGCAGGGGTCGAAGGCGCGCGCGACCCACACCGTGCGCAAGGGCGAGACGCTCTCCGGGATCGCATCGCAGCACGGCGTCTCCGTGAGCGCCCTCAAGCGCGCGAACGGGCTGCGCTCGAACACGGTGCGATCGGGCCAGCGGCTCAAGCTGCCCGCCTGACCTCGCGGCGAAAACACTTCGGCCGGCGCTCCTTCGCGGAGCGCCGGCCGATTCGTTTGCGGCACGTGCGACGGATCAGTGCATGGACTCCGGGCCGTCGACGACTCCCCCGGCGGGCACCGGAGCGCTGAAGTCCTCTTCGACCACCGACGCGCCGATGCGCGCGTTGCGGCCGATCACCATGTTCTCGGGGATGCGCGCGCGCTTGCCGACCACGACGAGCCCGCTCGAGAGATGCTCGGGGCACGCACGGTTCGGGGGCGTCTCGTCACCGCTTCCCACGTGGGCCTCGGCGCCGATGTGCGCCTCCTTGTCGATGATCGCGCGGTCGAGCACGGCGCCCGGTCCGATGACGGTGTCGTGCATGACGATGCTGTCGCGCACGACGGCGCCCGGCGACACGACGACGCCCGGGAACAGCACCGAGTTCACGACTTCCCCGCCGATCCGGCAGCCGTTCGCGAGCATGCTGTGGTGCACGCGCGCGCCGTGCGCGACGCGTACCGGAGCCCGATCGGCCGACTGCGTGTGGATGACCCAGCCCGTGTCGTGCAGGTCGAGCGGCGGACGATCGCCGAGGAACGCGAGGTTCGCCTCGTAGTAGGAGTCGAGCGTACCGACGTCCTGCCAGTAGTTCGGGAAGCGGTAGGCGAACACGCCTTCGTTGCGCTCGACCATCCGCGGCAGGATGTCCTTGCCGAAGTCGTGCGACGAGTTCGTGGTGGCCGCGTCCTCGACGAGATGCCGGATGAGCGCCTCGCGGTCGAACAGGTACACGCCCATCGAGGCGAGCCGGCTCGTGGCCCCGCTCTTCGGCTTCTCCTTGAACGCCGTCACCCGGCCGTTCGGCTCGGCCTCGAGGATGCCGAACTGGCTCACGTCCTTCTCCGGGACCTCGGTCACCGCGACCGTGAGCATGGCGCGGTTGGCGCGGTGGAACGCGTAGAGGACGTTGTAGTCCATCTTGTAGATGTGGTCGCCGGAGAGGATGAGCACTTCCTCGACCCGGCGGCGCTTGAGGTGCAGCAGGTTCTGGTAGATCGCGTCCGCGGTGCCCTGGTACCAGTCGCTCGTGAACATGCCCGGCGTCGGCTGCAGCAGCTGGATGCCACCGCGCGAACGGTCGAGATCCCACGGCCGGCCGATGCCGATGTGCTGGTTCAGCGACGTCGGGCGGTACTGCGTCAGCACGCCGATGTCGTAGAGCCCCGAGTTGACGCAGTTCGAGAGCGTGAAGTCGATGATGCGGTACTTGCCGCCGAACGGGACCGCGGGCTTCGCGCGCTTTTCGGACAGCAGGCACAGGCGGCTGCCGACGCCGCCGGCGAGAATGAAGGCGTAGCGTCCGCTCATCGCAGCTCCTCGAACCAGCGGCGGTTGCCGACCAGCGTGCCCGAGGGCACGACACCGTCCACGAAATCCTCGTAGCGTCCGCCGACACCGAGCTGCGCGGGCCGCTGCACGCGGCCGCCGGGCGGAATCCACGTGTCCTTGCCGACCAGCACGAGGTTCGAGAGCCACGACAGTTCGCTCGGGCCGCGCTCGTCGCCTTCGCCGACGATCGCGCTCTCTCCCACGCGCACGTACTTGTCGAGCAGCGCGCGGTCCACGCGCGCGTTCGGTTCGATCATCGTGTCGGCCATGACGACCGCGTCCGTGATCGTCGCGCCGCGACCCACCGAGACACCGGGGAACAGGATCGAGCGCTGCACGGTGCCGTCGATGCGGCAGCCGTTCGCGATCAGGCTGTCCTCGATCTGCGCGTTGCCCGAGACGATCGCCGCGGGGCGCTCCTCGTCGCGCGTGAGGATCGGCCAGCGCG
>JBGANH010000249.1:0-7071 GCA_044222365.1 Candidatus Eiseniibacteriota bacterium
GGGGAGCGGCCATGCCAATCCCCGCGCCGCGCAGTTCGCCTGTCGCGTCGCGCGGCGCACTCCGCTGCGATCGCGTGCGTGAGCCCCATCGCTGCTTCAGGGTACGACCACGCGTCGGCTGTATCGGGTGCGCGGCGCCACCTGCGCGGCGCCACCTGCGCGGCGCCACCTTGCCGCCCATGGTGGACTTCATCAAACTACCCGGCACTGGGGTGCGTGAGCCGGGATCGGGAATCAAGGCGCGCGATGCCAACTTCTCCGAGGCCGCGGGAGGGCTGGTCATGCCGAAGGCTTACGATTCGCGTCGTATCGAGGCGATGGATGCCGACGGTCGCGTTGCCATTCTCGATTTCGATGCCTGCCTCGACGCGTCGGGCACATCCCGAATCACCTTCTTCATCGGCGCGGGCGTTTCTCAGGAGGCGCCAGCGAGAATCCCGACCGGGCAGACGCTCCGCGGATGGATCGTCGAGCAACTGAGCGCCATCGGAGAAACGGGGCCTGAGCTCATTCTGCCGCTGGGCGAACTGATGCCCGAAGTGCTTATGGAGGTGCTCGAGCGCGTGTTCCCGGGATGCGTCGAGGACCTGCTTCGTATCCTTGATCGAGGCGAACCAAATCATCGTCATGTGTGTATCGCGCGTTTGGGAAACCACGCCGCGGTCGCGACGTTGAACTTCGATACCCTCATCGAAAGCGCATCCGGACAGTCCTTGCCCGTCCTGCACCTACACGGGCAGTTCGGTTCGGGCGCAGAGCGCTACGCGGACGTGGTGTTCAACATCTCCGGACTGCGCGACGGACTGCGCAAGGAAGTTCTCGATTCCTGGCGGTCTCTTCATCGCGGCTGCAGGCTGGTGATGATCGCCGGCTACAGCGACAACGACTTCGACACCGCGCCCGTCATCGCAGGCGACGATGCCTTCGATTCCGACTGCCCCGTCGTCTGGCACGTGTACGCGAACGGAACGGACGAGGCCCGGCGAGCCGTGCTCGGGCTATCCGATAGGATCCGTGACTGGGCGCGGCGTCGAGGTGGAGTCCACTTCGTCCACGTGGACTTGAATGAGCTGCTCGATTCGCTGGTCACGAAGCGTGGGGCGGCCCCCCCGCCACTCGCCCCTCGCGTTGGTGCCGTCGACATCCGTGGACTCGAGGCAGTGGGTGCTAGCTTCCGATCCCGGACCCCCGACGGGGAGGATCCACGGTGGCGAGCGAGGCTCGCCGTGGCGTGGTTGCTCGGCGACAGCGGCCTTCGCCCCGCCGCCATCGAGCTGCTCGACACCATTCCCGTCACCTCGCAGCAACCGGGAATGGTGTTCCTGCTACGACACAAGCGGGGTGACCTGCTGCGCGAGATCGACGAGAAGGGGCGGGCGTTGGCGGAATACGACGCGGCCTCGAGAGTGGTCCGTTTCGGTTCGCCTGAGTGGTTCGAAACGGAGGTCAAGCGGCTTCACATCGGTGTTGGGCTCGCCAAGCGGACTAGCGGGCTCGCCGAGTTGGCCGCGACGCTCGGCGCGTTGGCGCACATCACGTGGCTAGAAGTCGTGAACCACGTCTCGGGGTTTGACAGGCGGGGTGGGCGGCACATGTTCAACACCGAAGCGGATCTCGATTTCGTGTCTGCGGACTTCCTGCAAACCGTGGGGCTGGCGCTTCACCTTCGGCAGCGTCCGAGGATCTTCGGAGACCGGCTCCTCCGCTTGGCCGCGGCGCTCGTCTTCGCCCAGGTTCGGCGAGTCGAGGCGGAAGCGCTCGGCGGCAGGGCATCGTCGAAGGACACATTGGAACGTGCTCGGGAGATCTACTCCTCGTATCGCGACACGAAAGGCCTCGCGAACACGCTCGTGGCACTTGCCGCACGGGACGTTGCGCTCGGGGACCACCTGCGAGCGCGCGCCGGGTTCGACGAGGCGTGGGAACTCTATGGCGCAGCGAAGCACGAGGATGCGGGGCGCCTGCGTATTCTCCTCGTCGCGCTCGTCGCTCGCGCGAGATGGAACGGGCCTCTGCCGTTCGGGTGGACCGTCGAGCGCACGGAGCGCGAGTTCCGGGATCGACGCGCGGCCTCACTCGCACGGATCCGCTCCGATGCGTGACGGCGTGAGCGCGGTGCTTCCAGCACGTAACGAGGCACGCTGGCTGGGTGCCGTCCTGACGGCATTGCGCCCGCGAGTCGAGGTGGCGTACGTCGTCGATGACGGCTCCACGGATGCCACCGCCGAGGTCGCACGTGCCCACGGCGCCGTGGTGATCAGCCGGGCCAGGTCGGGCGGGGTGGGGGCCGCAACGGCGCGTGGCCTTCGGGCCGCCGCGAGGGCCGGGGCCCGCATAGTCGTGACCCTCGATGCTGATGGTCAGCATGATCCCTGCTGGATCGCGCCTGCGGTCGAGCGCCTTCGGGAGTCGAGCGCGGACGCGGTGCTGGCGGAGCGATTCCATTCAGTCCGCGGAGTGCCCATCACGAAGCGGATCGCGAACAACCTTGGATGGATGTTCTTGTCGCGGATCATCGGTCGCCGCCCCATCACACGCGACGTGTCGTGTGGTTTCCGCGTCTATGGTCCGCGCGCTCTCGCCGCACTACAACTCGGACCGAGATCCCGCGGGCTCGGTTACGCGTTTGTGCAGAGTACGTATGCCCGCCTCCATGCGGCTCCCCTTCGTCTCGTCGCCATCGACGTGCCCGCGATCTATCCGCGCGCGACTGGGACACCGCTGCAGGAGATGCTGCAGTTCTTGGCGTGGGCGCGTACGTGCGGCCGCACTCGAGATTTGGCCGGCCGTTTCGAACGGTTCGTGACGTCGGGGCGTCCGTTTCGTTTCGCACTCACGTCATGGGCTGCTCCCCACCGCCGCCTTCGGGTGGCGGGCTGTCGCAGGCGCGAGGAAATCGTGTTCTGGTGGCAGAGACCGCATCGATAACGGGGGCGCAGGCCGTGGCTGGTTTCGGGGATGCTCGATGGTCGAAGCGTCCCCTCCCGCGACTTGTCCGTTCAGGAGCGCACCGACTCGGTTAGGATGCCGCGCATGCTCACGACCCTCGATCCGCAGCGCACGATCGCCGAGCTCAGGGAGCTCCGCGCGTTTTCCGCCGATGCCGACGGCGCCCAGCGCATCGCGTTCACCCCGATGTGGGTGAAGGTGCGCGAATGGCTCCGCTCGAAGCTCGCCGACCTGCCCGTCGAGACGCACGTCGACGCGGCGGGCAACCTCTGGAGCACGCTGAAGGGCCGCTCCGAGAAGTCCGTGCTGATCGGCGGGCACATGGACTCGGTCCCCAACGGCGGCTGGCTCGACGGCTGCCTGAACGTGCTCGCCGGCGTCGAGGTGCTGCGCCGGATCGCCGCGCAATACGACGGCGTGCCCCCGGTCACGGTGCGGCTCGTCGACTGGGCGGACGAGGAGGGCGCGCGCTTCGGCAAGAGCCTGTTCGGATCGTCGGCGTGCTCGGGCAACCTCGACATGGACGAGGCGCGCGCGCTCGTCGACAAGGCGGGCGTCACGCTGCCCGACGCGCTCAAGGCCGTCGGCATCGACTTCGAGAAGGTGAAGGACAGCCGCCGCGAGCTCGCGAACGCGGTCGCCTACCTCGAGCTGCACATCGAGCAGGGCCCGGTGCTGCTCGATCTCGACCTGCCGCTCGGCGTCGTGCTCGGCACGTTCGGCGTCGAGCGCCACGCGATCACGTTCCACGGGCAGGCGGCGCACTCGGGCTCGACGCCGATGAACCGCCGCCGCGACGCGTTCCTCGCCGCGGCGCGCATGAGCCCGGAGATCTACGCGATCGCGGGCCGCCACGGCGGCGTGTGCACCATCGGTTCGTGCACCACGAAGCCCGGCATCGTGACGAGCGTCGTCGAGGACTGCCGCATCACGCTCGACCAGCGCCACCTCGACGCGCCGGCGCTGGCGTCGCTCCACGCCGACGCGAAGGCCGCGAGCGAGCGCTTCGCGAAGGAAGGGAACGTCGACGTTGCGTGGGAGCGGCTGTGGAGCATCGAGCCCGTGCTCTTCGACGAGCAGCTCAAGCGCTTCTGCCGCGAGGCGATCGTCGAGACGTGCGGCACGGTGCACGAGCTGCCGTCGGGCCCGCTGCACGACGCGGCCGAGGTCGCGCGCGCCGGCGTGCCGACCGTGATGATGTTCGTGCAGAGCCTGCACGGCATCAGCCACAACAAGATCGAGGACACGAAGGAAGCGCACCTCGCGCTCTGCGTCACGGCGTTCGACAAGCTCGCCGAGAAAACGATCCGCGCGCACGCCTGAGGGCGGCGCGCCACGCCGCCGGACCGGAGGCCGTCGTGAAGCCGTCACCGCGCACCGTCCTCGCGATCTCGCTCGCCGCGATCGTGCTGCACTGGGCCTGGCAGCTGTGGGCCGGGCGCCACGGCCCGCACCTGCCGGCGCACTTCGCCGACCTCGTGCGCCGCATCGCGGTGCAGAAGTTCGCCACGCTCGCGGTGATCGCGGTGCTGCTGCGGCTGCGCGGCGAGGGGCCGGGCGCGCTCGGCCTCTCGCGGGCCGCGTGGCCCGCGCGGCTGGCGACCGGCGTCGCGATCGGGCTCGCGATGTTCGTCCTCTTCAACGTCGCGCTCGACTCGCTGCTCGCGTCCGTGTTCCCGCGACCGGCCTCGAGCGGTCCCGGCATCATGGCGTTCTTCCGCTCGCCGCAGAACCTCGTCGCGTGGCTGCCGATCGGGATCTTCGGCGGCGGGCTCGTCGAGGAGCTCGAGCGCATCTTCGTGCTCACGCGCTTCGAGGCGTGGAAGGGACGGACCGGGCTCGTGCTCGGGGTCGCGCTCAGCTCGGCGATGTTCGGCTACGGGCACCTCTATCAGGGCGTCGGCACCGCGATCGGCACCGCACTCGCGGGCGTGGCGTTCTCGTTCGTGTGGCTGCGGCGCCGCTCGGCGCTCGAGCCGGTGGCCGCGCACGCCACCAGCGACGTGCTGGCGATCCTCGCGGCGACGCTGATCGCGCGGTAGAGGCGGGACGCTCGCGGGGGCGTGGTGCCGGAATGCGCCGGCCGTTCGCGCCGCCGCCCGATAACGTGTGTGCCGGGCCCGAACCCCGGCGCGCCCCGCGGACCGAGGGCGACATTTCGATCTTGTCTCGCCCCGGAGCGCCTCCCTAAGATGCCGCGCATTCGTGCGGGCACCGTGCTCGTGCGAGCGATCCACACGTTCCTGGAGGCGGTTCATGGAAAACAAGAAGGCCCCCGTCCAGAAGCTCCAGCTGAATCGCGAGACGCTCCGCTGCCTGACCGAAGCCGAGACGAAGCGCGTCGAAGGCGCCGCCCTCACGAAGGGCTGCACCTGCACGCACACGAGCTCGCGCACGTCCTGCCCGATCTTCTGCTGATCGATCGGCCCCACCCGGAACCGAGCGATCCCGCCTGACGGGGTCGCTCGGTTCCGTTCTCCGGTCCCGACACCATGTCCACGTGGTCCCCGCTGCTCGACGGCGCACTCGCCGCCGAAGCCGAACGTCGCGCCGGCGAGATCGCCGAGGCGCTCGCCGGTGACGCCGACGCGTGGCGGCTCGCGTCGGCGCGCAAGCCCGACGGCATCCGCTCCATCTCGCTCGGCCTCGGCCGCTGCGGCTTCGCGCTCTTCCACGCGTGGCACCACCGCGTGCTCGGCGCGCCGGGCGCGGCGGAGATCGCGCACCGGCGGCTCGCGGAATCGATCGAGCTCCTGCCCGCGATGACGATGGACGAGTCGCTCTACTGCGGCTTTCCCGGCGTGGCGTGGACCACCGAGCACGTGCTGCGCGTGCTCGAAGCCGGCGACGGCGACGATCCCGTCGAGGCGGTCGACGAGGCGCTCTTGGACTTCCTCGCCGATCCCGCGTTCCGGCCCAACTACGACCTGATCGGCGGGCTCGTCGGCATCGGCGTGCACGCGCTCGAACGCCGTGCGCGTCCGACGGGGCCGCTGATCGCCGAGTGCGTGCTCGCGCGGCTCGAAGCGATGGCGCGGCCGCTGCCGCCCGGCGTCACGTGGCCGAGCGGCGGGCTCACGCGCCGCGCGATGGCCGACGACGTGCGCCCCGAGGACCGCTACTACAACCTCGGCATGTCGCACGGCGTTCCCGGCGTGATCGCGATCCTCGCGCGGCTCGCGTCGCTGCCGCCGCTGCGCGAGCGCGCGCTCGCGCTGCTCGCGCCCGGCACCGCGTGGCTGCTCGCGCAGCGGCTGCCCGCGGACGCGATCGGCGCGTTCCCGGACTACGTCGCCGACGACATCGCGCCGAAGCCCGCGCGCCTCGCGTGGTGCTACGGCGATCCCGGCGTCGCGATCGCGCTGCTCGCCGCGGGCCGCGCGCTCGGCGATCCCGCGATCGAGGCGGCGGCGCTGGAGACGGCGCATCGCGCCGCGTCACGCGCGCTGGAGACGTCGGAGGTCGTGGACGCGGGCCTGTGCCACGGCTCGGCGGGGCTCGCGCACACGTTCAACCGCCTCCACCAGGCGACCGGCGACGCAGCGTGCCGGCGCGCGGCGATCGAGTGGTACGAGCGCTGCCTCGTGCGCGTCGACGACCGGCCGAACATCGCGGGTTTCGCGACGTTTTGCTTCGAGCGCGATCACGCCGGCGAGTACCTCGAGGACCCGGGCCTGCTCACCGGCGCGGCGGGCACGGGACTCGCGCTGCTCGCGGCGATCAGTGATCGCGATCCGGCGTGGGATCGCTTCCTGCTGACCGATTCGGCCGGCTGAGCTCGGCGTAGAGGCCGTCCGCCGCGAGCAGCTCGTCGTGCGTGCCGCGCTCGACGATGCGGCCCGCGTCCATCACCACGATCAGGTCGGAAGCGACCACCGTCGAGAGCCGGTGCGCGATCACGATGCGCGTGCACGGCGTCGCGCGCAGGCTCTCGTACACGCGGCGCTCGGAGCGCGCGTCGAGGTGGCTCGTCGCCTCGTCGAGCACGAGCAGCGCGGACCGGCGCAGGAACGCGCGCGCGAGCGCGATGCGCTGGCGCTGGCCGCCCGAGAGGTTGGTGCCGCCGGCGACGAGCCGCGTCTCGAAGCCGAGCGGCATCACCTCGATCTCGTGCGCGAAGTC
>JBGANH010000250.1:0-6908 GCA_044222365.1 Candidatus Eiseniibacteriota bacterium
AGGTGGACGCCGCGATCGACGCGCGCGCCGCGACCCTGCCCGCCGGCTCGACCGAACGCGCGGAGCTCGAGTCGCTGCGCGGCAAGGCCGCCGTCGCCAACGCGCGGCTCGCGTACGCGGCGTTCGAGCGGGTCTTCGGCGCGGCGCGCTTCCAGGCGCTCGCCGCGAAGGGCGCGCACGTGCAGCGTCCGCTGTGGGCGTCCACGAGCACGAAGAATCTCGCCTACCGCGACGTGCTGTACGTGGAGGAACTGATCGGCCCGGACACCGTGAACACGATTCCTCCGGCGACGCTCGTGGCGTTCAACGACCACGGCGTGGTCGAGACGCGCATCCGCCACTCGATGGACGAAGCGCGCGCGCTCTTCGGCAAGCTGAACGCGCTCGGCGTGCCGGTCGAGTCGCTCATCGACCAGCTCGAGGGCGAGGGGGTCGTGGCGTTCGAGAAGTCCTACGACGACCTGCTCGGCGCCATCGAGACGCGCCGCCGCGACGGCGCCGCGAAGGGCTGATCGGCGGCGGTTCACGAAGTCGGAACCGGCGGCGTTCCCGGTCGGGAGCGCCGCCGGTTCGTTGTCCGGCGGCCGCGTCCCTCGGGTATGCTCCCGCCCGCTTCCACCCACGCACCCCGTCCCGATCCGGAGATCCCGATGACCCGCTGGCTCACCCGCGCTGCCGCGCTGCTCGCCCTGATCGGCGCTCTCGTCGCCGCCGCGCCCGCCGACGCCGCCGCGCCCAAGCGCCCCGCTCCCACGCCTGCCGGCACGACGGCGACGGTCACGACCGCGCTTCTCGACAGCGCCTGCGTGCGCTACTCGGCGCTCGCGCGGTTCCACTTCGAGGGCACGACGCACGTCCGGATCTCGGGCGGCTCGCTGCCCCAGCCGCAGCATCTCGAGATCCCGTTCGTCTTCGCCGCCGAGCGACCCTCGAAGCTGCGCACCGAGATGCGCAATCCGGCGATGCCCTCCGAGGTCGTCTCCGACGGCGACACGTTGTGGCTCGCCTCGGCGAGTCTCAAGCAGTACACGGCGCAGGCGGCTCCCGCGATCGAGCCCGGCGTGCCCCCCGCCGACGGCTTCCTGCGCTCGCTCGATCCGATGTCGGCGTACACGACGGTGCGTGACGACGCGACGGACATCCGGCTCGCCGGCCGCGACACGATGCACACCGACGCCGGCGTCGCGAACGCCGCCCGGTTCGTCGTCACCTACCGCCCCGACACGACGGCGGGCGCGCCGGTGATGCTGCCGCGCACGGTGTGGGTGGACGAGGCGACGGGAGTGTTCCTGCGCGACTCGCTCACCATGCTCGTTTCGCACCCGCAGGCGGGCCGGCTCACGAGCGTGCAGGACACGCGCTTCGTGCACGCCGACCTCACGAGCGGCGGCCCGGCCTCGCTCTACCGTTTCAGCGCGCAGCCGGGCATGCGCCGCGTCTCACGCATCGGCGCGCCCGAGCGCGAGATGCCCGACCACACGGGCGAGCCGGCCAAGGACTTCTCGCTCGCGGGACTCGACGGTCGCAAGGTCACGCTCTCGAAGCTGAAGGGCAAGGTCGTCATCCTCGACTTCTGGGCCACGTGGTGCGGCCCCTGCCGGCGCTGGATGCCGATCGTCGAGAAGGTCGCGAAGGACCTCGCGCCCAAGGGCGTGCTCGTCTACGCGATCAACGAGCGCGAGACGAAGGACCAGGTGCGCCAGTACCTGGCGAAGACCGGCGTGAAGGTCCCCGTGCTCTTCGACGACGAGGGCGCGGTGGGCACGGCCTACGGCGCGGTCTCGATCCCGCTCACGGTCATCGTGGGGCGCGACGGCAAAATCGTGAAGACCATGGTCGGCGTGCACGGCGAAGCCGACCTGCGCGCGGCGCTCGAGGAGGCCGGCGTCCGCTGAGCGGCGCGATCGAGCGCGCGACGGCGCGGGCACGGAGGCATTCTGTTCCCGCGCCGTGGCGTTTCAGGCCGCCGAGCGCCTCGACTCGGCGACACGCGCCTCGAGTTCGGCGAGCTGCTCGAGATGCTTCGCGCCCACCTGCACGCGCGCGCGCAGTTCGCCGGCGTGGAACGGCTTGGTGACGTAGTCGTCCGCACCCGCCTCGAGCGCCGCCACGACGTCCTCCGGCCTGCCGCGCACGGACGTCATCACGACGTGCGACGACTGCCGTCCCGGCATCGCGCGCAGGCGCGCGAGGATCTCCGGTCCGTCGAGGCCGTCCATCGCCCAATCGAGCACCATCAGCCGCGGGCTGTCCGCGCGCTTGAGGATCTCCCAGGCCGCGAGCCCGTCGCCGACTCCGACCGTCTGGAATCCTCCGCGTTGCAGCGCCGCCTCGACCGCGCGGCGCACGACCAGGTCGTCCACCACCACGAGCACTCTCACGCCGCCTTCCTTCCCCCCTCCGGCAACGCCTCGAGGGCGCGCCGCAGGCGTTGCATCTCGACCCGGAGGTCCTCCATCCGGTCGATCGCCTTGACCAGTTCCCCATCGCGCGCGAGCGCTTCGACCTCCCGCGCCAGCGGCGCCACCCCGCGCGCCGAGATCGTGGCGCTGGCCCCCTTGAGTCCGTGCGCGGCCCGCTCGATGCGCTTCGCGTCACCGCTCGTACGCGCCTCCTCGAGCCGTTCCATCATGTGGCCGGAGTCCTGCAGGAACAGCCGCAGGAGTTCGCCGAGCACCACTTCGTCACCGTCCATGCGCGCGAGCGCCTCGTCCCAGTCGATCACCTCGCGCAGCACGGGCGGCGAGGCGTCCGGCGCCGCATCCGCGGGAGCGTCACCCACGCAAGTGCGGATCGTGCGCACGAGCGTGTCCGCCTGGATCGGCTTCGTGACGAACGCGTCCATGCCGGCGGAGCGCGCCGCCTCGCGATCGTCGTCGAGCGTGTGCGCCGTGACGGCGATGATCGGCGTGCGCGCGAGGCCGTGCTCGGCCTCGTGAGCGCGCATGCCCCGCGTCGCGGTGAGGCCGTCCATGACCGGCATCTGCATGTCCATCAGTACGACGTCCCACTCCCCTTCACGGAAGCGTTCGAGCCCCGCGCGGCCGTCCTCGGCCACGTGGACTTCGAATCCCGAGCGTTCGAGCAGGCGCGTCGCGACCTTGCGGTTCACCGCGTTGTCCTCGACGAGCAGCACGCGCACGGCGCGGCGGCTCTCGCGCAGCAGGTGACGCGTCACCAGCACGCGCTCGCCACCGGATTCCGCCGGCGGAGCGAGCACGCGGGCGAGTGCTTCCCCGAGGTCGGCCGAGCCGATCGGGTGCGTGAGGTAGGCGGTCACGCCCCGTTCGCGGCAGCGATCGGCGTCGCCGCGCTGCCCGGCGATCGCGAGGAGCACCGTCGGGGGTTGCGCGTCGCCGAGGGCGTCGTGCACGCGCTTCGCGATCGCGAACGCGTCGAACCCGCCGCCACCCTCGTCGAGCACCAGCGCGTTCACTCGCCCTCCCGATTCGCGCACGAGCGCGACCGCGGCCTCCGCCCCCGGCACGGCGTCCACACGCACACCCGCCCTTTCGAGGAGGGGCACCACCTGGTCGCGCATCGCGCCGCCACCGTCCACGAGCACCACGTGCGCACCGCGCAGCCGGTTCGGCCCCCACGCCGGCCGTTCGGCCCTCGGAAGCTCCGCCGCCGCCTTGGACTCGTCCTCGAGGCCCTGCTCGAGCGGCACCGTGAACGCGAAGGTGCTGCCCTTGCCCGGTTCGCTCGTCACGACGAGTTGTCCGTCCATGCGCGCGACGATCAGCCGCGCGAGCGTCAAGCCGAGTCCGACCCCGCCGTACTTGCGCGTGCTGGAGCCGTCCGCCTGCTCGAACGCTTCGAAGATCGCGCCCTGCCGCTCGTGCGGGATGCCGATCCCCGTGTCCTGCACCTCGAAGCGCAGCTGCCAGCGCCGGTCTCCGGCGCACTCGGCCGAAACGTGCACGCGGACTTCGCCGCGATTCGTGAACTTGATCGCGTTGTCCACGAGATGCAGGAGCACCTGGCGCAGCCCGCCCGGATCCCCGAGGAAGACGTCCGGAGTCTGCGGCGCGACGTCGAATCGCCAGCGGAGCGAACGCGCCTCCGCTCCGCTGCCGAGCTTGTCGCGCACCGGCTCGAGCGCCTGCCGGAGGTGGAACGCGACGCGCGCCTGTTCCGAGCCGCCGTCGCCGAGCCGGGTGAAGTCGAAGAGCTGGCTGATGACGGTGAGCATCTGGTCGGCGGATTGCCGCAGCGTGGCGACGTCCGCGCGCTGCGCGGCGGTGAGTTCGGACTGCTGGAGCAGTTCCGCCATGCCGAGGATGCCGTTCATCGGCGTGCGCAGCTCGTGGCTCATGTTCTGGAGGAACTCGTTCTTCGCACGTGCGGCCGCGAGCGCCTCCTCGCGCGCCCGCGCCAGTTCACGCGAGCGCCGGTGCTCCTCGGTCACGTCCTCGAACAGCACCACGTAGTGCGTCGTGCGATGCACCGCGTCCTCGAGCGGGAATGCGGTGATCCGGGCACGGAAGCCCTCGCCGTCGCGGCGGTGCTGCAGCAGTTCCCCGTTCCAGCGCTCGCCGCGGCCGATCGCCTGCCACATCTCGTGCTGCGACTCGTCCGAAGCGGGCCGCGACGCGAGCAGGCGGGGATCGTGGCCGAGCACTTCGTCGGAGCGCCAGCCGGTGATCTGTTCGAAACACAGGTTGACGTACTCGATCTCGCGATTCGCGTTCACGATCATGCACGCGGCCGGGCTCTGTTCGATCGCCTGCGTGAGCTTGCGGATCTCGCTCTCGCTCCGCCGCCGCGCGGTCACGTCGAGGAAGGTGACGACGACCCCGACGGGCAGCGTCTCACCCGGCGTGAAGATCGCGTTCGCCTCGACCGAGATCCACACGTGGCTTCCGTCGGGGCGATGCACGCCCATGACGACCCCGGACACGGGGCGGCCCGTGGCCAGCGCCACCATCGCGGGGTGTTCCGACCCCGGGAAGTCGGAGCCGTCCTCGTGCGTCGAGCGCCAGCGCGGATCGAGCGACGTGCGGCCGGACATCTGCTCCGCGGTGAGCCCGAGGATCCGCTCGGCGGCGGCGTTGCACAGCAGGATCGCGCCGTCCGGCCCCTGGATCACGAGGCCTTCGGCCATCGCGTCGAGGGCGGAACGGAAGCGCGCTTCGCTCGCGACCAGGGCCTCGCGCGCGCCACGCGCGGCGGTGACGTCGTGGAACGTGAGGAGGCTGTGTCCTTCGCGGGCCGGGGAGCCCGCGACCGAGACGACCTCGACCGCGGCCCAGAACTCGCGGCCGTCGCTCGCGCGCATCGGGACTTCGGAACGGAAGATCGAGCCCCGTCGCAGCGTCTCGCGAACGTGGTCCGCGAGTTCGGGCGCGGACGGCGAGAACAGCCATTCCGACACGGGACGCCCGGCGATCCGCTCCACCGTCCAGCCCGTCAGGTGCGCGAGCGCGACGTTGGCCCACAGCATGCGCCCGTCACGATCCATGACCAGCACGGCGCTCGCCGTGTGCTCCGCGACGAGCGCGAGCTGGGCGAGCCGGCCTTCGTCACGGCGGAGGCGTGCCGACCGCTTCCGCTCGCGCGCGAAGGCGAATGCGAGGCCGGCGAGAAGCAGCGCGGTCAGCAGCGCCAGCCGGCGGAGGCCGGCGCCGCTGGCGGCCTGCTCGAACACGTCGATCGCGACCGCATGGGCCGACGCCGCCGCTTCGAGCCCGACGGCGGCGGAGTGGAGCGCCGAGACCAGCTCCGCTTCGCGGGTTCCCGAACGCTCCGCGCCGAGGAGCGCGTCGGCGAGGGTGCGGACGGCGTTCGCGCGGCGCACGACCTCGTGCGACGTGACGACCGCCGCGCGGAGCTCACGGTCCGCTCCCCCTCCCGCCGTCGCCGCGAACTCGCTCGTCTCCCGGAGTTCGAGCTGGAGTGCGCCCACGGCCTGCCGGAGCGCCGTCCGTCGCGTCTCACCGTCCCGATCGGGCATCTCCGTCGCCGCGCGCACGCGCACCGCGCCCGCGAGCAGCCGATGCGCGCGCCGAACCTCGGACACGTGGCCGCCGCGCGTGGCATGCTGATGCGCGAAGGCCGCGAACAGGAGCAGCAGCGCGGCCATGGGCAGCAGCGACGCGAGCACTTCGGCCGGCGTCCGCGGACGCGGCCGAGGCACGGCGGCGGTGCCGCCGTCGGCGAACGGGTCGGGGGTGGCGGGTGTGCGCGCGTGCGGCCACGCCATGCGGCGCTTCCTTGTCCGAGGGGTCGGGTTCGGGAGCGGTGACGCTGTGGGCGGCAGCGGGCGGCCTCCACTGCGGCGCACCCAGTATCGGCAGGCCGTCGGCGCCCTAGAGTGAGGCGGCGGAGGCGATTGCCGACGGAAGCGTCGCCAGGTCGGCGTTGCCTCCGGACAGGATCAGCCCCACGCGCCGGTCCCGGCAGGGGACGCGGCCGCACAGCAGCGCGGCGAGCGGCAGCGCGCCGGTCGGTTCGACGACGAGCTTCATCCGCTCCCACAGCCAGCGCACAGCCACGAGCACCTCGGCATCGGTGCAAGTGACGACGTCGTGGGCATTCCGGCGAATCAACTCGAGCGTCAGCGCGCTGAGGGAGGGCGTGCGGGCACCGTCGCAGATCGTGTCCGGCGCGTGCACGGTCTCGAGGTGGCCGGAACGGACCGAGCGCGCGCCGTCGTCCCCGGCCGCCGGCTCCACGCCGACGACCCGGCAGCCGGGGGCGGACAACCGGGCCGCGAGGGCCGTTCCGGCGAGCAGCCCTCCCCCTCCGAGCGGCGCGAGGAGCAGGTCGAGCGATCCGGCATCCTCCAGGAGTTCCGCCGCCGCGGTGCCCTGCCCGAGCAGGATGTCCGGATGATCGAACGGCGGTACGAGCGTCATGCCGCGCTCGGCGGCGATGCGCGCCGCGAGCGCTTCGCGGCCCTCGCC
>JBGANH010000251.1:0-6696 GCA_044222365.1 Candidatus Eiseniibacteriota bacterium
GTGCGCAGGCCCTCGAGGTGCGTGCTCAGCAGGAAGAGCCGCGTCTTCGGGTCCTTCGTCGTCGCGAGCATCCGGTGCAGGAGCAGGTTCTCGTTGAGCGTCGAGGCGACCTCGGCGACGAACGTCGCGTAGTCGTGCGTGGGGTAGGGCTGCGTGCGGTCCGCGAAGTAGGTGTGCATCGAGTGGCCGGACTCGTGCGCCACCGTCGAGACCTCGTCGTACATGCCGGTGAAGTTCTGCAGCTGGTACGGGTGCACGCCGTACACCCCGGTGCTGTATGCGCCCGAGCGCTTGCCGGGCGTCGGGATCCAGTCGACCCAGCCGTTGCGGAAGCCGTCGCCGAGCACGGTCACGTAGTCCTTGCCGAGCGGCGCGACGGCTTCGAGCACGAGCGCCTGCGCCTGCTCCGGCGTGTAGCGCAGGTCGACTTCCTCGACGACGGACGCGTACAGGTCCTCGTAGCGCAGGTCGGGGAGTCCCATCATGCGCTGGCGCAGCTTGAGGTAGCGGTGCAGCGTCGGCAGGTTGTCGTTCACGTCCTTCACGAGCTGGTGGTAGACGCTCGTGGGGATGTTGTCGCCGAAGAGCGCCGCCTCGAGGCACGAGTCGAACTTGTGCACGTCGCGGTTGAAGAGGTGGGCCTGCACCGCGGCGTCGAGCGCGGCGCCGTAGGTGTTCTGCCACTCCTTGTGCGCCGTGAAGAACGCGCGGAAGACGAGGTCGCGGTCCTCGCGCTTCGGCAGCTGGCGGTACTGCGTGTAGGCCGCCGCGTCGAGCTTCACTTCCTTGCCGTCGCTCAGTTTCACCGTGGGCCACTTCATCTCGGCGTTCGCGAAGACGCCGCGGATGTTGCCGCCCGCCCCCGCGAGACGGCCGGCGCGCGCGGCGACGGCCTCCTCCGCGGCGGTCAGGGTGTGGGGCGCGTAGCGGAGCAGGTCCTCGAGTCCGGCCTTGTAGGGCGCGAGCTTCGGTTCGGCGACGAGGAAACCGCGCACCTTGTCGGCGCCGACGGAGAGGATCTCGGGACGCATGAACGAGGCGGCCGTCGCGAAGTCCACGTAGAGGTTCTCGGCGAGCTGGTTCATCTCCTGCGCCTGGCTGTCGCGTGTGTCCTCGTCGGACCGCATGCTCGCGTAGACGTAGAGCTTCGTCAGCGCGAGGTCGAGCGTGCCGCGCAGTTCGAGTGCCGCGAGAAACGTCGCCGCCGACTCGCCGAGCCGACCCTTGTAGGCGTCGATTTCGTGCACGCGCTTGCCGAGTGCGGCGTGCTCCGCGCGCCAGGCGTCGTCGCTCGCGTACAGGTCGGAGGTCTTCCACTTGAGATTCGCGGGGACTTCGGAGCGTTCGATCGCGTGCGCGGCCGACAGCGTCATGCCGAGCAGCAGGAACGCGACGATCGTGTGAAGGAGGATGAAGCGGCTCATGTCGCAACCTCGACGAAGAGGAGTGAAGTGACGTGCGGCGATTCGCGCGCGCCGGCCGGGCCGTCGCGCGAGCGCGCGCATGCTAGCAGTGTGGCGCGCCGTTCGCTGCGCGGAGTGCGGCCGTCGACGTGCGTCCCGGGCGAGGGCGGAGCCGAGGAGCGCGAGCGTGGAACGTCTTATGCTGCATTTCTCGCGTGAAGTGTGTTGGGAGAAAGGGGGATCTGGATGATCCCGAAAGCTTCACCACCCGCCTCACGTGTTCGCCGCACAGGTCACGCAGGACTCCTCATCCTCGTGACAGCCGTCATCACGATGGCAAGCGCCGCAGGCCGCGCGGAAGGTTCGCGCCCCATTCCCCTCAAACTGCCTGCTGGCATTGTTTACGACAAGATCTCCGGCGCGGACAGCGCCGTCGTCTTCCGTCACACGACGCACGTGGACTACGAAAGCGGCCGTTGCACCGGCTGTCATCCCAAGCTCTATCGCATCCTGAATCCCGTTCGCCGTATCGAGCACGCCGAAATGGAGTCCGGCGGATCGTGCGGCGCTTGTCATGACGGCACACACGCCTTTGACGTTCGCTCCAAGGCGTCATGCGGTGCCTGTCACGTTGGCAGAAAGAGCGAGTCCATCCTGAACGCCGAAAGCGAGGCGATGCGCAGCTCGGCGGCGTTCCGCGGTCCCGATCCCTACACGTATCCCGCCGGGCGCACGTCGCCGGGTCCCGTCACGTTCAAGCACACGACGCACACGGGCGCCGCGATGAAGTGCAACACGTGCCACTCGCGACTCTTCGAGATGAAGGCGCGTCCTCCGCGCGACGACGAGTGGATGCATGGCAAGGGCAAGTGCGGCGGCTGCCACGACGGCAGGGAAGCGTTCGCCGTGGACGACCAGAAGCTCTGCGGCAAGTGCCACGCGGAAGGGAGGGCCAAGCCATGAGCCACGCACTGCTGCTCGACACCACCCTGTGCACCGGATGCGGCGCGTGCACGGCGGCGTGCAAGGAGCAGAACGTCCTTCCTCTCGACATCGAGGACCGCAACACCGCGTACACCTGGTGCACGGTCGAGAAACGAGGCAACACGTTCGTCCGCCGCATGTGCATGCACTGCGAATCGCCGACGTGCCAGTCGGTGTGCCCGGTCGGCGCCATGAAGAAGAGTCCCGAGGGGCCGGTGCTCTACGACCCCAAGAAGTGCATCGGCTGCCGGTACTGCATCCAGGCGTGCCCGTTCGACGTGCCGAAGTACCAGTGGGACCGCAACGTTCCCGTGGTCGCGAAGTGCGTCATGTGCCAGCCGCGGCTGGCGAAGGGCGAGCCGACCGCGTGCGCGAGCGTGTGCCCGACCGGCGCGACCAAGTTCGGCGAGCGCGACGACCTCGTCCGTGAGGCGAAGGAGCGCATCGCCGGGACGCCGGGGCGTTACGTGGACCACATCTACGGACTGCACGAAGCCGGCGGCACTTCGGTGCTCCTGCTGTCTTCGGTGCCGTTCGGCCAGCTCGGCCTGCGCACGAACCTGCCCGACGAGCCGCTGGGCAAGCTCACGTGGCGCGTGCTGAGCCGCGTGCCCGACATCGTGCTCATGGGCGGCACGCTCCTGTACGGCGTCTACTGGATCACGAAGCGCCGGGAACACGTGCGGCGCGTCGAGGGTGGGGAGGGTCACGAGTCATGACGACCATGGAACTGCCGCGCCCGCGCACCGTGCGGCTCGGCATCTGGCCCGGCATCTTCGCGCTGATCTTCGCCGCGTTCCTCTACGCGACGTTCATGCGCTTCTCGAAGGGACTCGGCGCGACGACGAACCTGTCCGACGCGTTCCCGTGGGGCATCTGGATCGGGTTCGACATCCTGTGCGGCGTGGGGCTCGCGGCCGGAGCGTTCACGCTCATGGCGACCGTGCACCTGTTCCACATCGAGAAGTTCAAGCCGATCGTCCGCCCGACGCTGCTCACGGGCTACCTCGGCTATCTGCTCGTGTGCGTGGGACTGATGTACGACCTCGGGCAGCCGTGGCGAATCTGGCACGCCCTCATCTACTGGAACGAGCACAGCGTGATGTTCGAGGTCGCCTGGTGCGTGATGCTGTACACGACCGTGCTGACGCTGGAGTTCTCGCACATCGTGTTCGAGCGCCTGAACTGGCGGTGGGCGCTGAACCTCATGCACGCGGTGAACACGCCGCTCGTGATCCTCGGCGTGCTGCTGTCCACGCTGCACCAGTCGTCGCTCGGCACCATGTACCTGATCGTGCCCGAGAAGCTGCACGCGCTCTGGTACACGCCGGCGCTGCCGCTGCTCTTCTACATCTCGGCGATCGGGGCGGGGCTCGGCATGGTCATCCTCGAGTCGCACCTGTCCGGGCGTGCGCTGGGGCACGAGCTCGAAATGGACCTGCTCGAGCCGCTCGGCCGCGTGATGATCGTGGTGCTCGCGATCTTCGGCGTGCTCCGGCTCGACCTCATGTGGCACTCGGGCGCGCTGAAGATGGCGTTCCAGCCCGTGTACGAGAGCCGGATGTTCCTCGCCGAGTTCGGCATCGGCGTGCTCGCGCCGATCCTCCTGCTGTCGTGGCCGCGCGTGCGGCGTTCGCCGGTGGGGCTCGTGATCGGGGCGACCTGCGCCGTGCTCGGGTTCATGCTGTACCGGCTCAACGTGAGCATCACGGGCATCGAGCGCGCGAGCGGCACGCACTACGTGCCGTCGTGGATGGAGATGACCGTGTCGGTCGGCCTGATGGCCATCGGTGTCGCCGTGTTCGGGCTCGCCGTGCGCTACCTGCCGATCTTCCCCGCGAGCAAGCACGGCTCGCACGCCCACGGGGCGTGAGGTGACGTGATGAAACTGCGGATCGGCGTCCTGACCGTTCTGGGAGTCGCGGCCGTCACGGCCGGGAGCATCGGCATGATGTCCGGCCTGGTGCTCAAGGCGCACCGTGACGCGCAGATCGCCCAGCTCACGCAGGGCGCCGATCAGCTGAGCGAGACGATCGTGAGCAGCACGTTCTGGGACATGCTCGAGAACCACCGTCCCGCGCTGCACCGCGAGATGATCACGATCGGCAAGCAGAAGGGCATCGAGAAGGTCCGGCTCTTCAACCGCACGGGCAAGATCATGTTCTCGTCCGCCGAGGACGAGATCGGGCACGTGCTCGACAAGAAGGCCGAGGCCTGCATCGCCTGCCACACGGCCGACCAGCCGATCACCCGCCCGCCGACGAAGGCGCGTGCGCGCATCTACCGGGCGCCGGACGGCCATCGCGTGCTCGGCATGATCCGGCCGATCCACAACGAGACGCGCTGCTGGAACTCGGGCTGCCACGCGCACTCGCGCGAGGAAACGGTGCTCGGCGTGCTCGACGTGAACCTGTCGCTCAGCGACACCGACGCGCGCATCGCCGACGACCAGCGCCGCATGATCTGGCTGGCGGTGCTGATCGTCGCCGCGATCAGCATCGTGCTGCTGTGGTTCGGCGAGCGCCTCGTGCTGCGTCCGGTGCGCGAGCTGATCGCGGGCACGCGGCGCGTGGCCGACGGCGACCTGCACACCCTGCTGCCGGCCGGCTCGAGCACCGAACTCGGCGACCTCGCGCGCGCGTTCAACGAGATGACGAGCAAGCTCTCGGACGCGCAGCGCCAGCTCACGCAGGCCGACAAGCTCGCGTCCGTGGGCCGGCTCGCGGCGGGCGTGGCGCACGAGATCAACAACCCGCTCACGGGCGTGCTCACGTACGCGTCGTTCCTGCAGAAGCGGCTCTCGGACCGGCCCGAGGTGAAGGAGGACCTCGAGGTGATCGTGCGCGAGACCAAGCGCTGCCGCGACATCGTGCGCGGGCTGCTCGACTTCTCGCGCCAGTCGCCGCCGCAGCACAAGCCGACCGACCTGAACGAGATCGTGCGCCGCGCCGTGGCGGTCGTGATGAACCAGCTCATGCTGCGCCGCGTCGCGCTCGACTTCCATCTCGCCGACGCGCTCGAGCCCGTGCCCGCGGACGGCAACCAGATCCAGCAGGTCGTCGTGAACCTCGTCATGAACGCCGCCGACGCGATCGGCGAGGGCGGCGGGACGATCGCGGTGCGCACGGCGGCCGTGGAACTGCCCGCGCGCGGCAACTCGATCGTGCGCGTCGCGCGCTGCCCGCACGGCTGCGACCTGCTCGATCCCGCGGTGCGCATCGGTGCGCACCCGGCGATCAAGGTGATCCGCCGCACCGGCGACCGCGACGACGTCGTGCACATGGACCCGGTGTACGGACGCGCGAACCACCACGCGAGCGGGCCGCTCGAGCGCGACCGGCTCGCGACCTACGCCTGCCCGCGTTGCCGTGCGAAGCTCGACGCGCCGACGCGGTGCGGCGAGTGCGGCTCGCCCACGTTCGCCGTGACGTCCCCCGAGTGGGGGCGGATCGAGTGGTGCACGCGCAAGGGCTGTCACTGGACACACTGCGCCTCGCTCGACGCCGCGGGCCCGCTGCGCATGGTCGAGCTCGAGGTGCGCGACAGCGGCAAGGGCATTGCGCCCGAGGACCTCGATCACCTGTTCGAGCCGTTCTTCACGACGAAGGGCAACCGCGGCCTCGGGCTCGGGCTCGCGGTGACCTACGGCATCGTCGAGCGCCACGGCGGCACGATCGTCGTGTCGAGCGAACTCGGACACGGCGCCACGTTCCTCGTGCGGCTGCCGCTGCAGCGCGAGGGGCACAACGCCGCGATCGTCACCGAGCCCACACGCACGGGAGGTGCCTCGTGAGCCGGCCCTGGGACGTGCTCGTCGTGG
Source organism: Candidatus Eiseniibacteriota bacterium (assembly GCA_044222365.1). Lineage (GTDB taxonomy): Bacteria > Eisenbacteria > RBG-16-71-46 > RBG-16-71-46 > RBG-16-71-46 > CAIXRL01. The sequence continues at coordinate 6,208 of JBGANH010000251.1, forward strand.
ACGACGAGGCCGTCGTGCGCGGCGGCGTGAAGCTCGTGCTCGAGCCCGAGGGGCTGAGCGTGGCGCAGGCCGCCACGGTCGCCGAGGCGCTCGCGAGCGACGCGCTGAACGAATGCCGCCTGCTGCTGTGCGATCTCATGCTGCAGGGTGAGAGCGGACTCGAGGTCGTGAGTGAGGCGCGCCGCCGCAGGCCCGCGCTGCCCATCGTGCTCATGACCGGCTATGCCACCGACGACAACGCCGCCCTCGGCGCGCAGTCCGGTGCGACCGATTTCCTCGCGAAGCCTTTCGATGATGTCGAGCTGTTGGACCAGGTACGGCGCGTCCTCGGTGATGCCCGTGCCGACGAGAAGGAGGGATCGTCATGACCGCGCTCCTGGTGGTCGTGCTGTGTGTGGTGTTCCTGGGAATCGAACGGGCGGTTGGCGCCGTGAACAAGACCCTCGAGGCCGCGCGAGTGCGGCGCGAGCGTGAAGCGGTGCTCAAGAC
>JBGANH010000252.1:0-6794 GCA_044222365.1 Candidatus Eiseniibacteriota bacterium
CAGTTCGGCTTCCTCGACGGCGCGCACGGACTGGTGCTCTGCCTGTTCGCCTCGGCGCAGGTGTTCCTGAAGTACGCGCGGCTGTGGGACCGGTCGCGGAAGGACGCGCGTTGAGTCGCGTGTGTTTCTTCGGCGCGTGGGACCCCGCGTACCCGCGCAACCGGATCCTGCGCGAGGGCCTGCGGCGCGCGGGCGTGGAGGTGCTGGAGGCGCGCGTCCCCGGGAAGCGTGCGTGGCTGCGTTACCCCGCGCTCGCCTCGGCGTTCGCGCGCGTGGACCGCGCCACCGACGTGCTGCTGGTGCCCGAGTTCCGCCACAAGGACGTGCCGCTCGCGTCGTGGCTCGCGCGCGGGCGCCTGCTGGTGTTCGACCCGCTCGTGTCGCGGCACGACACGCTCGTCGGCGACTGGCGGCTGCACCGCGAGGGCTCCGCCCAGTCGTGGTGGAACCGCCGGCTCGACGCGTGGAGCTTCGGCGCGGCGGGCCTGGTGCTGTGCGACACGTGGGCCCACGGCGAGCTGTTCGAGTCGATCGGCGTGCCGCGCGCGAAGCTCGCGCGCGTGTTCGTGGGCGCGGAGGACGCGTTCTTCGAGGTCGGCGAGCCGCCCGCCGAAGGCCCGGTGCGCGTGGTGTACGTGGGCGGCTTCCTGCCGCTGCACGGCGTGAAGGTGATGCTGGAGGCGTTCGCCCTGCTGGAGGCGCGCGCCGCGGAACTGCCGGCCTACGAGATCGAGCTCGTGGGCGCGGGCATCGAGTACGACGAGGCGCGCGCCGAGATCGCGAGCCGCGGGCTCGGGCGCGTGACATGTGCCGGCCGCCGACCGTACGCCGAGGCGCCCGCGGCGCTCGCGCGCGCGCACGTGGTGCTGGGCGTGTTCGGCACCGGGGCGAAGACGGCGCGCGTGATCCCGCACAAGGTGTGGCAGGGCGCGGCCGCCGGCCGCGCGGTGGTGAGCGGCGACACGCCGGCCCTGCGCGAGGCGTTCGAGCCGGGCGTGCACGTGGAGGCGGTGCCCGTGGGCGACGCGGGCGCGCTCGCCCGTGCGCTCGCGGCGCTGATCGGTTCGCCCGGGCGGCGCGAGGCGCTCGGCCGCGCGGCACGCGTGCGGGCGCGGGAGGCGGGATCGCCGGAGCAGGTCGGGGCGTCGCTGGTCGAGGCGCTGCGCGCGCGGGGGGCGGCATGAGAGTGGCGCACCTGGACACGGGCCGGACGTGGCGCGGCGGGCAGGGGCAGGTGCTGCTGCTCATGCGCGAACTCGCGCGGCGCGGTCACGACCAGTTGCTGCTCGCGCCGCAGGCGCCGCTGCTCGAGCGCGCCGCCGCGGCCGGGCTCCCCACCCTGCGCTGGGACTCGCGCGGCGAACTCGACCTCGGGGCGATGGCGCGCGCCGAGCGGCTGCTGCGCGCGTTCGCGCCGGACGTCGCGCACCTGCACAGCGCGCACGCGCACGCCCTCGGCACGCTCGCCGCGCGCTCGGCCGGCGCGCGCGGCGTGGCGGTGTCGCGCCGGGTGGATTTCCGCGTGCGCACGAATCCCGTGAGCGCGCTCAAGTACGCGCTGCCCGTGGACCGCTACTTCTGCATCAGCCGTGGCGTCATGCAGGCGATGCTCGATTCGGGCGTGGCGGCGGAGCGGCTCGCGCTCGTGCCGAGCGGCATCGATTTCGACGCCGTGCACGCCGAAGCCTCGCAGCCGGTCGGCGACCTGCGCGCACGGCTCGGCCTGCCCGCCGACGCCGAGATCGTCGGCACCGTCGCCTCGCTGGCGCCGCACAAGAACCACGCGCTGCTGCTCGAAGCCGTTCCGGCGGTGCTGCCCGCGCGTCCGCGTGCGCACTTCGTGTGGCTCGGCGAGGGCGAGTGCCGGCCCGCGCTCGAGAAGCGCCGCGCCGAACTCGGGCTCGAGTCCCGAGTGCACCTGCCGGGCTTCGATCCGCACGCCCGCGCCTCGATGACGCAGTTCGACCTTTTCGTGCTCTCGAGCTACCTCGAAGGACTCTGCACGAGCCTGCTCGACGCCCAGTCGCTCGGCGTTCCGATCGTCGCCACGGCGGTGGGTGGCGTGCCCGAGGTCGTGCTCGACGGCCGGACGGGTGGGCTGGTGGCTGCGCTCGATCCGGCGGCTCTCGCCGCTCGCATCGTGGCGGCGCTCGCCGCCCCGGAAATGCGGGCGGAATGGGTGGCCGCGGGGCGCGTACACGTACAGGGTTTCTCGGTCGCGCACACGGCCGACCGCACCCTCGAGGAATACAGGCGCATGCTGGGCGAAAAGACCTCGTGAAGGCCCGCGAAGTCGGCGGCGGAACCGGCCGATAAAGCCGGGGAAACTCTTGACGCTCACGAACTTCACAGGCTAGCTTCGCGCAACTTCCCACCGGCCAAGGAGAGACCGTGGACCTCAGCACCATTCTGCCGGGCATCCTGCTGCTCGGCATCGTGATCTTCTTCCACGAGCTGGGGCATTTCCTCGCCGCCAAGTGGCGCGGGGTGACGGTCCTCAAGTTCTCGCTCGGCATGGGCCCGGAGATGATCGGGTTCACCGCGGGCGGCACGCGGTACTGCTTCTCGTGGATCCCGCTCGGCGGTTTCGTCCAGATGGCGGGCGACAGCCCGAACGAGGACGGCTCGCTGCCCGAGGGCGGCCAGGAGCAGTTCCTCACGCACCACTGGTTCGGGCGGTTGATCATCGCGATCGCCGGCCCCGCCGCGAACCTCGTCACGGCGTACTTCGTGATGACCGCGATGTGCCTCAACGGGCTCACGCAGCCCGACTGGCCGAACGTGCTCGGCCCGGTGCCGGACACGACGAGCGCGTACGCCGCCGGTCTGCGCGAAGGTGACGTCGTCCGCAAGGTGGGTGAGCGGCCGGTCGCCACGTGGCACGACATCGACCTCGCGTACGAGGCGCACGGTGAGGGCACCGCGCTCACGTTCGTGCTCGACCGCGCCGGCTCGGAGGTCGCGATCAGCGTGCCCGGCCCGCAGGTCAAGAAGACGCTGGGCGACCTCATGCCGCAGCCGAGCCTGCCGGTGGTCGGCACGGTGCTCACGGGCATGCCCGCGTATCGCGGTGGCGTCCGCGAGGGCGACACGATCGTCGCGGTGGACGGCAAGCCCGTGCGCTATTTCATGGACATCGGCCAGGCGCTGCGCGGCAAGGTGGACACGCCCGTGAAGCTCACGGTCGAGCGCGACGGCAAGGCGATGGACCTCTCGGTCACGCCCCTCAGCCAGAAGGGCGGCGCGGACCGCCAGAGCGCCATCATCGGCATCGAGGCCCCGCGCGGGCTCACCTGGAAGCAGACGTTCACGCTGCCCGAGGCGGTGAAGGCCGGCTTCTACGGCACCGGCTCGCTCGTGTCGTCGGTCTACGGCGGCATGTGGATGACGGTGTCGCGGCCGCTCTACTACCGCGAGTACGTCGGCGGCCCGATCTTCATCGCGCAGATGGCGCGCGACTCGGCGCGCAAGGGCATCGACAACTACCTGTACTTCCTCGCGATGATCAACATCGCGATCATGGCCTTCAATCTCATGCCCATTCCGCTGCTCGACGGCGGACACATCCTGCTCGCGCTGCTCGAAGCGGTGCGGCGGCGGTCGATCTCGGCACGGACCTACATCAACTTCCAGAAGGTCGGGCTCGTGCTGGTCGGCACGCTGTTCGTGCTCATCCTGTCCAAGGACATCGTGCGCCCCTTCCAGCGCATGCGCGCGCTCGACAAGGCTCCCGGGGAGACCACCACGGTTGCGCCTTCGTCCCGCTAGGGCGCTCTTCGCTCTCGTCATCGGCTTCGCCCTCACCGTGCTGGCCGGCGGCGCCCCGTCGCGCGTGGAAGCGCAGACGGGGGAGCTGCCCGAGGAGCTCCGCAGCATCGCCGAAGTGCGCTGGACGGGCCTCGACAAGCTCGGCGGCCGCCAGCTCAAGGCCGCGAACCTGAAGACGCGGCGGCCCTCGCGGCTGCCGTGGCGCGACCGCCCGACGCTGCGGCGCGACTACCTCGTCGCGGACTCGGCGGCGATCCTCGGGCTGTACCGGCACTACGGCCACCTCGACGCCACGGTGCGCGTCCGGGTCGAGCCGATGAGCGACCCGCGCTCGGCGCGCGTCGTGTTCGACGTGAAGGAAGGTCCGCGCTCGCGCATCACGCGCGTGGACCTCGAAGGCGTGCACGTGCCCTCGGAGTCCGAGGTCCGGCGCGGGCTGCTCGCGCGCCCGGGCTCGGCCTTCGATCCGGCGTTCCTGCACCTCGACACGCTCAAGATCCGCACGGTCTACCGCTCGCGCGGCTACTTCGTGAACGTGGCGGGCGCCTACCGCCGCGGCGTCCCCGACTCGACCGCGATCGAGGTGCGTTACGGCGTGGTCGAAGGACCGCAGCACCGCGTCGGGAAGATCGAGTACTTCGGCGCGCGGAACGTGCGCGAGGAGCTCGGGCGCCGCGAACTGCTGCTCGCCCCGGGCGACGTGTACGACGAGGAGCGGCTCAACCGTTCGATCGAGCGCATGTACCAGACGTCGCTGTTCCGGCAGGTGCAGGTCTCCACGCCGATCGACACGGCGAGCGCGAAGGTGGACCTGCAGCTGCGCGTCAGCGAGCGCAAGCCGCGCTGGATCGACGGCGGCGTCGGCAGCGGTTCCGCCGACCGCTTCCGGCTCGCGGGCGAGTGGGGGCACGGCAACCTCGACACGCGCGCGCTGCGCGGCGTGGTGGACGGCGAGCTCGCGTGGGACGGGCGCGGCCGGTTCACGAAGTCCACGACCGGCGCGACGCTGAGTGAGCCGTGGCTCTTCGGCGTGCGGCTGCTCGGCCAGGCCGGTCTCTTCTACCGCCAGCTCGACGACTGGGCCGATCCGCGCTTCCACCAGCGCACGTTCGCGCGCGGTTTCAACTTCCTGCTCTACCGCGAGGTCGGGCGCATGGGGCGCGTGACGCTCGTGCAGGAGAACGCGTTCGTGAGCCAGAACTACGAGGCGCTTTCGGACACGGCGAACGCGGTGCTCGATTCGCTTGCCGGTGCGGTCGTGCCGCGCTACCGCAGCAACACGGCTCGGCTGACGCTCGAGCGCGACACGCGCAATGACCGCGTCGCGCCGTCGCGCGGCTCGTACCAGTCGATCGCCGGCGAAGTCGCCGGTGGCCCGCTGAAGGGGCAGAGCAGCTACCGCAAGTCCGTGGTGACCTCGACCTGGTACACGCCCTACCGCAACGGCTGGTCGCTGGCGGCGCGCGCGAGCTCCGGCCTGATGGGCCCCATGGGCGACGCCCCGACGAACTTCTCGCCCGACCTCGGCGTGGACTCGCTCGTCGCGCGCGTGCCGCGCGAATCGCGGTTCTTCGTCGGCGGCGTGAACTCGATCCGGGGCTACGGCGAGAACACGGTGCCGAGCGACGGCGGGCTCGCGATGGTGCTCGCGAACCTCGAGTTGCGCGTGCCCGTCGCGGGGCCGTTCGGGTTCGAGTTCTTCCTCGACGCCGGGAATGTCTGGGCCCGGCCCGAGTACATCCGGGGCAGGGACTTCGGGCTGCCTGGGCGCGCCCCGGCCGTGGGCACGAACGCCGTGCGCTATACCTACGGCGTCGGGGCGCGCGTGCTGCTCCCGTTCGGCCCGCTGCGCGTGGACCTCGCGTGGAGCGAGCATCCCGACTTCCCGCACGCGTCGCTGTTCGGGCGCCGCGTGCCGTTCACGTACCAGTTCGCCATCGGTCCCACGTTCTAGGCCCGGCCATGTCCGACGACCGCGATCCCACGCAGGAACCTCCGGCGCCGCACGAGCACCACGGCGTCGTCGAGACGCTGCGCGAGGAACTGCACGAGGTCGTCGAGCACGTCCCGCAGCCGGTCCGATGGACGGTCGGCAAGCTGGTCCGGATCGCGCTCTTCGTCACGCTCGGCCTGATCGTGCTCGCCGCCGTCAGCGCGGCGCTCTACCTCGGCAACCGCACCGAACTCGTCGCACGCGAGCTCGCGCTCCTGGTCAACCACCAGCTCGCCCAGCGCAGCGACCTCGTGCTCGAGGTGCCCGACATCAAGGGCAATCCGTTCACCGGTTTCACGGTGCTCGAGCCGCGCGTGAAGTACCGCGACGGCGGCACGCTGCTCGAGGCGCGTTCGCTGCGCGTGGGGTATTCGGCGATCGGGCTCCTGCGCGGCGGCCGGGGTCCCGTGAACGTGACCATCGTGGCGCCGGTCGTGCGGCTCGACCTCGGCTCGGACTCGACCTGGCGGCTTCCGAAGTTCACCTCGACCACGCCGGCGGGCAAGAAGAAGAGCGGCGGCGTGGACTTCCGGCTCCACATCCGCGACGCGAAGCTCACGATGCCGAAGCCGCTCTACGCCGTGAACGGCGTCACGCTCGAACTGAGCGGGCGCACCGGTGCGCGCACCGAGGTGACGCTCGAGCGCATGCGCTGGAACGACGGACCGTGGCACAGCCGGCTCGAGGCGCTCACCGCCAGCCTCTCCGCCGACGCCGACTCGGTGCGCTTCCGCGTGAAGGAGCTGCGCACGGGTGACATGGCGCTTTCGGGCGCCGGCGCGTGGCGGCAAGGCTCCGCGCTCAAGCTGGTCCGCGCCGACGTGAAGCGGGTCCGCTGGGAATGGCTCGCGGAGGTGTTCGACAACAGGACGTTCCGGGTGCCGGGCGAAGGCGCCGCGCGCATCGAGGCGTTCGGCGCATCGCGCTGGCAGGGCACGGTGCACGCGAACGGTTCGTGGGACAGTCTCGCGGCCGTGGGCGCGGGACGGTTCGTGTGGGACGGCAAGGCGCTCGCGGTGGATTCGATCGTGGC
>JBGANH010000253.1:0-6878 GCA_044222365.1 Candidatus Eiseniibacteriota bacterium
CGGCTCCTCGTGCCCGCCAGGGAGAGCCGCCCGTGAACACCATCGTGAACGTGCCCTCCGTCCCGCGCGGTGGACCGCGCGGCAACGCACCCTCGCACGAGAGCGGCGGCGAGCTCGACTTCCAGCTCGCGCTCGGCCTCGCCGCGGCGTCGCACTCGCGCGTCCCGGACGCGCCTCGCGCGGCGCAAGCGCAGGACACGGATGCCCTGCCGAACGAGAGCGAGTCGCCGGCGCGCGAGCAGCAGGGGCTTTCCGAGGACTCCGGCACCACCGGCGGCGCGCGCGACACGAACGGCGCGACCGACGCGGCGGCCGGCGCCGCTTCGCGCGCACGGACCCGTTCCGAGCGCACACAAGCGACGGAAGCCCGTGCCGCGGCGGACTCGCCGGACGCCACGCGGAACGTGGACCGTCCTGCGGCCATCGCAGGATCCACCGGCGCCACGGCGGCCGCGGCGGGCGAAGAGCCCGCGACGCCTTCCGTGCCGGTCTCGCCCATTGCCCCGGTCGTGACCGCGGCGCAGGCCGCCGGATCGGCCGTACCGGTCGCGAACGCGAACGCCGCGGCCGCCGCGCTCGCCGCAGCCGCGGCGCCGCTGCCCGGGACGGCGGACTCCCCGGCGCGCGCGCGCGTGGTGTCGCTGCGCACGAGCGCTCCGGTGACGCCGCCGGTGCGCACGAAGGGGCAGGGCGCCGAACCTGCGAGCGGCGCGAAGCCGGCCGTGAACGGCACCAGCGGCGTCCCCGTCGCCGCGCCCGTGGAGACGGATGTCGTCTCGCCCGTGGGCGGCACGATCCCGGCGCCCGAACCCGTCGAAGGCGCGTCCGTTTCGCCTCGTCCACCGCACACGATCACCCCGGCGCGCGTCGGGTTGCCGTCCGCGCCTCCGATGGTCGCGGCACCCGCGGCTCCCGCGGCCGCACCACTCGCCGCGGCCCTGGCCGCGACGACGTCGGCCACGGCGGTCACGAACGGCGCCGCCACGCCGGCCCCGGTCGCCGAGCAGGCGGCCGCGACGCTCGCCGCGCCGCGCGCGCCGAAGGTCCGTGCGTGGCCGCGCCGCCGCGCCCACCGCATCCACCGCCCTCTACGACGACGGCGGGGGACGCGGCGAAGCGCCATGAGCCGGAAGCAATTCTCGGGCCCGCCGCTCGTGCCGAGGCTCCCCCCGTGACGGCGGCCGCGCGCGCTCAATCGCCCGACGGCTCGCCCTCCGGCCGCGATGCACGGGACGATTCCCGCACCCACGGTGGCGCGGCCGCCGCGGCGCCGGCGAACGAGTCACCGTCGAACGCGCCGGTCGCGGTGAGCGCGTCCGCGAACCCGGCGGCGAGTGCGAGCGCCTCGGGCAACGCCGCTGCGCCGGTCGTCGCGCCGACGCGCTCCGACGTGCTCGCCGGTGCGGCGGTCGCCGATCCGAACGCGGCCGCCGGCACGCAGGGCGTCGCCGATCCGCGGCTCGAACCGATGCGCCGCGCGGCCGACCAGGTGACGCTGCAGTTCCGCGGCGAGGACGGGCTCGAAGGGCGCCTGCGCATCAGCGTGCGCGGCGACAGCGTGCGCGCCTCGATCCTGTCGTCGCACGACGGCACGCTGCAGCGCGCGGGCAGCGAGCTGAACGCGCTCAAGCGGGCGCTGGCGGATCAGGGCTTCGCGGACGCGAAGCTTTCGGTGCACGACACCCGTTCACTGGGCACGGCCGCGGCGAACGCGAGCCGCGAGCAGTCGCAGTCGGGTGAGGAGCGGCGGCAGGGAGAGCCGCAGCGGAAGCAGGCGCAGGGACGCGAAACGCGGCAGGACGGCGGAGGCTCCAACCGGAGCCGCCGCGGGCCGCGCGACGAAAGGCGGGACGCATGATTTCTCCGACCACCGCGCCGCAGTATTTCGGCACTTCGGGCACGACGGACACGGGCCCGAAGCAGACACTGGACAAGGACGCGTTCCTCACGCTGCTGGTCGCGCAGCTCAAGCACCAGGACCCCACCAGCCCGCTGCAACCGCACGAACTCGCGGCGCAGCTGGCGCAGTTCACGAGCGTCGAGCAGCTCACGCAGCTCAACAGTTCGATGGAAGCGCAGACGGACGCCGCGCACATGGCGACGCTCGTGGGCCAGACGTCGCTGTCGGCGTCGCTCATCGGCAAGCAGGTGCTCGCGCTCGGCGACCAGGTCACGATCCCGAACAGCGGCGCCGGCTCGATCCACCTCGAGGTGGGCACCGGTGGCGGCGCGGCCACGCTGAAGCTCATGAACGACTCCGGCGCCGTCGTCGCGACGCGTGAGCTCGGACAGGTGGGAGGCGGCGCGATCGACGTGTCGCTGCCGCAGGACCTGCCTCCGGGCACGTGGCACTACGCGGTCGAGGTCAAGGGCACCGGCGACAAGTCGGTCTCGGTCACGACCTTCACGCAGGGTGTCGTCTCGTCCATCGAGTTCAAGAACGGCTCGATCGTGCTGCACGTCGGCAAGATGGACATCACGCTCGACGACCTCGTGCAGATCGAGCCCGCCTCGGCCTCCGGCACGACGGCCTCGGGCGGTACGGGCGGCGGCACCGGAACGGGCAGCGGCGGTTCGGGCGGCTCGGGCGGCTCGGGCGAGGGCGACACGGGCACCGTGGACGAACCGGGCGACATCCGGCTGCTGCGCGGCGCCGCCGCGCCGCTGGGCGTGGTCCGCACCGTGCTCGAACGCCTGACGGGCATCTCGGTCTTCTGACCGCACACCACTTTTCGAAGACACGAAACGAAGCGAATCGAGGGAAGCAGTCCAACGAGGGAGAACCCCAAGCCATGATGCGAGCGCTCTTCGCCGGCGTGTCCGGTCTGCGGAACCACCAGACCAAGATGGACGTGATCGGCAACAACATCGCCAACGTCAACACGACCGCCTTCAAGTCGTCGCGCGTGACGTTCAAGGAAGCGTTCGTGCAGCTCCTGCAGGGCGCCTCGCGCCCGCCGGGCAACACGGGCGGCATCAATCCGATCCAGATCGGCACGGGCATGAACGTGGCGAGCATCGACCAGCTGTTCACGCAGGGCTCGCTCGAAACCACCGGCCAGCCGCTCGACCTCGCGATCCAGGGCGACGCGCTGTTCGTGTGCTCCGACGGTCCGCGCCGCGTGTACACGCGCGCCGGCAACTTCCAGCTCGACGCGCAGGGCCACCTGATCTCGCCGAGTTCGGGCTTCATCGTGCAGGGCATCAACGCGGACGCGCTCGGCAACTTCTCGACCGCCGCGGCCATCGGCGACGTGCAGCTGCGTCTCGGCGACAAGGCGCCCGCTCAGGCGACCGACACGATCACGCTGTCGGGCAACCTCGACGCGAACGCCGACGTCGGCGACACCCACATGATGGGCATCACGGTGTACGACAGCACCGGCGCGCCGCACAACCTGCAGCTCACGTTCACGAAGACGGCGACGGGCGCGTGGGACTGGGCCCCGGCGTGCTCGACCGCGGGCGTCACGCCGGCCGGCAGCGGCACCGTGACCTTCAGCAACACGGGCAGCATCTCGTCCTTCACGTACCCGGGCGGCGGCTCCGGCGTCACGCTGACGCCGTCGGGCGGCGGCGCCCCGTTCACCGTGGCCATCAATCCCGGCACGATCAACGGCATCGACGGCCTCGCGAGCTTCACGAACCCGTCGAACGCCGTCATCAGCAGCCAGAACGGCTACCAGGCCGGCTCGCTCCAGAGCATCAGCGTGGACCCGCGCGGCGTCATCACGGGCTATTTCACGAACGGCGTCAGCCGCTCGCTCGCCCAGATCTCGCTCGCGCAGTTCACGAATCCGTCGGGCCTCCTGCGTTCGGGCGACAACACCTACCTCGAGTCCGCGAACTCGGGCAGCCCGGTCGTCGGCTTCGCCGGCGGCACGATCACCTCGTCCATCACGCCGGGCGCGCTCGAAGGTTCGAACGTGGACATCTCGGCGGAGTTCACCAACATGATCATCGCGCAGCGCGGGTTCCAGGCGAACGCCCGGGTCATCTCGACCTCGGACGACATGCTCAACGAACTCGTGAACCTGCGCCGCTAGCCCCGGTACTGGCGATGCCGCGGGAGGGCCTTCGGGCGCCTCCCGCGGCGCTTCGCCGGTGCGTGCCTTCCGGAAAGTTCTGCCGTCGCGGCCGGAAGACTCGGCCGCCCGCCCGCCACGCCGGCGAGAGGCGCCTTCCGGCGCCGCGTGCGCCGCGGACGCGGTCCACTCGCGAAAGTCCCTGATCGCCGTCATTTGCGCCCGTGTGTCCGCCGGCGCGCGCGCCGCGATCTTCGTGAGCGCTCATGGCACCGCCGTTGCAGTAGCCGGTGTGGATTTCCGGCTGTCTCCACACCCATCACCCACGGCAGGGACGCATGAGCGAAGAGAAGAAGGAACCCCAGGAAGGGCAGGAGGGCGCGGCCGCGCCCAAGCCGAAGGCCGCCGAACCCGCCCCCGTGATGCTCGCGGGCGTCGTGCTCGTGGCGCTCCTCGTCGGTTCGGCGCTCGGCGCTCTCGTGCTCGCGCCGCGCCTCGTCGCCTCCCGCCAGCAGGCGGCGCTCGCCGAGGCGACCGATCCGCACGCCGCGAAGGACAAGCACGGCAAGGACAAGAAGAAGGAGAAGAAGGGCGGCAAGCACGAAGGCAAGGAAGGCGCCTCGTCGGTCTACCGCCTCGACAACATCATCGTGAACCCGGCCAACTCCGACGGCCAGCGGTTCCTGATGTGCTCGATCGCCATCCAGGCCGACGACCCGGCCGCGCTCGACATCCTGCGCGAGCACGAGATCGAGCTGCGCGACCGCGTCGTGACGCTGCTCGCGGCCGAAAGCATCGAGTCGCTCACCGCCGCCGGCGTCCGCGACAGCCTGCGGACCCGCATTCTCACCGCCATCGTTCCGGTGCTCGGTGAAGAGGGCGAAGGAGTCGAACTCCAGGTGTACCTGCCCCAGTTCGTGATCCAGTGACGCCGAGGACACGGGAGCGCGCATGAACGAAGGCCTGAACCAGAAAGACGTCGATTCACTGCTCAAGCGGACGTCGTCGGGCGGCAAGGTCACCGCCGACTCGCTGACGCAGCGCGAAATCGACGCGATCCTCCAGAAGACGACGCCGGTGCCGCTGGCGCCCGTCGTCAGCGAGGACATCGTTCCCTACAACTTCAGCCGTCCGCCGCGCGTGTCCAAGGACCGCCGGGCGAACCTGGAGTCCATCTACACGCGCTACGCGCTCAGCGTGCAGGCGCTGCTGTCGTCCATGCTGCGCATGCCGGTGGACGTCGTGGTGGGGAGCGTCGAGCAGGCGATGTTCTCGGAGTTCATCCTGTCGCTCGGCACGCCGTGCGCGTCGTTCGTGTTCGCGATCGGCGACCGCATGGGCGGCGAGGGCGCGATGGACCTGAGCACGGACTTCGCGTTCCACCTCGTCGACCGCCTGTTCGGCGGGCCCGGCGATCCGCAGGTGCTGCAGCGTCCGCTCACCGGCCTCGAGCAGGCGGTCGTCCGCAACGTGGCCGACCGGGCGCTCGGCCTGCTGCGCGAAGCGTGGGCGGAGCACCTCTCCTTCGAACCCCAGATCATCGGCTTCGAGTCCAATCCCGAGATGCTGCAGATCACGAGCCGCGAGGACAACGTCCTCGTGACCAATCTCGAGATCCGCTCCTCGCTGTTCAACGGCTTCATCACGCTGTGCCTGCCGATGTCGTCGCTCGAGTCCTTCCTCCAGGAGAAGGGCTCCGGCCGCCCGCACATGAAGCAATCGGACGCCGACGCCATCGCGTACCGCCGCCAGGTCGAGGAGAACCTGCACCACGCCCACGTCGGCGTGGCCGCGCGGTTCCCGACGCTGTGGCTCAGCGCGCGCCAGATCGCCGACCTGCAGCCCGGCCGCGTGCTGCACACGGGCCAGGTCTGCGACCAGCCCGTCGAACTGCTCGTCAACGAGCGCCTGCGCTTCATGGGGTCGCTCGGTCAGTCCCGCGGTCATCTCGGCATCCGCATCGCCGAACGTGTCCAGAAGCCGGTCGCCGCGCGTCCGGTCCAGTCCAAGCAAGGGAGGGTGCTGTGAGCTTCCACGATCCGTCCGCGGCCGTGCCGTCGCTGGTGGAGATGCCGGGAACCGAGAACTCGGGTTCGCCGGCGTTCGACGCGCTGCTCGACGTCTCGATGCCCGTCGCGATCGAGATCGGGCGCGCGAGCATGACCGTGCAGGAGATCCTGCAGCTCGGGATCGGCGCGGTGGTGCAGCTCGACCGCATCGTCGGCGAGCCGGTGGACATCTACGTGAGCGACCGCAAGTTCGCGCAGGGCGAAGTGGTCGTCGTCGGCGAACACTTCGGCGTGCGCATCACGAAGGTGCTCGGCGGCGTCAACGCGGAGGCCGCGGCGTGACGGGTTCCGCCGGCATGGGCCTGTTCGCCGCGCTCGGCGTGACGCTCGGGCTCTGTCTCGTGGCCGCCTGGCTGCTGCGCCGGCTGACGCCGGGCGGCGTGCCCGTCGGACGCGGTCTTCCCATGCGCGTGCTCCAGCGCACGGCGCTCGGCCCGAAGCAGGGCGTGGCGCTCGTGCAGGTCGGCCGCCGCGTGCTCGTCGTCTCCACCGCGGAGACCGGCGCGAACCTGCTCGGCGAACTCGACGGCGAGGACCGCGACCAGGTGCTCGCCGGCGTGCCCGCGCCCGTGGCGCTCCCGGCGGCCGGCACGCTCGACGTGCGCGCGCTGCTCGGCGGCGTCGCTCGCGCCGCGCGCGGCGGCGCCGGATTCCTCGCGCTCGCGCTCGTGGTCGGAATCGGCGCCTCGATCGCCACGCCCGCGTTCGCGCAGCACGTGACCGCGCCCGCGCCCGTGAAGGGCACGGTCGCGAAGGTGCCGCCCGCGGCGCCCGCGCGCGTGAG
>JBGANH010000254.1:0-6729 GCA_044222365.1 Candidatus Eiseniibacteriota bacterium
CGCCGCGGCCGAAGGCGACGCGCTCGACGCGATCGCCGCGATGGTGAACGACGAGGCGATCCTCGCGTCGGACGTCGAGGAGCAGGTCTACATGTTCGTCCAGCGTGCCGGCGTGCAGCCGTCGCGTCAGGAGGTGGACTCGCTGCGCCGCCGCGTGCTCGACGCGATGATCGACGACCGGCTGGTGCAGGCCGAGGCCAAGCGCCAGGGCATCGCGGCCACGGACGCCGAACTGAACCGCCAGCTCGACGCGGCGATCGCCGACCAGAAGGAGCGGCTCGGCGGCGAGGCGGCGTTCCAGGAAGCGCTCAAGCGCGAGAACCTCACCGAGGCGCAGCTGCGCGAGCGCTTCCGCGGCGACCTCGCGAAGCAGATCGCGATGGAGAAGCTTCGCCAGAAGCTGTTCCCGCGCAAGCCCGTGACGCTGCCGGAGGCCGAAGCCTACTTCACCGCGCACAAGGACAAGTTCCCGCGCGTGCCCGCCGAAGTCCGCCTGTCCGTGATCCAGATTCCGCCGCAGCCCGAATCCGCGGCCGTCGCCGCCGGCCTCGCCAAGGCGCAGGCCGTGCGCAAGCGTCTCGTGGGCGGCGAGCGATTCGCGAAGGTGGCCGCCGAAGTGTCCGAGGATCCGGGCTCGGCGCAGTCGGGCGGGGACCTCGGCTTCTTCGGCCGCGGCCGGATGGAGACCGCGGTCGAGAACGCCGCCTTCTCGCTCAAGAACAACGAGATCAGCCAGCCGATCCGCTCGCCCTACGGCTGGCACGTGCTGCAGACGCTGGAGCGCGACACGCTCAAGACCGTCGCGCGCCGCGATTCACTCGACGCCGACGGCAAGCCCGTCGTCGAGGTGCACGCCCGCCACATCCTCATCCGCGTCACGCCGACCAAGGCCGACGCCGAGCGCGCGCACGACCTGGCGATGCGCGTGCGCGAGGAAGCCGCGAAGGGCACGAACTTCGGCGTGCTCGTGCGCCGCTACAGCAAGTACGACGGCCCGACCGGCGAGGACGGCGACGTGAACTTCATGCCGCTGCCGAGCCTGCCGCCGAACATCCGCGCCGGCGTGGACTCGCTCGAAATCGGGCAGGTCTCGGACGTGCTCCCGAACCAGGCCGGTTTCAACATCTTCAAGGTCACCGACCGCAAGCCGGAACGCGACTACACGATCGACGAGATCCGCGAGGACCTGCCCGAAGCCGTGGCACAGGCGCAGGCCACCGAGAAGTACGAAGCGTTCGTGAAGACGCTCCGCGCGAAGGCGCAGATCGAATATCGGTCTTACTAGGCCGGGCTTCGCCCGGCCGTGATCGCGGGGCCGCGAGGCCCCGCGCGAAACATCGCCCCAGGGACGGGGCCGACAGGGAGGCTCGATGATCCAGTTCGAGCACGTCACCAAGCGTTACGGAGAACGCCTCGCGCTCGACGACGTGTCGTGGCGCATGAACGAAGGCGAGCGCGTGTGCGTGCTCGGGCACAGCGCCGCCGGCAAGACGACGCTGCTGCGCCTGATCACGCACGAGACGCAGCCCACGTCGGGCACGGTCGCCATCGGCACGCTGCGCGGCGGACGGCTGTCGCGGGCGCACCGCGCGCTGCTGCGCCGGACCATCGGGGTGATCTACGAGGACTTCCGCCTGCTCGGCGACCGCAGCGTGTTCGAGAACGTCGCGCTCGCGGTGCGCATCGCCGGGCACTTCGCGGACAGCGACGTGATCCCGCGCACGCTGCGTGCCCTCGAGGAAGTCGGGCTGCACGGCAAGCAGGCCGCCCTGCCGGGCGAACTGTCGTTCGGCGAGCGCCAGCGCTGCGCGATCGCGCGCGCGATCGTGAACCGTCCGGCCATCCTGCTCGCGGACGAGCCGACCGGCGCGCTCGAGCCGCGCAGCGCCTCCGAAGTGCTCGCGCTGCTCGGCCGCATCCAGCAGGAGGGCGCCGCGGTGCTCCTCGGCACCACGCGCCCCGAAGTCGCCGAGGCCTTCGGCGGCCGTCGTCTCCTGCTCGAGGACGGGCGGCTCCGCGAAGGCGGCACGCCCGAGCACGTGTTCATGCCGGCGCCCGCGCCGCACGTTTCGCAGGCGCCCGCGGCGCCGTTCACGGGAGGCGCCTGACCATGCACCTGTTCTTCTGGCGTGAAGCGTGGCGCTCGTTCCAGGCGCATCGCGGTCTCGCGCTCACGACCGTGTTCTCGCTCGCCGCGGCGCTCTCGCTCGCGGCCGCGTTCCTGCTCGTGAGCTGGAACGCCGGGCAGGCGCTGCACTGGATCGGCGACCGCCGCGAGATGATCGTCTACCTCAACGACGACGCGGGCGAGGCGCAGGTGCAGGCGTTGCAGGCCAAGATCGGCGAACTGTACGGCACGAGCACGTTCGTGAGCCGCGCCCAGGCCTGGGAGGAGTTCACCGCCCAGGTCGGGGATCCCGAGATCCTCAAGGCCGTCGGCACGAACCCGCTGCCGGCGTCCCTGCGCGTGCGGCTCAAGCCGATGCTCCAGAACTTCCCCGCGATGTCGGAGTGCGCGAAACAGCTCGAGCAGTTCCCGGAGGTCGAGGCGGTGCGTTTCGGCGGCGAGTGGGTCCAGCGCCTCGACGCGATCAACGCCGGGGCCCGGCGCGCGGCGATCGCCGTCGGACTGCTCGTCGCGCTCGCCATGGTGTTCGTCCTGCACAACACACTGCGCCTCGCCGTGCTCGCGCGGCGCCAGCAGGTCGAGATCATGATCAAGCTCGGCGCGAGCGACGGCTTCGTCGCCACGCCGTTCGTGTTCGAGGCCCTGCTCGAGACGCTCGCCGCGGCGGGGGGCGCGCTGCTGCTCGCCTTCGGACTGCAGCAGGCGCTGGCGCAGCGGCTCGACGGCGTCACGTTCCTGCCGATCGAGTGGATCGCCGCGTTCGTCGGCGGCGCGCTCGTGCTCGCCTGGCTCGCTTCGGTCGCGGCGCTCGGCCGCATCCTGCGCACGGTCGGCGCATGAACCGGCGGTTCGCACCCCTCTTCGCGCTCGCGCTCGCGGCGGGCCTCGCATTCGCGCCGCTCGGCGCGGTCGCGCCCGTGCGCGCGCAGGACAGTCTCGAACTGGCGAAGAAGCGCGAGCTCGACGAGATCCGCCGCCAGGCGAACGAGAAGCGCAAGGCCGCGGCGGCGCTCAAGCCGCGCGAGACGCGCGCGCTGGGCGACCTGCGCCGCACCGAAAAGCAGCTCACGGCGTCGCGCCGCCGGCTGCTCCAGCTGCAGCAGCGCCAGAAGGCGCTCGGCGCGCAGCTCGAGGTCACGCGCGCGAACCTCGACCGCAGCATCCGGGAGCTCGAGAACCAGCGCGACCTGCTCCGGCGCCGCTTGCGCATGATGTACATGTTCGGGCCGGCGCGCGAGCTCGAGTACCTGCTCTCGACGAGTTCGTTCGCGCAGCTCATGACGCGCTGGGACTTCCTCAACATGGTCGCGGAACAGGACCGCGTGCTCCTCGACGGCGTGCGCATGCGCAAGGAGGAGGTCGAGGCGAACAAGGAGCAGCTCGAGGACAACATCGGCGAGGTGCAGTCCACCGCGAAGAAGACGACCAAGGAGTCCACACAGCTCGCGTCGCTTCGCACGCAGAAGGCGAAGACGGTCGCCTCGATCCAGACGCAGCGCCAGCAGTACGAGGCCGCCGCGGCCGAGCTCGAACGCACCGCGCGCCGCATCCAGTCGCTGCTCGCGAGCCTCGAGCGCAAGCGGAAGGAAGAAGCCGACCGCCTGCGCGGCGAGGGCCGCAATCCGCAGCCCTACAGCGGCGACTTCGCGAAGGGCCAGGGCCAGCTCGACTGGCCGGTGCGCGGCGAGGTCGTCGGACGCTTCGGCATCGAGACCCATCCGCGCTTCGGCACGCAGATCCACAACGACGGCATGGACATCGCCGCGGCCATCGGCACACCGGTGCGCTCGGTCGGCAAGGGCCGCGTGGACTTCGCGAACGACGACTACGAAGGCATGGGCGGCATGATCGTGCTCAACCACGGCGACGGGTATTTCACGCTGTACGGCCACCTCGACGCCGTGCTCGTGAGCAACGGCCAGGAAGTGCTGCCCGGTGCGGTGATCGGGCGCGTCGGCGACGGTGGATCTCTGAAGGGCCCGATCCTGCACTTCGAGGTGCGCAAGGGCTCGGCGCCGCTGAACCCCGAGAACTGGCTGCGCTGAGCGCGGCCGGGCAGGAGGAACCCCGCATGAAGACGATCGGCGGCTACGCGATCGAGACCACCACGCCGCGCGCGTTCGACGACGCGGTCGCGCGCGTGACCGAACTGCTCGCCGAGCAGGGCTTCGGCATCGTCACCGAAATCGACCTGCAGGCGACGCTGCACAAGAAGCTCGGCATCGAGACGCGCCCCTACCGGATCCTCGGCGCATGCAACCCGAAGTTCGCGCATCGGGCCGTGAGCGCGGTCCCGCACGTGGGCGTGTTCCTGCCGTGCAACGTGGTCGTGTGGGACGAAGGCACGCACCGGCTCGTGACCGCGATGGAGCCGACGATCATGGCGCAGGTGATCGAGCATCCCGAGCTGCGCGCGGTCGCCGAAGAAGTGAGCGCGCTGCTGCGCGCGGCGCTCGCGAAGCTCGACTGACCGCAGGCGCCGACGCCGGACGTACGAAAGCCCCGGACCTCGCGGTCCGGGGCTTCGTGTCGCGCACGAATCGCGATCAGGCGGGCTGGCGCGGACGCCAGTTGTTCCACACCGGACGGCCCATGTCGTCGCGCAGGTGCATCGTGACTCCGGCCTTCTCCACGTGCGAAGCGATCAGCAGGCGTTCGCCGCCCACGGCGACGTGCGCGCCGGTGACGACGATCTGGTCGCCGACGGCGACCTTGATGTCCTGGGCCTCGAGGAAAAGCACCGGTCCGAGATGCACCCACAGCGACTCGGAACCCGTGACCACGAACGCACGCACGCCGGGCGCCATGCCCTCGCGCGGGGTGAACGTCTCGACCTTCAACACGGTCGAGGGAGCGACGACTTCGTAGTTGGCGTCATACAGGCGGTCGTAGGCCGAACCGCGCTCCCAGCCGTTGAGGCCGGGAAGGCTCGGCGCCGCGATCGCGACGGCCCACGTGAGGGCCACGGCCAGGGCGGCCAGGGCGACGCGGAAGGATTTCATGGCGGTCTCCTTGGGAAGAGCATGGCGCGGAACTCGCGCTCTGCCCACCGCGGGTTGCATGCCTCGGGCCAGCGTCGCGCGGCGCCTCGCGGACGCTTCTCCGTCGGGGCATCGCGAAATCACACGACTTGCCCCGCCGGCACGGAACGACTCGCTGACGTGCGTCCAGCACTCGGCAAGCACCACTCCCGCCGTCATGCCCGTGCTGCCAACGTGGCAGCGGCGGCGCGCGGATTCGCGGCGCCTCGCGGCGCCTCGCGGCGCCTCGCGGCCGTCGCGCCGGCGCGCGCGGCTCTGCTACTTTCCGGCCGCATGCCGTCCCCCGAACCCTCGCCAGCGGAGTCTTCGTTGCCCATCGTCTCGCTCGCCGAACTGCTCGGCCAGCCCGAGGTGACCGCGTTCCTGCGCGGCATCGTCTCGCGCGGCCGCTATGGCAACGCCTACCTGTTCACGGGTCCGGCGGGCGTGGGCAAGGGCACCGCCGCGCTGGCATTCGCGCGCGCGGCCCTGTGCGACCGCGTGCACGGAGCGGCGCCCGCGGCGCCCGCGCCGGCGCCCGACGACGGCATGAGCCTGTTCGGGGACGCGCCCGTCGCGGCCGAACCCGCCACCGCGCCGGACGGCCCGCTGCTCGACGACGCGTGCGGCGAGTGCCCCGCGTGCCGCAAGTCGGCGTCGCTGCAGCACCCCGACCTCAAGTTCCTGTTTCCGGTTTCGGGCGTCGAGGCGAAGCTCGAGGAGACGATCGGCGAAACGCTGCAGGGCATGCGCGACGATCCGCTCTTCGTCTTCCAGTACGACCAGGCCGCGTCGGTGCGGCTCTCGCTCACGCGTGAGCTGCAGCGCGAGCTGGCGTTCCGGCCGTACGAAGCCTCGCGGCGCGTCGTGATCATCCGCGACTGCGACCGCATGCGTGAGGACCAGTACTCCGCCCTGCTCAAGTCGATCGAGGAGCCGGGCGCGAGCACGCTGTGGGTGCTCACGTCGTCGCGCATTTCGCGCGTACCCGCGACCATCCGTTCGCGCTGCCAGACCGTGAAGTTCGCGCCGCTGCCGGATCACGCGGTCGAAGGCGTGCTCACGCGCCACGGCAAGGCGTCGGGCCCGCTCGCGCGCACGCTCGCGGCGCTGGCCGCGGGCTCGCTCGCCCGCGCGGTCGCGCTCGCGCGCGAGGACGCCGCGGGGCAGGCCCGCACCGCGCTCGCGATGCTCGAGCCCGTGAAGGCGCGCAATCAGGCCGGGCTGTGGAAGGCCGCGCAGGACGCGACCAAGTTCGGGCGCGCCGGACGTGAAGCGCTGCGGCGCACGCTCGAGTTCCACCAGCTGTGGCAGCGCGACCTGCTGTCCGCACGCTACGGGGACGGCAGCCGCCCGCTCGTCTTCGCCGAGCGCGAGAGCGAGATCCGCGCCGAAGCGGCGCGGACGGACGCCACGGAGATCCGCCGCCGGCTGATGGTGCTCGAGGAAGCGCTGCGCTCGATCGACGGCAACATCACCGCCGACCTGACGCTGTTCTCGGCGCTCGCGCGCGTGGGCGGCGCGAAGCTGGGCGAGGGCTCCTGGCCCGCGCACGCCACGGCTCGCTGGGACTACTGACCG
>JBGANH010000255.1:0-6777 GCA_044222365.1 Candidatus Eiseniibacteriota bacterium
GTCAGGGCAAGGAGTGGCAGTTCGACGTGAGCGCCGTGCGCCGCGACCGCCAGGGCAGCCTCGCCTTCGGCGTGCCGTTCGGCATCGGCAGCTCCACGATGGCGGAAGTCGCGGCTCCGATCGACCAGCGCATGGTCGACGCGGACGCGACGGGCGTCTACGTGCACGGCAAGCACCGGCTCATGTTCTCGGCGGGCATGTCCACGTTCGAGAACGACGTCAACGCGCTGCGGGTGGACAACTCGCGCCGCCTGACGGACAGCGCCACCAGCGGCACCGCCGTCGCCCAGGTGGATCTGTGGCCGGACAACCGCGTGCTGCGTGGCCGCGTGGCGTACTCGGCGCAGCTGCCGAAGATGTCCACGCTGACCGCGACGGTGGGCATGAGCAAGGCGAAGCAGGACGACGATTTCCTGCCCTTCACCAGCAACACCGCTCTCGCCTACTCGAGCATCGACTCGCTGCCCGAGAAGAACGTCGAGGCCGAAGTCACGACGATCGTGATGGACGTCCGGCTGACGGGCCGCCCGGCGAACAAGCTCTTCGGCACGCTGCGCTACCACTCCGAAGACAACGAGAACGACACACCCACGGTGGACTTCAAGGGCTTCTCGCCGTACGACCAGAGCTTCTCGGTCGGCGCGATCGAGAACCACCAGTTCGCCGCGTCCAGCACGAACCTGGGTCTCGACCTGGATTACGAGCTGGCCGACTGGGCCGACCTGTCGCTCCTCGGTGAGCACCGCACGCGCAAGCACGAGCATCGCGAAGTCGAGGAAGACGCCGAGAACGTGTTCGGCGCCGGCCTGCGGCTCCGTCCGCTCGACGCGGTGGACGTCTCGGTGAACTGGCGCATGGGCCAGCGCCGCCTCGACACGTTCCTCGAGGAGGACTATCTCAACGCCGCCGGCCTGCAGCTCGAACCCGTCGGTCTCCAGCGTTACGACGTCGGCGATCGCGACCAGAACATGGTGAACGGCTCCCTCAACTGGACCGTGAGCCCGAAGCTGGACGTGTCGGTGAGCTCGTCGTGGTCGAAGGACGACTACGTGGACGCGAAGTACGGCCTCCAGAACGCGGACAACATCCTCGTGTTCGCGGAAGGCACGCTGCACGCCACGAAGACGTTCGACATCTCCGGCGGCTACGGCTTCGGCCAGGTCAAGACGACGATGGCGTCGAGCGAGTACAGCGCCAGCACGCGTCCGGACACGGCGTCCACGATGGACTGGTGGATCGACGAGCAGGACCGGAACGTCTACGTGTTCACGAACGCCGAGTGGCAGGTGAAGCCGAAGTTCGTCGTCAAGGCGGACTACACGTTCAGCCGTTCGATGAACGAGTACGACTTCTCCAACGTCACCACGGTGCGCAACGGTTCGCTTCGTGCCGCGGCGGTGGATGTGCCCAACACGTTCTATCGCAGCCACGACGTGACGCTCGAAGCGCGCTGGAAGTGGACGGCCTCCATGGACCTCGCGGTCCAGGGCCAGTACGTCCAGTTCGACGTCGCCGACTTCGCGGTCGAGGACGTGCCGCTCCTCGGTGGCTCGCTGTCCGGCTCGACGTTCACGCCGAACGCGATCTACCTCGGCGACTCCTACCGGGACTACACCGCCCGCCGCGTCGCGGTGCTGGCGACCCGCCGGTTCTAGTCGAAGAGCAGCAGTCCGGTTCACACGAAGCGGCGTGGCCCTCGCGGCCACGCCGCTTCGTCATGCGCCGGGCTCCGTCGCCACCCGGCGCGCATGCGAAAGCGGCGGGCTCCCGAGGGAACCCGCCGCTTCGCCATTCCATGGATAACGCTTCTCGCTTACTCCCGCCGCGCCAGCCGGAGGCTGGGTGCGCGATCTTCGCGCTGTCGGCCGGCCAGTTGACGGGCTTGCCGCTCGTGCCGCGCTCGTTGTGGCACTTCGCGCAGACTTCCTTGGTCGGCATGACCAGGCCGAGCGCCTTGCCGTCCTGCGTACCGGCCTTGATGGCCTTCTCGTGGACGACTTGTAGTAGCCGCTGCCCGGACCGTGGCAGGACTCGCAGCCGACGCCGGCGGAGTCCGAGCACGTCGCTTCGAAGTGGTCGGCCGGCGAACCGTAGCCGGTCACGTGGCCTCGAGGCCTCCTTGGCCTTCTGCGGATCCTTGATGCCGCCAGCGGCCGCGATCTCGAGGCGCTGGGCTCGCGAGCACGAAGGAACGCCTGGGAGTGCTTCGACTCGGACCACTGCTTGAACTGGGCACCCTTGGCGGCGCTGCTGTGGCGCTTCTTGCAATTCTTCACGCCGACGTAATGACCCACGACCGCGGGCGCTTCACCTTCCTGCGCGGACGTGAACGACGCGGCGAAGATCGCGGTCACGACGGCGAGGCCGATCGAGACGCGATTTCATTTGGTGAACCCTCCATGTGTTTGACCCGATGCGCGGCGGCAGATCCACGGAGACCATCGGCTGGCCCTTCTGGCCTCCCCAACGGGAGCACCTTATAAAGCGGGGAGTCGTTGGCGGAGCAGGCCAACGGTCTACCTCGGGGTGATGGCTGAGGAGGCTGCGCCAGCTCCGCCCGGTTCTTCCCGGAAATCTTTTCGGGTATGTCTCACCCGCGAGCGGTACCGGATGCCACGCCCACCGCGACCGCCGCGACCGCGTCCGGTGCGCGATCTTCGCGCTGTCGGCCGGCCAGTTCACGGGCTTGCCGCTCGTGCCGCGCTCGTTGTGGCACTTCGCGCAGACTTCCTTCGTCGGCATGATCAGGCCGAGCGCCTTGCCGTCCTGCGTGCCGGCCTTGATGGCCTTCATCGTGGACGACTTGTAGTAGCCGCTGCCCGGGCCGTGGCAGGACTCGCAGCCGACACCGGCGGAGTCCGAGTACGTCGCTTCGAACATGCTCGCGTCGGCGCCGTAGCCGGTCACGTGGCACTCGAGGCACTCCTTGGCCTTCTGCGGATCCTTGATGCCCTTGGCGGCCGCGATCTCGAGAGCCTTCGGGCTCGCGAGCACGAGGAACGCCTGGGAGTGCTTCGACTCGGACCACTGCTTGAACTGGGCACCCTTGGCGGCGCTGCTGTGGCACTTCTTGCAATTCTTCACGCCGACGTAGTGACCCACGACCGCAGGCGCTTCACCTTCCTGCGCGGACGTGAACGACGCGGCGAAGATCGCGGTCACGACGGCGAGGCCGATCCAGAGACGCGATTTCATTTGGTGGAACCCTCCATGTGTTTGACCCGATGCGCGGCTGACTGATCCACGGAGACCATCGGCTGGCCCTTCTGGCCTCCCCCAACGGGAGCACCTTATACGAGCCGGGGAGTCGTTGGCGAGGGGGCCAACGGTCTACCTCGGGATGATGGCTGTCCGGGATACGCCGGCCGGGCCGGTTTTCTTCCCGGCGAGTTTTCCGGCCGGTTTCAGCTGCGATCGCCCCGCGTCCCGATCCCGGCGGCGACCAGCACCGCGGCCTCCTCCGGCGTGTCCGCGACCTGGACGTGACGGAAGAGGTGCTCGGGGATGAACTCGGGCCCTCGATGCAGATCCAGCCACTCCCGCCAGTGCGCCCCCATGAGCACGAGCGGCGCGGCGGGACGGGCGGAGACCGCGAGCATCGTCCACGCGAGGAACAGTTCGGTCAGGGTGCCGATGCTGCCGGTCACGGCGACGAACGCGTCGGACTCGCGCACGAGGTGATCGAGACGGGCGTAGAGCGTCGGCGTGTGCACGCGCTCGAGCACCCAGGGATTGACCGGCCCGCGCTTCTCGAACATCTCCACCGTGACGCCGATCACGTGCCCGCCCGCTTCGTGCGCGCCGCGCGATGCCGCGGCCATGGCGCCGTCGTAGCCACCGGTCATCACGGCGAGGCCCCGGCGCGCGAGCTGGCCTCCGAGGGTGCGTACTTCGGTGTACGCGGGCTCGTCCTCACGCAGGATGCTGCTTCCGAACACGGCGACGACGGGGCGGCGAGTGGCAGCGGTCATGGTGGGTCTCCGGTGACGGGGCCTCGGGTGGATGCACGCACACTCTGCCATCCGGAGAGGCGAAAGGCACCCGACGGCGCGACGTCGCGGGGGATCGAGTCCGGGGGAACTGCCGCCGCCGGGTGCCACTCGTATGAATCCAGCGAGACACCCTGCCGAAACACTGGTATGGCCACAAGGACCGGAAGCCGATAGTGTCATGGCACCAGTTCGCACCCCTCGGTGCCACTTTTCGGGATTCCCATGCCTCGACGCCCATCCATTTCGAGCTTCCGGGCCTTCTCGCTCGACGCCACGTCGCCCGAACCGCTGCACCGGCAGCTTTACGACGAGATCCGCCGCGCGATCCTGGCCGGCCGCCTGACGGCCGGTTCGAGGCTCCCCGCGAGCCGGGAACTCGCGAACGTCACGCGCGTCTCTCGCAACACCGTCCTGAGCGCGTACGAGCAGCTGCTCGCCGAGGGCTACATCCAGAGCCGCGCGGGCTCGGGCACCTTCGTCGCACACTCGCTGCCCGACGCCGAAGTGCCCGAGTCCGTCCCGGCCGAGCCGGCCCCACCCCACGCCGACAGGCCCCGCCACCTCTCGGTGCGCGGAACCCGCGTGGCGGGTGCGAAGCTCGTGGACCTGCCGGTGATGCCGACGGCGAACACGTTCCGGCCCGGGTTGCCGGCGCTCGATCATTTCCCGATGGACGTCTGGCGGCGGCTGATGGACCGGCGCCTCCGGCGTGCCTCGGTGCGCATGCTCAGCTACGACGATCCGCAGGGCTACCTTCCGCTGCGCGAGGCGATCGCGTCGCACCTCGGCGCCGCGCGCGGCGCGCGCTGCAGCGCGGACCAGATCATGATCGTCAACGGTTCGCAGCAGGCGATCCACCTCGTCACGCGGATGATGACCGACGAAGGGGACCCCGTCTGGCTCGAATCGCCCGGCTACTTCGCGGCGCGGGCGGCGTTCGAGGCCGCCGGGGCCCGCGTCGTGCCGGTGCCGGTGGACGAGCAGGGCATGGACGTCGCCGAGGGCATCCGGCGCGCTCCGCGTGCCCGCCTCGCCTACTGCACGCCGTCGCACCAGAACCCGCTCGGAGTCAGGCAGGGCGCGGTGCATGCGTTCGTGAACAGCTGCCGGCACCAGTCGCTGCCCCTCGACTTCGGCGACGGGCACTTCTTCGACGACGCGTTCGACGCGATCGTGTGCTGTCACCACGGCGCCCGTTTCGCCCCGGAGAGCGGCGAATGCATCGAGGGTCCGTGCCGCGGCGCGTACCTCACCGCGCTGGCGCTCGAGGAGCGCGACGGCGCGCTGTGGTGCACCGGCCGGCGCGCGATCGGCTCGCCGGAGACGCGAACGGACCGGGCGCCGCGCTGATCCGCGGTGCGCCGGTCCGTGCTCGCGTGCGTCCGGTGCGTCAGCCCTTCGGCGTGTTGCGGTTGCGGACCACGCCGCCGTCGCGCACGTCCACGTAGCCGACCAGGCGGGCGGAGCGCCGCACCGCGTCGCCCAGGTCCGCCGCCACCTTGTCCCGCACGATCGCGCGCGCGAGCGCGGGCGACAGCACGAGCGGATGTCCGCGATGCCCCTTGAAGCGCGGCACGAGCGCGTACGGGAAGCCGGGCGAGCCGCTCTGGAACGCCTTGAGCGCGTCCGCCATCATCCCGGTCATCGCGTCCACGGTCTCGCCGCTCACCTCGGGATGGTCCACCGGCAGCACCGCGATGCTCGCGGGCTTGAGCTTGAGCGCCGCCGCCAGTCCGACCTTCGCGGACGAGAACATGCCCTGCTTCCACTTCGCGTTCGTCTCGAAGCGCAGTTCGAGCCCGCGGGCGCCCTTGCGGCGCGCCTCGTGGAGGTCGGCGGTCAACGCGCCGGACTCGACGAGCTCCGTGAACTCCTTCTCGAGCGCGGTGCGCACGGGGCCGGCGTTGCTCCCGAGCACGGCCACGACGACGTCGCAGGACGCCCACAACGCGCGGGTGCCGTGCACGAGGAACGAATGCCCCTTCCAGCGCACGAGCGGCTTGGGACTCTTCATGCGGGTCGAGGCGCCCGCGGCCAACAGCACACCCACGTTCATGTGTCGCTCCCTTCGGTGGACTTCGCATCCGCGACGCGCGAGCGGCGATGGCGCGCGCGAGCGGCTTCCTCCCAACCCTTCTCCGGCGCGGTCTCGCGCCGCACGGCGACCAGTTCGGCGAGCACGCTCACCGCGATCTCCTCCGGCGTCTGCGCGCCGATCGGCAGTCCGAGCGGCGTGCGCAGCCTCGCCACCTGCTCCGGCGTGAATCCGCGCGACTCGAGCCGGCGGCGGAACTTCGCGAGCTTGCCGAGGCTGCCGATCATGCCCGTGAAGCGGAGCGGCTTGCGCAGCAGTTCCTGCACGATGCGCTGGTCGAGATCGTGGTCGTGCGTCACCACGATCGCGAAGTCGGCCGCCGTGGTCTCGAGCGACCGCGCCGCGTCGGCGGGGTCCTGCGCGTGCACCGTCGCTCCCGGGAACCGCGAGGACGCGGCCCACTCGTCGCGGCCGTCCCAGACGGTCACGGCGAAGCCGCAGCCCGTCGCGAGCGCGGCGATCGGGCGCGCGATGTAACCGGCGCCGAACAGGAACAGCCGCGGCGGCGCCTCGAGCGATTCGATGTAGACCACCATCTCGCCGCCGCAGCACATGCCGAGGTCCTGCGTCAGCTGCTTGCGCACCGTGATCGCGCCGCCGCCCGATTCGAGCAACGCGCGCGCCTCGCGCAGCGCCTCGTGCTCGATCGCACCTCCGCCGATCGTGCCGGCGGTCGCGCCCGCGGCGTCC
>JBGANH010000256.1:0-6636 GCA_044222365.1 Candidatus Eiseniibacteriota bacterium
ACCGGAGGGGTGCTGCACGTGCCAGTCGGTCAGCGCCGCTCCGCCCGAGCTGAACTTGCGAATGCGGTCGGCTCCATCATCAGAAACGTAGAAATCGTCGTTCTGGTCGATCGCAAGGTAAAGACAGTTGGTCGAAGGGATGCTCATGGTGGCTACGAGACTGCCGTTTGGTGCGTACCGGGACACCGCCTGAACGTAGTAGCGCGCGACAAGGAGGTCCCCGTTGCTGAACTGCGCGAGGCCGTACACCTCGTGTCCAGATGACCCCATTGACCCTGTGTGCGTGCCAAGTTGACTGAAAATCTCAACCTCTGCGGGAGAGCCGTACTCGCCCCCAACAAAAACGTGCCCGGCTGCATTCGCAGTGAGGCCGAGCGGCCGGACGCTGGTTTCCCATGAGCCCAAGAACGCGGGGGCCTGAGCAGTGCCAGTGGATGGAACAGCAACGGCCAGAAGTGCGGCAGCTACGGCACGAGTGATCAGGTTCACTGGAGGTTCCTCCGGGCTCGTTTCGCGCGAGGGCGTGTGAATCGCGTTTGGCGGCTCATTGCCGACGATCACGACACGAGCTGCGTGGAGGCTAGTGCAGTTGGGTGCAGCCTGTATATGTCATACCAGTGTGGCGATGGTTGCCTGATGGCAGACGATGTAGAGCAGCGGAGAACTCGCTGCCTCGCACTGAGGTGACCGGGTAGCAGCTTCAAGCACGGCAAGCGTGAGGCTGCCGGGTCCTCACTCCGGCTGCGGCGTCCAACTCCCCCCGCCCGCCGTCCCGAACCGCTTCGCGGTCCGCTCCCGCGCCCGCGCGGCCTCGATCTCGCGATCCTTCGGCGGCGCGGTCGTCACCAGCGCGTCGAGCAGTTCGCGCGTCACGCGCGTGACTTCATCCACGGCCTGCGCGAACACCGCCTCGTTCGCGCGCGAGGGCTTCGTGGTCCCGCTCACCTTGCGCACGTACTGCAGCGCGGCGGCGCGCACCTCGTCGTCGGACGCGGGTGGCGCGAAGTTGTGAAGCGTCCGGATGTTCCTGCACATGGCGCGCGCTCCTTTCGGCTCGTGGGTTCGCTGCGCCGCGGCAGTCTATCGCACGACGAGCACCCTGCGGCTCTCCCGCACTCCCCCCGCTTCGAAGCGCGCAAGATAAAGCCCGGGCGCCACGCCGTCACGGCGCGCGTTCCACGCGATCGTGTGGCGTCCTGCGGCACGCGGTTCGTCGAGCACGCGCGCCACGACGCGACCGAGCACGTCGTACAGCGCGAGCGTCACGCGCTGTTCGCGCGGCAGCTCGAACGTGAAGCGCAGCGGCCCGCTCGTCGGGCTCGGCGCCACGCTCGTCAACGCGACGCGCGTGGGTGGTGCGTCCGCCGTGGTGCCCGCGAACGTCTCGGGGATCAGGCACGCGAGGCCGCCGCGCGGTGTGGCCGCGGTCACGCCGAAGTCGCCACCCACGTACACGCGTGATCCGGACACCACGAGCGAACGTACGAGCTGGTCGGCATTCGGCACCCAGCCGTTCGCGAGGCCAGTGGCCAGATCCACGCCGGCCAGGTTCTGGCGCGGCAGCGTGCCGACCTTCGTGAACTGGCCGCCGATGCGAGCGCACGTGCCGTCCAGTGCGATCGCGTAGACCGGGCCATCCACTTTCGGGTCCCAGCTGGTCGCGAGACCGGAGAAGATGTCGATGGCCGCGAGATGCGAGCGCGTGAATCCGGCCCCGCCGAAGTCGCCACCGATGTAGACCACCGTGCCGGCGGGGACGATCGCACGCACGATGTCGCGCGGCTTGGGGTCCCATGCAGTCGGAGTGCTGCTCGCGAAGTCGAACTCGGCGAGGCCTCGGCGAGTGTTGCTGTTGCCGCCACCACCACCTCCTCCTCCGCCCGACGAGAAGCCGGTGAACGCTCCACCCACGTAGAGCTTGCCGCTCTGCGAAGCGAGCGAGTAGACGCTGCCGTTGGGGTTCGGGTTCCACGAGGTGGCGAACCCGCTCACGGCGTCGAGCGCCGCGAGCGCACTGCGCGTCGCTCCGCCGATGTTCGTGAAGTCGCCGCCCGCGTACACGGTGTTGCCGACGGCCTCCAGCGCGCGCACCGTTCCCTGCGACGCGGGGTTCCACGATGCGACGGCGCCGCTCACCGGGTTGAGCGCGCCGAGCCGCGAGCGTGTCACTCCGCCGAGCTGCTGGAAGAAGCCCGCGGCGTACAACACGCCGGAGCCGGCCTCGAGCACGGTCACATCGCCATCGGCGCCGGGATTCCACGGCAGCAGTGTCCCCGTCGCGAGATCGATCGCCGCAAGCCGCGCGCGCGGCTGCGACGTGGCGATCGCGTACGGCGGCGGCCCGACACGCGAGAACGTGCCGCCGAGGTAGAGCACGCCGTTCATGACCGCGGTCGCGAGTACGTCGCCGTCGGTCTCGAACAGGTCCGCGCAGACGAGCGCGTGCGCGTCGTCGTCGGTGATCGTGCCGGTGGCGACGCCGTCGGCCACGAACGCGCCCTGTTGCGAGCTGAGCGTGACGTCGAAGCGCTCACTGGCCTCCGGCAGGCGGTCGCCGTTCACGGTGACGGTGAACGTACGCGAGAGCAGGCCGGTGGGAATGTTGAAACTCTGGTTCGTCAGCGCGGTGTAGTCGCTGCCCGCGGTGGCGTCCACGTCGGTCGTCGTGAGCTTCATGGTGACGCTCTCGAGCGTGGCCTGGTCGAGCGAAGCCGTGAATGTCAGTTGGCGGGTGCCGGAGTCGCCTTCCTCGATCGCCGCATCGGCGATGCTCACGCGCGGCAGGCGCGTCACCGCGAACCCGACGCGAGGTTGCCCGTTGATACGATCGAAGCGCCCGCCGAGGTACACGCGTTCACCGAACACGGCGATCTCGTCCACGACGTTGTTGGGCGCCGGGCGGTAGTCGGCAACTGCGCCCGTGGATTGGGTCGCAGCGCCGACCCAGAGTTTCGGAGTGCCGTTGAGGGTCTGCAGGTATCCGCCCATGTAGACACGGTCGGGCCCGGTCGCGAGCGCGTACATGCCCGCGTTGGGTACGACCGACCAGGGCTGGAGTGTCCCGGTCACCGGATCGAGCGCCGCGGCATAACTGCGACTGCCGCCACCGATCGTCGTGAAGTTCCCGACTGCGTAGATGCTGGTCGGGGTGATTGCCATGTCGAAGACGTTCTGATTGGCGTTCGGTGCGAACGCCGTGACCGCGCCCGTGACTCCGTCCACTGCGGCGAGCGAACCGCGCGGCTGCCCTCCGACGGTCGCGAAACGGCCGCACAGGTAGACGAGCGACCCGGAGAGCCCGAGGCTCGACACGGCGTCGTCGGGATTCGGCGCCCATGACGTGACGGCACCGGTGGTCGCGTTCAGGCTGGCGGCGTGCGTGCGTCGCACGGATCCCACGGTGTCGAAGTATCCGCCGGCGTAGAGCGTGGTGCCGCTCAACGCGAGCGTCTGGACGGAGCCGTCCACGTAGCCGGGATTGAACGCGGTGAGCGCGCCGCTCGTCACGTCGAATGCCGCGAGGCAGCTTCTCGACTGGCCGGCCATCTGGTTGAACTGGCCGCCCACGTACAGCGTGTTCGCGTTGGAGGTCATGGACCAGACGATGAGGGCGGTCGTGCTCGGGTTCCAGGGCAACAGCGCGCCGGTGGTCGCGTCGAGCGCGGCCAGGCCGTGACGCACGGTGCCACCCGCAAGCGACAGGAAGCCCCCGAGGTAGACGCTCGAACCCGACACGGACACCGTATAGCCACCGCCGTCCGCTCCCGGGTCCCAGGCGGAGGCGAAGCCCGTGGTGGCGTCGATCGCGACGACCATCGAGTGCTGGCCGCTGACGCCGACCTCGAACAGGCCGCCGGCGTACACGGTGTTGCCGCTGACCGCGACGCACATCACCGTGTTGTCCGCGCTCGGGGACCAACTGCTCGCGAGCCCGGATGTGGCGTCGATGTCCGCGATCCGGATGTGCGGGACGCCGCCCATCTGCGTGAAGTTGCCGACCGCGTAGACGTGGCTGCCGTTGCGCGCCATGCCGCGAATGAGGCCGCTCGCGTTCGGATTCCAAGAAGCGAGCGCACCCGTGGTCGAGTCGACGGCCGCGAGGCGGTTCCGCGCGACGAACGAGGCGGAAGTGAAGTCGCCGCCGAAATACACGGTCGAGCCGCTGGTGACGATCGCGTCCACCGAGGTGCCGCCCGCGTCCTGGGAAGTGCCCGACACCTGCGCGGACCACGATTTCACGCGGCCCGTGGTGGCATCCACGGCGGCGAATCGACTCCGCGATTGACCATCGACGTTGGAGAACCTTCCACCCAGGTAGACGGCTCGGGCATCGGCGGCGATGGCGCGCACTTCGCCGTCGCAGCCGGGGTTCCACGACGTGGCGATGCCGGTCGTGGCATCCAGCGCGGCGACGTTGGAGCGTCCCTGGCCGCCGGCGCTGGCGATCGAGCCACCCAGATAGAGCGTGTTACCGACCAGGGCGAGCGCCTTGACCGTGCCCCCGGCCCCGGGATTCCACGACGAGAGCGACCCGTCCGCCAGGATGCGCGCGACGTTCGCGCGCGCCTCACTGCCCACGCTCGTGAACGAGCCCCCGATGAACCAGCCGCCGGCCCCGTCGGACACGGATGCGTACACGTTGCCGTTCACGACCAGCGGGCTGCCCACGCGGTCGCCTGTGGATGCCGAGACCGGCACACCACCGCCCGTGGCCGGACCGACGCGCGAAAAGGCGCCCCCGATGTAAAGCGTGTTCCCCACCTCGGCGAACGCGTACACGGTGCCGTTGGTACTCGGGAACTGTTCGAGGATCGCCTGCGCGTGCGACGCGATGGGCGTGAGCAGCGTGCCGAGCGCGGCGACGGTGAGCGCAAGCACACGTCCGAAGCGTGCGAAGGCCATGCGCAATCGGGGATCGTTCGGCATCGTGGCGAGAGCTCCAGGGCGAGGTGCGGTTCGTTCGAGGGAACCAAGTATTCCAGACCCGGTCTACGTTCGGCGACGGGGAATCGAACAAAAGGCCCTTGCGAATGGGCTCTCGTTGTCCCGCCGGCCGTACGAGGGCCTCGTGAAGCCTTCGCGCACCCGTCCGTGCTGCCGAGCCTTCTCGCCGGCGGCCCTCGCGGCCGCCGCGCGCTCCGACGCCTCTATGCCACCGGCCCGAGGTACGTCTCGAGCCAGGCCAGCGATTCCTTGATCAGGTCCACCTTGGGAACGGTGTGGCCGCGCGGGTACGTGATCCGCCGCTTGTGCTCGGCCGGGGTGCCGAGCAGCTCGAACATCGGGCGCTGCGACGTCTCGGCCGGAAAGAAGAAGTCCAGCTCGCCGTTCAGCATCAGCGTGGGCTGCGTCACGCGCCGCACGTAGTGCACGGGGTCCACCTCGGGCAGCGAACGCTGGAAGCAGAAGCCGGCCACGTACAGCACGTTCGCGCGAATGCGTTTCTCCACGGCGGGCAGGATCGCTCCCAGCTGCCCTCCCCAGCTCGTGCCGAAGTACGCGATGCGACTCGCGTCCAGATCCGGGCGCGTCTCCACGTAGTCGATCGCGCGGCCCAGGTCGCGGCCCCACATGATCACGTGGTCCTTGTAGAGCGCGGTCGGCTGCGGGTAGTCCGACGTCAGCTCGTCGCCGCGCTCGTACGTGCTCTTGTAGATGGGCAGCAGCAACGCGCGTCCGCTCTTCAGGATCCACTCGACGCGCTGCACCTCCGCCAGGTTGAAGCTGCGGTTGTGCATCGCCAGCGAGCCGGGGAACAGCACGACCGTCTGGTAGGGCGCCCGCCCGCGCGCGGGCAGGAACAAGTGCGCCTGCATGCGCTCGCCGCCGTAAGCCGCCGCCAGTTCGACGGTCTGCCAGACGCCGGCCGGAACGGGCTGCTCGGCGACGATCTTCGCGTCGAGCGGCGTGCGATCGTAGTGGAACTGGCGCAGGAAGAACCCGAACACGTCGTCCGACACCGGCGGCTCGGCGAGAAAGTCGCGCGTCGGGAACTCGAGCGCGCGCGCGAGCCGCTCCTGGTTCGGGTCCGGCTCCATCGCGCGAATGCAGCGGATGCCGTTGGTCGCCGAGCGGTCGAACGCCGGCTGCCCGTACGCGTCCACGAATGCGTAGCCCATGTCGTTCCAGCCGCCGCCCAGGATGTAGCGCTGGTCGGAGCTGCCGAACGAGTTCACCATCCATTCGCGCACGTTGCCGGCGAGGTCGTGCACGCCGAAGCGATTCACGCTGTTCGTGCTGCCGACGGCCACGGTGCCGCGACCCGACAGGTTCGCGAACGGCACGATGAGCG
Organism: Candidatus Eiseniibacteriota bacterium; assembly: GCA_044222365.1. Taxonomy (GTDB): domain Bacteria; phylum Eisenbacteria; class RBG-16-71-46; order RBG-16-71-46; family RBG-16-71-46; genus CAIXRL01. The sequence continues at coordinate 6,293 of JBGANH010000256.1, forward strand.
CGCTCGAAAACGTCATCGCCACACGGTTCCAGTGGAAGATCGTCGGCAGCGCCTTGCCCGCCCACGCCGCGTAGGCCGCCGCCTCGTACCAGCTCACGCCGGTGACCGGGTGGTCGTCCTCGCCCGCGGGATGGTCGCCCATCACCCACTTCGCGGGGCCGGGCTGGCCGACCGCGTCGGTCAGGCGCGCCATCGCCTCCGCTCGGGACAATGTGTTCTGGCCCTCGACGAACGGTTCGCGCCAGTACTCCTCTCGCGTGTAGCCGCCGTCGTCCACGAACCGCTTGTAATCGCGGTTCGTCACGGGGTGGCGGTCCATCAGGAACGCGCCGGTGGGCTCGGTC
>JBGANH010000257.1:0-6616 GCA_044222365.1 Candidatus Eiseniibacteriota bacterium
CACGCCTCACGAAGACGGGCGGGCACCTCGCGGTGTCCGCCCGATCGCGTTTCGCGCGGCGTGGCCGGTCAGGCCGCGACGGGGAGCGCGAGCAGCACTCCCGCCACGTCGCTCATGGGGCCGTTCCAATTGCCCGCCTCGCGTTGCGGGCACAGCGTCACGCCGTCGTACCAGGTGCTCCAACTCCAATGCGCGTCCTGCGGCGACAGCACGCAGGTCCGCACACCCGTCGCGGCGGCGAGGTGGGCCACGGCGGATTCCGTGGAGACGACGAAGTCGAGACCGGCGACGACCTGCGCCGCGTCCAGGAAGTCGGCCTTCGGATCGAGCGGTTGCGCGAGCCGGAACGCCTTCGCCTCGTGCTCGCGCACTCCGAGGTGCAACGACACCCACTCGATCTCCTTCACCTCGAGCAGCGGCGAGAGCGCCCGCAGCGGAGTCGAGCGGATCTCGTCGCTCGGATGCGACGGGCTCCCCGCCCAGTTGATGCCGATGCGCAGTCGCCCGTCGCCGGGAGCCGCCGCGGCGGCAATGTCCGGGATCGCCGGCATCGGCGGCAGGTCCGCGGGTGTCCGCACGCCGAAGCGCAGCGCGAGGCTGCCCACGCAGGTCCACAGGTCGAAACGCGCCTCGGGGAGTGACGGCACGACCGCCAGCCGCGGATCCACCTGCTGCACGAGACGCGCGAGCGGCGCGGGCGCCAGCACGACCACGCGCGCGAACCGGTCGGCGAGCGCGGGCAGGAATCGCAACGCGCGCAGGAAGCCGGAAAGCCCGCCCTCGGGCAGCACGAGCAACCGCGCCTCGGGTCGCGATTCCCCGAGCCATTCGTCGGCGGGGAGGCCCACCCCCACGGGGCGGATCCGGCGGCGGCGCTCGTACAGCGGCAGCCCGCGCGCGAAGTCGCCCTGCCGCAGGTGGAGCATGCCGAGTTCGAGCGCGGCACGGTCGAACTCGCGCACGGGATCGAGCGCGTCGAACGCGTGTTCGTACTGGCCGAGCGCGCGCAGCGCGATGCCGCTCTCGACGAGCGCCTCGACGTGGCGCGGCTCGGTCCGGATCGCGAGATCCGCCATGCGCAACGCGGCTTCGTGGCGTCCGGTGCGGTTGCAGACCGTGGCGAGCAGCGCGGCCGAATCCGGGCTCGGACGAGAGAGCGAGCACGCGCCGAGCAGCACCTCCTGCGCTTCGGCGTAAGCGTGGCGTTCGACGAGCAGGCGGCCGAGGAGCGGGATCGCCTCGCGATTCGCCGGGTCGTCGTGCAGCACCGCGCGCGCCTCGCGTTCGGCGGCGGCGAAATCCCTGCGCTGCATCTGCGCGCGGGCGTGCGGAAGTCTCTCGTGCATCACGGCGTCCCCTCGGCGATCCGCGCGACGGTGGCCCGGGCCCCTCCCGGAACCGTGCGCGGCTCACGGCGGTTTTCGGCACTTGCGGCAGGTGCCTGCACCATCGAGTGCACGCCGGACGAGACGCGCACGCTTCCGGCACGGCCCGCCGCCGGGAGAATCCCCTTGCCCGCTTCGGCAGTGGCGTGTTTCCTGTGAACGGATTTCCCGCTCGACCATGGACCACGAGGACGCTCATGGACGGTCGTCACATCACCCGATCGACCCGAGTCCGGGCGGCCGACTTCTCCGGTCCCTGGCTTCCGGACCGGATCCGCGAGATCGCCGAAGCCCACCGCATCCACCGCAAGCTGTGGGAGTTCGGGATCATCCAGCAGGTCTATCTCGAGCAGATCGGATCGGGCGGATCGGCGATCGGATTCGGTTGCGGGCGCGAGCCGATACCGGCCTGGCTCGCGAATCGAGATTGCCGCGTCGTCGCGAGCGACCAGGCCCTCGAAACCGCGCAGGATTGGACGGGCAGCGAGCAGCACTCCCGCGACTTCGCGGACCTGCCGTTCCGCGGCATCTGCGACGAGGCGAAGCTGCGCGAGCTCGTGCGCTTCGAGGCCGTGGACATGCGCGACATTCCCGAGCCGCTGCGCCGGGGCGAGTTCGATTTCACGTGGTCGGCGGGTTCGTTCGAACACGTGGGCGGCATCCAGGCCGGCATCGACTTCTTCCTGCAGCAGATGGAATGCCTTCGCCCGGGCGGCATCGCCGCGCACACCACCGAGTTCAACTTCGCGAGCGACGACGAGACGGTGGAGGCCGAGAACCTCGTGCTGTTTCGCCGCCGCGATCTCGAGCGGCTCGCGCGGCTCGTCGCGGCGCAGGGCGACGAACTGTGGCCGTTCGACCTGCAGCCCGGGGATCACGAAGCCGACCGGTACGTGGATCCGTTCCCGTACACGGGCGAATACCACCTCAACCTCAAGATCAACGACCACGTCAGCACGTCGATCCTGCTCGTGGCGCGGCGCGGCGCCTGACGATGGACTTCAGGCCGCCTGGCCGGACTCGCGCGCGGCGAGCAGCGACTGGATCGCTTCCGCGGCTGCGGCCATCGGGCCGAACCAGTTGCCCGGAACCTGCTGCGCGCACACGGTGACGCCCGAGTACCAGGCGGTCCAGCGCCAGTCCACGTCCATCGTCGTGAGCACGCACGTGGGCACGCCCAGCGCCGCGGAGAGATTCGGGATCGCCGTTTCGGTCGAGAGCACGAGGTCGAGCCCGGCGATCACTTCCGCCGTGTCGAGGAAGTCCTTCGCCTCGCGCAGCGGCTGCGGCAGCCCGAAGGCCTGCGCCTCGTGCTCCCGCACGCCGAGGTGCAGCGAGACCCATTCCACGTCCGCGATCTGGAGCAGCGGCGCGAACGTCTCGAGCGAGGTCGAGCGCACCGCGTCGTACGCGTAGGAGGGATTGCCCGCCCAGTTGATCCCGACACGCGGGCGCGGGCCGGAGCGCTCGGGCGCGTTCACCTTCAGCCACGGTTCGGTCGGCAGGTCCAGCACGCCGCGCACGCCCAGGAGCAGCGGCAGGCTCATGATGGGCGCCCACACGTCCCAGCGCGCCTCCGCGGGATCCGTGACGATCTCCAGTCGCGGCTCGAACGCGCGCACGAGGCGTTCGAGCGGCGCGGGCGTCTGCACGACGACGCGCGCGAAACGCTCGAGCAGGCGCGGAAAGAACCGGCTCATGAGCAGGAAGTCGCCGAAACCCTGCTCGGCCAGCACGAGCAGCGCCTCGCCGGGGCGAGCCTCGCCCCGCCACGGCTCGCCCGGCAGCCCGGCGCCCGTATGGAACACCTCCCGGCGCGCCTCGTAGAGTGGCAGGCCGCGTTCGAGGTCGTGCTCGAGCAGCAGCGTGTGCCCGAGGTTGAAGCGCGCCATCGGATGGTCGCCCGCGAGTTCGAATGCCTCCTTCGCCTCGTCGAGCCGGCGCAGTCCCTTGCACGCCATGCCGCGATTCAGGAGCGCCGGTGCGTTCCCGGGCGCCGCCGCGAGGGCGAGGTCGCAGACCTCGATCGCGAGCTCGTGCTCGCCGGTCCGGTTGCACGCGACCGCGAGGTTGATGAGCGCCTCGGGGAACGGGCTGCGCAGCCGGATGGCCTGCGAGAACGCGGTGACGGCGTCGGCGTAGCGGCGGCACTCGAGGTGCACGAGCCCGAGCAGGTTGTGTGCGACGGCATCGCGCGCGTCGGCGGCGATCAGCGCGTGCAGGGCGGCTTCGGCGCCGGCGAAGTCGCGGCTCTTCAGCATCTGCGCGGCGTCTTCGATGCGGTACGGCATGCCACCTCCTCGCGCTCCTGCGCGTTCGTCCGACCGGGAGGGGGCCTCTGCCCTCCGCCCAAGGTTCGGCGCGCGGAGGGGTGGCGGCCGGAACGCAAGTCGTCTGCTGCGCGTGTCATCGGCAGGTGCGCCCGTGCACTGCAGCGCCGACTGCCGGCCCGGTCAGCCGAGGAACTCCGCGTGCAGGGCGCGCACGGCCGCCTCGCACTGCGCCGCCTCGACCCGGAAGACGAGCGCCGCGGGCGTGGCGCGCAGCGCCAGCATGCCCAGCCCGGCCTTCTCGAGGGCGCGCTCGCCGCGCGCGCCTTCGGCCGCGCCGAGCCCGAGGCCGATCAGCGACACGAACGCCGCGTCGTGCTGGAGCGTCAGCGACCATTCGCCACCGGGGCCGCGCAGGTCGCGGAACTGCTTCTGCAGCGCTTCGGCGTCCTCGCGCGAGCCGGTCCACACGAGCGCGCCGTGCGCCTCGGTGAGCTTTTCGTGCGCGACGAGCTGGAGTGCGGGGAAGGCCTCGGCGACCGCTTCGAGGATGCCGCGCGCCTCGCCGCGTCCGCCGGACGTGCCCTCGGCGATCACCACGGTGACGTCCTTCTGGTGGGCGACGGCTTCGACTCGGGGAGCTTCCACGCCTTCCTCCACGATACGGGTGCCGCTCGCGTCGGTGAACGACGAGCGCACCGTGAGCGGCACGCGTTCGCGCGCCGCGAGGTCCACGCACCGCGCGTGCAGCACGCGCCCGCCGAGATGGGCGAGCGCCGAGCAGGCGCGGAACGACAACTGCGGAATGATGCGCGCGGCCGGGACCACGCGCGGGTCGGCGGTGAACACGCCGTCCACGTCGGTGTAGATCTCGCACGGCGAACGGTCGAGCGCCGCCGCGAGCGCCACGGCCGTCGTGTGCGAGCGCGACCGCGGTGGTGTCGGAACCGCCTCGGCCGAGCGTCGTGATCTCCTTCGTCACCGGGCTCACGCCCTGGAAACCGGCCACGATCACGACGCGGCCCGCTTCCAGCGCGGCGCGGATGCGCTCCGGTCGGATCGCGACGATGCGCGCGTTCGCATGCGCGTCGTCCGTGAGGATGCCGCTCTGCGAACCCGTGAACGAGATCGCCGGGGCGCCGAGGTCGTGCAGCGCCATCGCGAGCAGCGCCATGGAGACGCGCTCGCCGGTGGTGAGCAACATGTCCATCTCGCGCCGGTTGGGCGTGGGCGAGACCTGCCGTGCGAGCGCGATCAGTTCGTCCGTCGTGTGTCCCATCGCCGAGACGACGACGACCATGTCGTTCCCGGCCGCGCGCGCGTCCGCGATCCGGCGCGCGACCGCGCGGATGCGCTCGGGGCCGTTGACCGACGTGCCGCCGTACTTGTGCACGAGAGTGGGCATGGGCGGTATTTGTACCCGCGATGCGTCCGACATGCACGCGCGCGACGGCGGGCGTGCCGCGCTCCGGGGGAGATCGGGCTTCACCGATCCGGGACCAGGGCGCACTTGACGACCCGCCGTTCGGTTCGTATATTCCCCGCCGCTCTTGTTCGCGGAAGTAGCTCAGCCCGGTAGAGCACAACCTTGCCAAGGTTGGGGTCGCGGGTTCGAATCCCGTCTTCCGCTCCATGTCACGGGGCCGGCTGGCAACAGCCGGCCCCGTTGATTTTTCCGCCCTCCCGGTAGCCCCGGAGTCGCCATGAGCGCACCCGTTCCCGGCAGCGACACGGCCGCCGTCCAGAAGGCCGTGGCCGAACTCATCCGCGCGCTCGGCCTGGATCCCGCCGCCGAGCCCGAACTCGCCGAGACCCCGGCACGCGTGGCCGACCTCTACCGCGAGATCTTCGGTGGGTTCGATCCGGCACAGTCCCCGGACGTGGCATCATTCCCGCACGACGGCCAGGGCGACCTCGTGCTCGTGCGCGACATCCCGTTCCACTCGCTGTGCGTGCACCACTTCGTGCCGTTCTTCGGGCGGGCGCTCATCGCCTACCTGCCGGGCGACGAACTGCTCGGCATCTCGGCGCTGCCGCGGCTTCTCGACACGTACGCGCGCCGTCCGCAGTTGCAGGAACGCATCGGGCAGCAGATCGCCGATCACATCGAGCGCGTGGCGAAACCGCGCGGCGTGGCCGTGATCCTCGAGGCCCGGCACCTGTGCATGGAGATGCGAGGCATCCGCCGCTACGGTCTGGTCGAGACGCGCACCGTGCGCGGCGACCTTTCCGATCCGCGCTGGGCGCACACGCTGCAGTTCGCGCCGGCGCGGGAGCGCTGACCGGCCGAGGGAGCGATTCGCGTGAACGTCGAACTGCTGGTCGTCGGCGCCGGACCCGCGGGCGTGTCGGCGGCACTGTGGGCGAAGGCGCTCGAACTCGACGTGCTGCTGCTCGACGGCGCGCCGGTGCCCGGTGGACAGTTGCACGCGGTGCACTTCCACCCGCAGGACGTGCCGGGTTTCGAGCAGGGCGACGGGCCCGCGCTCGCCGCGGCTTACGCGCGCCAGCTCGCCGCCGCCAGCGTGCCCCTGCGCACCGCGTGCCTCGCCCGATCGTTGACCGCGAGCGCGGGGGCGGTCCCCCGAGTCGGTCTGGACGGTGGCGAGGTCGTCCTGGCGCGCGCCGTCCTCGTCGCGAGCGGGGTGCGCCGGCGCCGGCTCGAGGTGCCGGGAGAGCGCGAGTTCGAGAACCGGGGCGTGTCGTTCTCGGCCACGCGCGACCGCGAGCAACTCGCCGGGCGCACGGTCGCGGTCGTCGGTGGCGGGGATGCGGCGTTCGAGAACGCGCTGCTGCTCACGCAGGCCGGCTCCCGCGTGACGATCGTCGTGCGTCGCACGCCCCGTGCGCGCGCCGAGTTCCGCTCGCGCGCCGCGGCCGCCGGCATCACGGTGCTCGAGCACACGCGCGTCCTCGCGGTGCTCGGCGACGAGCGCGCGCGGGCGTTGCGGATCTCCGGCC
>JBGANH010000258.1:0-6497 GCA_044222365.1 Candidatus Eiseniibacteriota bacterium
GCACCCCGTTCTGGGGGTGCCGGCCCGGACGTTCGCGTGGATTCGGGTGTTCTCCCCCGATCAGGGGGCCAGCAGCCCGAGCAGGCCGAAGACCTTGGCGATCAACGCCGGAGCTCGCCCACCCGCCGGCGGAGCGATGCTGGTCGAGAAGGGAATCGTGGTCACGATGGCCCGTCCGCCGCCCGGCCGGTCGTTCATGACGGCCACCGGGAAGCTGTCCGCGACGGCCGGGCTGAGCGCCCCCGGCAGCGCCCAGAGGAGCGCCTTGGAGTTGTCGCGCACCAGGAACACGCGGAGACCACCCGGCTCGCCGGTGCGGGTCGAAAGTGCCTGCTGGCGGGAGCTGTCCGCGAGGACCGTGCTGCGGAAGCGCGAGCCGTTCAGGTTGCTCCAGCCCGAACTCGAGTCGAGGACGGCGGGCGTGATCGCGAAGCAGTTCAGCATCCCGTCACAGTCGAGGTAGTTCGTCACGAAGCTCGAACTGAGCGCACCGACCGCATTCGTGCCGGCGATCAGGTAGAGCCCTTCGAGGAAGAACTTGCCGCCGTGATCGAGGTAACCCTCGACACCGGCCTGGTAGTCGCGCAGGAAGGACGAGAAGGTCGTTTCGTTCGCGCGATACCAGATCACGGCTTCGAACTGCTGGAACGTCTGCTGGACGTCCATGGCCGAGCGGAACGGCACGCGGTTCTGGAGTCGCAGGACCGCGAACTGATCGGCGGGCAGGTTCCGCAGCGCCGTGTTCGCGTAGAGCGAGTCGAAACGGATGTTGCTCGAATTGCTCGTCGGCACGTCGTCGATGATGAGCAGGCGCGCTCGCGTGCCCACCACCGGGCGGCGCACGAACCAGCGCACGCTGTCCACGTTGCCGTAGCGGCCGCCGTCGTCACGCGCCTGCACGTACAAGGTGCGATAGCCGTTGTTGTAGGTGCTGCCGCCGTTCATGAACCGCGCGGACGGCATCGTGAACGTGAGGGACGTCGTGCTCTCGGGCGCCGCCGCCTGCCCGTCGAGCCAGACGAAGTATTTCGCGTTCGCGAGGTTGCCGTCGACGTCCGACGGAAGCCAGGTCACCGTCACCGACGCGAACGTCGTGTCGGTGAGCGCGGGCTTGTTCGTGAGCACGATCGTCGGCGGCTTGTTGCTGAACTTGAAATCCTGGGCGGCCGGTGTCGGGTCGCGCAGGCCTTCGTTGTCCACGGAGCGCACCTGGAAGACCGGTGCCGCGAAGCCCGTGGGCGAAAGCACGGTCACGACGGAGTCCGCACGCAGGGTCTCGACCCACGTGGTCTCCTCCGGCTGGGCCGGATTGAGCAGGCGGACCTCGTACTTGGTCACGTTGCCGTCGGTGTCGGAACCGAACCAGTGCAGGTGCACGACGTGATTGACGGTGTCCACGTCACCGGAGACGAAGATCGTGGTCTCGGGCGCCTGGTTCGGGTGGATCTGCCCGGTGAGGCCGCAACCCGCGACGGCGGCGGCGAGCAGGCCCAGGGGCAGGAGGAGTCGCAGGACGGTGCGCATCAGTTCACTCCCTCACGGTCGGACTTCACGATGAGGAACTTGCCCACCGAGCGCTTGCCCGTCGACTTGTCCTCGACCGACCACAGGTACAACCCCGTGGCGGCCGCCTGTCCGTTGCGGGTGATCAGGTCCCAGCCGAAGCTCGCGCCCGAGAGACGCGACGTGAGGTCGGAGCGCGGGTCGTTGATGCCGCGCGCGTTCCGGCCGTCGTAGCTGGCGCCATCGAAATCGTACTCGTACACGAGGTCGCCGGAGAGCGTGTAGATGCGGATCACGGCCTTGCTCGGCACGTTCGCGAACCACAGGTAGTGATCGCGGACGTTCTCGCCCGCGTCCCAGCGGGCATCCACCCGGTAGGGGTTCGGGAACACGGTGACGCCCGCGCCGGCGCGTTCGTTCTGCGCGGGGGACGGCGTCGCCATGACTTCGTTCTGGGGAATCCCCGACTCGAGCGACTCGATCTCGGAGTTGCCGAGGTCGTACGCCGTCACGGCCACGTAGTAGCGGAAGCCGTTGCGCAGGTGATCCACCGAGTACTTGTAATGATAGGTGCCGCCGTCGATCACGACGGGTGTCGCGAGCCGCACCGCGCCGAAGCCGGTGTTGAACCCGAGCGTGTCGCCGGGCGCCGTGGCCTTGTCGAACTGCGCGACCATGCCGAGCGTGTCCCGTCCTTCGCCGACGTAGATGCGGTAGCCCTCGAAGTCGAGCGTGTCGGGGCTCGTGCGGTCGGCCGCGAACTCCGGGCTCTCGTCCCAGTAGATGTCGATCGCCGACTCGCGCGGCACGACCTTCATGCGCGGCGAAGGCGGCGGCACCGGCACGAGGTAGTTGCGGTCGTACGCGCGCTGCGCGAATCGGGCGTAGCGGCGGATGAGCGCGAGCTTCTCGGCGTCCGTGGCCGCGGTCGCGCCGAGGTAGGCGAAGTCCACCGTGATGCTGTCCCCCGGGTTCAGCTGTTCGAACGGCCCTGCGCTCATCAGGAACACCGGGTCGCCCGACGGCGGCAGCAGCGAATCGGGAACCGGCGACAGGGGCGTGATCGTGCCCGTGCTCATGAGCGCGTAGCGTTCGGTGTCTTCGTCGCGCGCGGCGCTGCCGGGTGAATAGCTCCAGACGCTCAGCGACACCTGCTTGTGCCCCGCCACCGTGTCCACGACCGTGCCCGGACGGGCGCCGAGCAGCATCATGCCGGCCATCGGCGGCGCGAGGTTGTTGCGGCAGTCGATGATGTTCTGGCAGTAGCTCTCGGTGAAGAGCCGGAGCGAGTCGGTGTAGCCGATCTGCTTCTTCGCGAACCAGCCGCCCGCGGAGCTGCAGCCCGAGCTCGGTGGCCAGCAGTTGTAGAGGTTCTTGTTGCCGGTCTGGAGCTCGTCGTACATGCCGACCCAGACGTTGCGCAGCGGCGGCCCGACGTTCTTGATCGTGTAGTGGAAGATCACGAAGTGGGCGTACTCGGCGAAGGACCAGGCGTAGTTCTCCTGCTTCACCTCGAGCTTCATCGGGCGATGATCTTCGTTGTTGCCGAGCGCGCGCTTGGCGACGCCGTCCCAGAACGTCGAGCTGTAGTCCAGCTCGCTGACGGCGTCCGGGTTGTAGTAGCGGCTGTTCGGCAGGGTGCTGCGCACGGTGATCCTGGACGAGATCGGCGTGAACTCGGTGGCGTCCGCGCTAGCGCTGCCCTGCGATCCGTCCACCGCGCCGGTGGTCACGCCCGTGAAACCGCCGTTGTCGTCCACGGCGAGCGCGCCGATCCAGATGCCGCCACGCACGAGGTGTTCGTAACCGGACCCGAGCGGGTACTCCATGGACGCGGAGCGCGTCGTGAAGTTGTTGCCGATGAAACCGTAGTTCGTGATCGACATGCCCAGCTTGTTCTGTCCCATCACGAGCAGGGCGAAGTTCACGGCGTCTTGCGCCGACTGCGAGATCGCCGGGTGCGCGCCGGGCGCGAAGTGATCCGCGTCCACGGCGGCGAACACCGGAGAAACCGACAGGCACATCCCCAACACCAACGCTGCACGACGCATCATGGACGCCTCTTGAAACGGATGACCTTCCCGCGGCCGCGGTCGGCGATGTACGCGAGCGAATCGTCCACCGCGACAGCCACGGGGTCGAGCAGCTCTTCGGACTGCGCGTTGGGTTCGTTGTCCACGCGCTGGATGTACTCACCGCTGTTCGCGTCGAAACGCAGCACGCGGCGGTTGCCCCGGTCCACGACGTAGAAGAAGCCCGCGAGATCCGCGGTCACGTCCGTGGGATTGACGAAGTTGGAGCCGGTGGTCGAGCCGTCCGTCTGCACGAGACCGAGATTGGTCACCATGCTGGAGAGCCCCTTCACCTTGCTGTTGCCGCGGTCGGCCACGAACACCGGCCGGCTCGCGTAGCGCGAGTAGTAGATGCCCGCGGGATCGAACACGGTCGAGTTGCCCGAGCCGTCCTCGATCACCCACGTCGTGTCCCGGTGCCAGTTGGCGCCGGGCATGTTCACGTCCTGCGCGTTCGGCGCGCCCGGGTACTTCGGGCCCCGCGCATAGCGGTAGATGCGCGAGACGAACTGGCGCGTACGGATGCGCTGGTCGGTCTCGAGCGTGTCGAGCACGATCGCCTGGCCCGAGACGTACACGTAGCCGTCCTCGCCCGCCGCCACGCCGGCGACGGTCGCGAACGTCGTGTCCGTGAACGTGCTGAGCGTGTCGCCGCCGCCGAGCCCGTATTCACGGACGCGCCAGTACGCGGCGAGATTGCGGATGAAGTTGCCCTTGCGCGCCGGGTCCGTGTTCGCACGGCAGGTCATCAGCGTGTCGTTCCAGTGCGCCATGCACGAATCGCCGGCGTCGAGCACGAACAGCTTGTTCTGCGCCGAGGCGACCGCGATCGGGTTGAACAGGCCCGCGAGCGGCTGGAAGTAGTCACCGACGATCGGCGTCGGACGCGACAGCGGATAGAGCCCGACGGAACCATGCGACGTGATGGCGCCGGCCGGGTTGATCGGTGCGCCGTCGTTGAAGAGCAGGAACAGCTGGGTGCCGGAGCCCTGCGTGAGCAGGACGTCCTGGATGCCGGTCATGCCGGTCCAGGTGGCGATCATCTGGTAGCTCTTGTCGGACGGCACGATCGTGCGCGGACGTTCCGTGGGCAGTTCGTACTTTGCGCCGCAGCCCGGCAGGAAGGCGAGGGCCAACGGCAGCGCGAGAAGCGAGAGGAGCCGGCGCATCAGAAACGCACTCCCAACGAAAGTCGGTTCACGGCGCCGAGCGGGCCGCCGTCCGTGTAGGCGTAGTCGAGGTTGACGCGCTTCTGGCCGAGGTCGGCCATGAAGCCGGCGCCGGCGGAGAACTTGAGCGCGTCCGCCTGGAAGTTGTAGCCGCTGCGCACCGCGAACTGGCGCAGGTACGACCACTCGAGGCCCATCTTCACCAGCCGCTGGTTGTCGGCGGGCTGGTTCACCTCGAGCGAGTACGTCAGGCGGCTCTTCGCGTTCTCGATCGGTTCGAACGCGACGCCGTAGCGGAACATGAGCGGCGGATCGTAGCCGTCGTAGTTGCGCGTCTCGCCGGTGTACGGCGACACCCACTCACCGGACGGCCGGAGCTCGGAACCGAAGTTCGTGAGGCTCGTGGCGATGCGCACGCTGCCGAGACCGAGGTAGTAGATCGAGCCGACGTCGAACAGGAACGCGCTGGTCGTGGGACCGCCCACGTCCTTGCCGAGGTCTTCGTACACGTACTTGAGGCCGGCGCCGACGAGCAGCTTGTCGGTCCAGCGACGGGCGTACGCGCCGCCGATCAGGAAGTCGGAGTACGTGAACGTGCGGCCCGTGCCGAAGGGCTGCAGTTCCGTGGTCTCCTCGATGTCCGTGCTGAGCAGTCCGACCTGCAGCGCGAGCGAACCGCCGAGCCGCTGCGACGGCTGCACGATGGTCACGTGCTCGTACGCGATGTCGGCCGGCCAGTCCACGTGCGAGAACGCGACCTCGCGGCGCTGGAGCGAGGCGAGGCCGGCGGGATTCCAGTAGATCGCGCTGGGATCGTTGGCGACGGCGACGAACGACTCGCCGAGGCCGGTGGCGCGCGCGCCCACGCCGATGCGCAGGAACGTGGCCGAAGAAGTGCCCGCGCGCTGCCCGCCGAGCGACGCCTGGGCGTGCGCGGAGGGAGCGGCGAACGGAATCGTCATCACACCGAGCGCGGCCGTGGCGACGAAAGCGGCGAGACGCCTAGAAGTCCACATCGAGCGTCATCCTCCACTGGGCGCCGGTGCCGTAGTTCGACGGATCGCCGATCGACGAAACGAGCACGTAGTCGTTGAGCGTCCGGGTCACGTAGTTCGGGTCGAACTGCCCCTCGCCCCAGACGTAGCCGCGGCCCGTGATCGGATCGACGCGGTAAATGAGCTTGTTCGAGAAGATGTTCACGCCCTGGAGGCTGATGTCGATGCGGCGGTTGCCCATCTTGAACCAGCGGTTGAGGCGCATGTCCGTCGTGATCTGCACGGGCGCATTGCCGGAGTTGGGCGCGCCGATGGCGAAGTCGCCCGTCCGGTCGTACGGCGTGTAGGCGCGTCCCGACTGCCCCTGGACGAAGACGTTCATGCCGGTCTGCTTCATGAACTTGAGCAGGCCCGGCGTCTCCTTGTCGTAGCGCAGGTCGAAGGACGCCGAGATCTTGTGCGGACGGTTCCAGCGCACGAACACCTCGGAGAGGCGCGTCTCGTTGCTGCCGCCGATCTCCTGCAGCACGCGATCCTCGCTCGGGTCGCTGCTCTTGCCCTTCGTCTGCTGGTACGAGTACGAGAGCTTGCCCGACCAGTGGTGGGACACCTGCTTCTCGACTTCGACCTCGAAGCCCTTCGAACGCGAGAAGTGACCGTTGAGGTAGATGAAGTACGACGACAGGTTCGTGCCCGCGACGGGGTCGATGCGCGTGGACGCCGGGTAGTCGTAGACGTCCTTCACGAAGAACGACACG
>JBGANH010000259.1:0-6451 GCA_044222365.1 Candidatus Eiseniibacteriota bacterium
GTGGCGACCGGCGCCTTCGCGCACCCGGCGAGCGTGGCGATGAGCAGCGAGTACAGCTCGCCGTGCGGCTCCTCGCCCCAGACGAGCCGGTCGACCAGCTCGAGCGACGCCTGCGCGTGCGCGAGCCGGGTGATGTCCGTGAGACGCGAGCCGAGCGGATCGAGCACTTCCGCCTGGCTCAGCAGGTGCAGGTCGCGATCGGGCTTCTGGTAGAACACGAAGCGCGATCGCGACAACGGCTCAAGCGCGAAACCGAACCGCGAGGGCGTCTTGCGCGCGCCCTTGGCGACGAAACGCCGGAGCCCGTAGTCCCGGGTGTACGCGGCGACGATGCGGCTCGTGTCGCCCAGCGCGTGCACCTTGAGGACGATGCCCTCGGTCGAGACGATCGCCATGCGGAACTAACGCGCCCGCGCGGCGGGCTTCTTCTTCGCGGCGGCGGTCTTCGGCTTCGCCGCGGTCTTCTTCTTCGCGACGGCCTTCTTCTTCGCGGGCGCCGGCTTTGCGGCCGCGGCCTTCTTCTTCGCCGCCGGCGCCTTCTTCGCGCCGTGCCGCGCTTCGTGCTGGGCGATCGCCTGGTCCACGGTCACGCTCGCCACGAGCTTGGCGACCGCGGGCCGAAGCAGCGCCTCGAGCGTCTTGAAGCGGATGCACGAGCCGCCCATGTCGAGCTTCAGGCCGGCGTCGCGGTACGCCTTCACGAACGCCTCGCGCACGCCCGGCGCCGCGTACGCGCCCATGCTGTAGAGCGCGAAGATGTTCTTCTGCGCCGCGAGCGCGAGCACCGCGTAGGGCTGGTTGTTGTACGTCACCGGCAGGCGCGCCGGAGGCACGATCCACGAGATCATGCCGTACTGCATGACCTCGGCGAATCCCTTCGGCAGGTGCTCGTTCACGAGGTCGCGCACGGCGGCGACGACGGCGCGGCGATCGGCGGGAAGCTCCTTCAAGTACTGCGCGACGGACGCGGCCTTGCTGCTCACCATGGAGCGCCTCCGAGGATGGAGTCGAGGTGGGTCAGGCGTTGGAACTGTCGACGGGCACGGGGACGCCGGGCTGCACGACGCCGCCCGAGACGACCACCTTGAGCCCCTCCTCGACCGTCCAGTCGAGGTAGATGAGATCGGCCTTCGGCGCGTAGTGCACGAAGCCCGAGGCGGGGTTCGGCGTGTGCGGGATGAACACGCACGCGACGTCGGCCCCGAGCCTTTGCTTGATGTCGTCGCTCACGTGCCCGGTCACGAACCCGATGCGCCACATGTTCGGCTGCGGCCACTGGACGAGCACGACCTTGCGGAACGCCTGCTCCTCCTTCTGCGTCAGGAACGCCTCACCGAGCGACTTGGTCGAGCCGTACACGAGCCCGACGCCGGGAATGCGCGAGAGCGCCTTGTCCCACAGCCGCGCGATCGGCCCCTGCCCCGCGAGCGACGCGAGGAACCCGACGATCACGAGCAGCGTGAGGGTCGCGAGCAGTCCGAGCCCGGGAATGCGGTGGTAGTCGAGCGCCTCGAAGCGCAGGTAGCGCCCGAGCAGGTTGTCCACCCAGTTGAGCAGGCGATAGAAGACGAACAGCGTCACCGCGGTCGGCGCGAGCACGAGCAGGCCGGTGAGCAGGTAGTTGCGCAGCCGGCCGAGCGGACCGACGGGACCAGGCGGACGTGAAGGCGTCATGTGGGGGGCGATGCTCCGGGGTGCGGGAATGGCGAACGCGCGCACTCTATCGCGGCGGTTGCCTCCGTGCGAACGCCGGGGACCTCGCCGGGCGCCCGCGACGCGCGACGGAAACGGCCGCTCCCGAGCGGGAAGCGGCCGCGCCGCGGGGCCGAAGCCCCGGGACGAGGACCGAGGGGCCGGTCCCGTCCTTTCGCCGGAACGATCAGCGCACCAGCACGACTCTCGCCGTACGCACGGTCCGCTGTTCGCCCTCGCGCACGACGACGCGCGCGAAGTAGAGCCCGCCCGCCGGCGCCTCGCCCGCGGCCGGGCGCAGGAGGTGCGAGCCCGCTTCGAGCCGGCCACGCTGCAGTGCGGACACGTGGCGCCCGTTCACGTCGAAAAGGTCCGCCGTGACCTCTGCGGCGACCGGCAGGTCGAGCGCGAACGCGAGCGAGCGCGACGGCGAGCCGGCCGCGGCGAAGCGCAGCGTCCGCGGTGCCGCGTCACCCACCGGCACGTCGAGCCCGCCGACCAGCACCACCGCCCAGACGCCCGTCGGCCGGTAGCGAAGCTGGATGAGCCCCGCCGCGGGCTGGCCGAGCACGGTCACGTTCGCGAACGTGCCGGTCACGTTCGCGGCCGACACGACGAGGAAGCTGTCGCCCACCTGGGGATGGAAGCCCGCATACGGACGCAGGTCGAGCGTGCCCCCGAGCTGGGCATTGCCCGTGACCACGATCGTGTCGCGCTGGCCGAGCGTGAACGAACCGAGGTCGAACCACGTGCGGGCGCCCGAACGCAGCGTGAGGTTGCCCGTGATCGCGATGCGCCCGAGCGATGCGGCTCCGCCGGGGTCGAGCCGTCCGTCCACGAGAGTCGGCGCGAGCACGTCGCCGCGGCCGCGCAGCTTGCCGTTCCCGCGCACGTGCAGGGGCGCGAACCACGGCGAGATCGTGCCGCCTTCGAGGGTGACCGTCCCGCGCACGCGCGTCGTGTCCGAGCAGATGATCGTCGTCGTCACGCCCGGCGCCGCCACGAGCTCGCCGTCCACGAGCATCGCCGTCACGCGGAAGAAGGCGCCGACCTGCGTCGCGCTGGTCGGCCGGAACGTCGCCGCGGAATCCACCCAGACGTTCGATTCGAGGACGCCTCCCCCGGTGAAGCTCGCACCGGGTGCGAAGTCGAGCATGGTGCCCGACATCGCCACCCCGGCTCCCGAAACCTCTTGCTCGAAGCGGAGGCCGAAGAGGCCCTCGGCGAACACCACGCCGGCCGGGTGGAGTTTCGACGCGATCGTGCCCGTTCCCTGCAGCCGATGTCCGGCGGGAACCACGATGCCCCCGGGCGGGCCGTTCAGCGTTCCGCCGGAGACGATCACGCTCCCGACGATCGCGGAATCGAGATCGGCGATCGTCACCGCGTTCGCTCCGGTCTCGAGCTTCGCGCGGCAGTCGTAGCCGTCCGCTGCGGACGGTGCGCCCAGGGTGAGCGCACCGGTCGCGACGATGCGCCCCGAAGTGTCGGAAGGCGATTGAATCCGGTTGGGCATCGTGCCGTTTGCGAGGATCAGGCCGCCCGCGATCGGTGCGATCGCCCCGGCGCCGCCGATCGTGCCCCCTCCGAGCGTGAGCCCGCCCTTCACTTCGAGCCGGGCGCCCAGATCGAGCGTTCCCCCGGCACCCACGAGAAGCATGCCCGAGGGCCAGACCGACGACGTGCCCGGTCCCGCGGTGGTGACCCGGCCACCCGAGGCGACCTCGAGCGACGCGACGCTGCCGCCACTCGGGGCGGTCAGCGTCCCGGCGATGGCGAAGGCGTTGCCGAGTTCCAGGACGCTTCCCTCGCCCGTCACGTCCGCGTTGCCCGTGCTGCCCGGCTGCGAGCCGAGGCGCAGCGACACCGCGCTCGCGTCGGCTCCGCCGGTGACGAGCAGCGTGCCCGTGCCCGACCGGCCGATCGTGAGGTCGCCGGCGGAGGTCATGCGCGTCGCCGCTCCCGAAACCTCGAGCACGCCGTTCGAGCCCGGCTCGTCCCCGACGCTGGTGTTGAAGCTGCCCAGCGTCAGCAGGCTGTTGCCGAGCACGTGGAGTTCGGCCTGCCCCGCGTCGCCGACCACCAGCCCCGGGGATACCGTCGCGTCGAGCGTGGCCTGCGTGCCGTTCAGGAGGTCGAGCTTCGGCGTGTTCGCGATGCCGTCGAGCGTCAGTGGCAGGCCGTTCACGTCGAGGATGCCGCCCGTGAGCTGGAGGCGCCCGCCGCGAAAATCGAGATCGTGGACGGGATCCTCGAGGAAGAGATGGTAGGTCGAGAAGCGCGAACCTCCGCGGATCTCGAGCTTGGCCGAGGTGTACGTGTCGCGATCCCCGACGAAGGTGGAGCCGAGGACTTCGATGACGCCCCCGCTCGCGCACGTCACGGTGCCCGAGCCGCCGGGGTTCGAGTTCTCGCCGCGCCCGATGCCGAGACTGGTGTGGAAGATCGCGCGTGCGCTGTCCACCCCGCTCGCCCCTCCGACCCACAGCGAGCCCGAGGTGCCCGCGTAAGGGCCGAAGTCCACGATCTGCGAGAACTCGGCGAGCGCGCCGTTGAGCACTTCGGCGTGGCCGTCGCCCGACGTGTTCCCGAAGTAGACCGCGGTTCCGGTCGCGAGCGAGTCGCGGTACGTCGAGCGATCGTTCGAGTCCGAACCGTTCACACCCGAAACCCGGAGCGTGCCGTGGCCGGAGTTCCAGCCGAAAATCGGGGAAACCCCGCGCATGAACACCGAGCCGCCGTCCGCCACGGCGAGCACTCCCGTTCCCCCGTTCTCGCCGATGCGTGGCTGGCCTCCCCGGAAGTCGCCGCTCGCGTTTCCGCCCGAGAAGGTCAGCGTGCCGTCCGTGCCGTTGATCGCACCCACGTTGCACTGGCCGGAGAGCACCAGTGCCCCGTCGGCCACCTCGAGCGAACAGGCCTGCGCGGCGCTGCCGACCTGCACGCGGCCCTTCGCCGTGTGCGATCCGTTCGGGAACTGGAGCGTGACTCCGCCCCAGCGCACGAGCTGCCCGTTCACTTCGGGCACGTTCACGCCGAACGTGACCGTGTACTGACCGTTCAAGATGTACTGGCAGGAATCGGACGCTCCCGGGACCGCGGCCGGAAGCCAGTTCGCGGCCGAGCCCGCGGCGCCGTTGGCGACGGCCGTCCATGTGAACGTGGCGGCGAGCGCGCCCGGCCCCGGTTCGGCGAGGAGCAGTACGGCGAGTGCGGTGGACAGGGCGAACCACGGGCGAAGCGTTCGGAGCATGACGGGATCCTCGTGAGGGGCTTCGAGTCCCGTGCGGCGGGGCCGGAGGCAGCGCTCCGCCCGGCCGTGGACTCGGACACGAGGATTCGTTTCGGGACCGGCGCCGATCTCCCGCGGCGGCCCGTGGAATCATCGGCGCCGCTTCAGCGCCGCAGGCGTTCCGGCAGCGGCTGGATGGTCGCGTCGGGTTCGCGAATCCTGCGCAGGCGGCGCCCGGCGTCCGGGGACGCGCTCATCCCGGAAGCGAGCACGGCACGCAGCGAATCGGCGCGCGCCCTGATGTCGAACGCCGTGCCGGTGCCGAGCCCCAAACCGGCCCATCCGTCGAGCAGGTTCACGCGCCAGAAGGCCTTCACCTCGCCGTTCGAGAAGGTCGAAACGCGCACGATCCAGGGATCACGCCCGTCGGCGCGGTCGAGCACGGGCTCGGGCGAGAGCCTCGCCTTCCACTCCCAGCCCTCGGGCAGCAGCGCGTCGGCGAAGCGGCGCACCCAGGGCGCACCGTTCGCACCGAATGCGAGGATCTCGGCCGAGCCCGTCGAACGCCGCGTGCCGTCCGGGGCGACGTCCACGTGCTCGCTCGTCGCCACCTCGAGCACGACGGTGGCACTGTCGCAGGCGAGCAGCAGCGCGCGAGCGTCGGCGGCGCTGCGGATCGCGAGCGGCGAGAACTCGGCCGCCGCAGCGAGAGCGGCGCAGGTAAGGACGAGCGAAACGGCGAACGATGACACGCGGACCCAACGGCGCATGCACGCCCTCCTCTGTGCTTCCGGTCCTGCTTGCCGCCCGGCCTGCGAAACCCTACTTCAGTTTGAACTCCACCGGAACGGCGACCCACACCGCCACGGGCTTGTTCTCGCGGGTGGCCGGCTGGAACTCCCACTGCCGCACCGCGACCAGCGCTGGCGCGTCGAGGCCGTTGACACCCTTCAGCAGTTTCATGTCCTTCACCTTGCCGTCCTTGCCGACCAGGGCCTGCACGAGCACGGTGCCTTCGAGGCCCGCGGCGCGCGCCGCCTCGGGGTACTCGGGCATCACCTTCTTCACCGGCACGGGGAGCGAATCCACGCGCACGTACTCGCCGAACTTGGGAAGCGGCTCGCCTCCGCCGGCGGCCAGCACGGCGGCGCGGCGTGCGGCGCGGAAGTTCGCGATGACCGTGTCGGCGGGCAGCGCCTCGCGCATCATGCCGAGCAGCGTGTCGGCCTTCTCGTCGATCCAGAAGCCGCCCGGAATGCGGCCGCCGACTCCGGCGAAGCCGCAACCTTCGAAGAAGTTCAGGTACGTCTGGCCGCGGCTCTTGCTCGAGAACCAGATCACCGTGGTCATCCACGGCTGCGGTCCACCGTCCTGCTGGACGGGCGGCGGGCACAACTGGTCCGAGAGATTGGTCGAGGTCGTCACGAGCGCGTTCGTGAAGCGCGTCATCCAGCTCTTGCCCACGCGCACCATGCCGAGGCGCTCGGTGTACGGGTACTTCGTCTTCTCGCCCTTCGCGTCCACGGT
>JBGANH010000260.1:0-6422 GCA_044222365.1 Candidatus Eiseniibacteriota bacterium
CCCGCGACGGGGAGTGACCCCGCACCCGCGCTGCTCGCGGCGGCCGGGGCGCTGCTGCTGGCGCTGGCCGCGCCTGCGCCACGCACGCTGGCCGCGCGTGCGCGCGCGCGGCCGCATGCCGCGATCGCCGCGGGGGCGGGAGCACTGTCGTGCGCGTGCGCGCTGCTCGCCGCGGCGACCGCACGGCCGCTCGCGCCCCCGCCGGGCACGTGGTGGCTGGTGGCGATCGACGTCGGGCAGGGCGACGCGCTCGCGGTCGCCGATCGCGAGGGCTGGTGGCTCGTGGACGCGGGGCCGCGTTCCCCGCGGTGGGATGCCGGCGAAGGGGCGGTGCTGCCCTTCCTGCGCTGGGCGGGCGTGCGCGAACTGCGGGCGCTCGTGGTGACGCACGACGACGGCGATCACACCGGCGGTGCGCCCGCGGTGCTGCGCAGCGTGCGCGCCCGCGAGCGTCTCGCGAGCGCCGCTCGCCCGGGCGTGCCGGGGCCGGCCCACAAGTTCGGGGCGCACGAAGTCGGGCGCGGCGACCGGCTGCAGGCGGCGCCCGGCGCACTCGTGTTGTGGCCGCCGCGCGCCGGTGAACCCGGCGAGGCGGTCGCCCGGCGCGGGGACAACGCGGCCTCGCTCGTGCTCGAACTGGGGGAGGGCGGGGGGCGCGCGCTGCTCATGGCGGATGCCGATTCGCTCGTCGAGGAGGCGCTCGCGCCGCCACCGCGGACCGCGCTGCTCAAGGCGGGCCACCACGGCTCGGGCAGTTCGAGCGGGGCCGCGTTCGTGGCGCGCACGCGGCCGCGGCGCGTGCTCGTCTCGGCCGGGCGGCGCAACGCCTACGGTCACCCGCATCCGCTCGCGCTCGAGCGGCTCGCGGCGTACGGCGCACGGCTCGACCGCACCGATCGCGAGGGCACGCTCTGGTACGCGTTCGATCGCGACGGCGTGCGGCGGCTCGCGTGGCGCCGTGCGGGCGTGTTCGCGCCCGCGCGCCCGCACCTCCGGCCGGCGCCACCGCCCGCGCGCTGACGGGCACGCCGTGCGCGGATGGGTTAGGGTGCGCGCCGCCTCGCGCCGCACCGGCGCCGGAGCACACACTCGAACGGGAGCGGCACATGGCGGACGTGGTGAAGGACAGCAACGGCAACGCGCTGGCGGACGGCGATGCGGTCTCGGTGATCAAGGACCTCAAGGTCAAGGGCGGTTCGACGCTCAAGCGCGGCACCGTGTTCAAGAACATCCGGCTCACCTCCGACGTGCGCGAGGTCGAGGTCCGCGACGGCCGCAGCACGCTCGTGCTCAAGACCGAGTTCCTCAAGAAGGCTTGAGGGGAATCGCCGGCCGAGGACCGTCCGGTCCGCCGGACGGCCGGGGCATGCCCGCGCGCTCGACGGCGCGCGCCGCCCGCTGGTAGAGTCCCCGGCCCTCGCGTCACCCGGGTCCTGCGCTCCGCCGGCCCCGAACCACTCTTCAAAGGCCCTCTTCTTCATGCTCCGAGCCGGAATCGTCGGTCTGCCCAACGTGGGCAAGTCCACGCTGTTCAACGCCATCACGCGCACGCGGAAGGCCGAGTCGGCCAACTACCCGTTCTGCACGATCGAGCCGAACGTCGGCATGGTGACCGTGCCCGACGCGCGGATGTACGAACTCCAGAAGATCGCGAAGACGCAGGTCGTGATTCCGGCGGTGATCGAGTTCGTGGACATCGCCGGACTCGTGAAGGGCGCGAGCCAGGGCGAAGGACTCGGCAACAAGTTCCTCACGCACATCCGCGAGGTGGACGCGATCGTGCAGGTCGTGCGCTGCTTCGACGACGAGGACATCCACCACGTGTCGGGCTCGGTGGATCCCGTGCGCGACATCGAGGTGATCGCGACCGAGCTCATGCTCGCGGACCTCGACACCGTGAAGCGCCGCCGCGAGCGCGGCTCGAAGGACGTGAAGCGCGGCGACAAGACGGCGGTCGCGGAAGAGGCCGTGCTCGCGAAGCTCGAGGACGCCCTCGGCTCGGGCAAGCCGGCGCTCGTCGTGGACCTGACGCCGGAGGAGAAGGCGATCGCGCGCTCGTTCTTCCTGCTGTCGGACAAGCGCACGATCTTCGCGTGCAACGTGCGCGAGTCCGAGATGGCGTCCCCCGACGCGAATCCGTACGTGCAGAAGGTGCGCGAGTACGTGAAGACGCACCTCGACTGCGACGCGGTCGTGATCAGCGCGCAGATCGAGAGCGACCTCGTGGACCTGTCACCGGAGGAAGCCGAGGCGTTCCTGAAGGAACTCGGCGTCACCGAGAGCGGCATGGGCTCGCTGATCCGTGCGACCTACAAGCTGCTCGGCCTGCGCACGTATTTCACGGCGGGCGAGAAGGAAGTGCGCGCCTGGACGATCCACGAGGGCGACACCGCGCCGCAGGCGGCGGGGGTGATCCACTCGGACTTCGAGAAGGGCTTCATCAAGGCGGAAACGGTGGCGTACGCGGACCTGGTCGAGTGCGGATCGGTGGCGGCGGCGCGGGCGAAGGGTGTGTACCGGATGGAAGGCAAGGAGTACGTGGTGCAGGACGGCGACGTCATGCACTTCCGCTTCAACGTGTAGGTGTCGCGCGGGCGTCCGCCGGGGGCATGCCCGCCCTTGCCGGGGACCGGCCGCGAGGTTAGTTTGCGGCGTGCTCTCCGCCAGGTCCGCACGGCTCGCCGTCTTCGCTTCCGGCAACGGCTCCAACTTCGAGGCGCTCGCCTCGGCCGCTTCGCGCGGGGAGTTGGGAGGCTCGATCGTCGCGCTCCTTTCCGACCAGCCCCGGGCCTTCGCGCTCGAACGCGCCCGTCGTCACGGCATCGAGGCCCTCACGCCGCCCACCGGGCGCTTCCGCACGCGCCTCGAGGACGAGACCCCGTGGATCGAGGCGCTGAGTGAGCGCGCGATCGACGCGGTCCTGCTCGCGGGCTTCATGCGGCGCATCCATTCGCCGCTGCTCGGCGCGTTCGCGGGGCGCATCCTCAACCTGCACCCGTCGCTGCTGCCGTCGTTCCCCGGGCTCGATGCGATCGGCCAGGCGTGGCGCCACGGCACGCGTGTGACGGGCTGCACCGTGCACGTGGTCGAGGACGGCCTCGACACCGGACCGATCGTCGCGCAGGCCGCGGTGGACGTGCGCGACGACGACACGCTCGAGACGCTCACCGCGCGTGTCCACGCCGCCGAGCACGCGCTCTATCCGGCCGCCGTGCGGCGCTGGCTCACCGAGCCGTGGCGCCTCGAGGGGCGCCGGCTCGTGTTCGGCACGACGGAGGCGGCGCATGGCTGAGCGTCCGCCGCTCGAAGCGGTCGTGTTCGACGCGGGCGGTACGCTCGTGCGCGTGAACTTCGAGTGGATGAGCGGCATGCTCGCCGAACTGGGTTGCGCGGTGAGCGCGGAACGGCTGCGCGCCGCCGAGCTCGAAGGACGCCGCGCGTACGACGCGGTCGCCGAGCGCGTCTCCGCGACGCTGCCGCCGGAGGGCGGCGGCAAGCCGCTCTCGCTGCTGGGTCCGAGCGACGCCTACTTCACCGCCACGCTCGCGGCGGTCGGCGTGCCCGAAGCGCTGCGCGCCGAGGCGCTCGCGCGCACGTGGGCGCGCCAGCACGGCGACGAGTTCCTCTGGGGCGTGCCGGCCGAGGGCGCGCGCGCGATGCTCGACGAGCTGCCGTCCACGGGCCTGCGCGCCGCGTGCGTGAGCAACGCCGACGGCCGCGCCGAGCTCATCCTCGAAACGTGCGGGGTGCGCGAGGGCCTCGAGTTCGTGATCGACTCGCACGTCGTCGGCATCGAAAAGCCCGATCCGCGCATCTTCGCGCTCGCGCTCGAGCGCATGGGCGTCGCGCCCGAGCGTGCGCTGTACGTGGGCGACATCCGCTCCGTGGACGCCGCCGGCGCCGCGGCGGCGGGCATGCACTTCGTGCTCATCGACCCGGTGGGCGATTATGCCGCGCCGGGCATGCACCGCATCACCACCATCGCCGGACTGCCGGAGTTCGTGCGAGCGACGTTCACGCTTCCGGCGCACGCGGGGTCCACGCCCGGTTGAGCGGCCCCGTTCCACCTGGACGGCCGTCCCGAGAGGCGGCGGGAGGAGGAACCATGAAGACGGCAGAACCCATTCGCATCGCCCCCGAGTTGCTCGAGTCCTCGCGCGCCATGGGCGAGGTCGCCGTGCCGGGCCTCACGCCCTGGCGCCGCGGCAAGGTGCGCAGCGTGTTCGAGGCCGGCCCCGATCACTTCGTGATCGTCGCGAGCGACCGGCTGAGCGCCTACGACTCGATCCTGCCCACGCCGATCCCGGGCAAGGGCGCGATCCTCTCGCTCATCTCCGCGTTCTGGATGCGGACGCTCGCCGCCGCCACGCCGCATCACCTCGTGAGCGACGATCCGGCCGAGTTCCCGGAGCCGTTCCGCACGCATGCCGAGCTGCTGCGCGGACGCGCGCAGCTCGTGCGCCGCGCCGAGCGCCACGACATCGAGTGCGTGGTGCGCGGCTACCTGACCGGGAGCGGCTGGAAGGAGTACCAGCGCTCGGGCACGGTCTGCGGCATCGCGCTGCCCGCGGGACTGAAGGACGGTTCGCGGCTCGACCCGGCGATCTTCACGCCCGCGACCAAGAACGACACGGGGCACGACGAGAACATCTCGTTCGAGCGCATGTGCGCGATCGTGGGAACGGCCACGGCCGAGGCGTTGCGCGACCGCTCGCTCGCGATCTACGAGGAGGCGCGCGCGCACGCGTGGGCGCGGAACCTCGTGCTCGCGGACACGAAGTTCGAGTTCGGGACCGTGGACGGCGCGCTCACGCTGATCGACGAGGCGCTCTCACCGGATTCGTCGCGCTACTGGGAGCGGACCGAGTACGAGGCCGGGCGCCTGCTCAGCTTCGACAAGCAGTACGTGCGTGACTGGCTCGACCGCAGCGGCTGGAACCACGAGCCGCCGGCCCCGGCGCTGCCCGCCGAGGTGGTGCGCCGGACGCAGGAGTGCTATCTCGAAGCCGTGCAGCGCCTGTCGGGTCCCGCGCGATGAGTGCGGACAAGACTTCGGTCGCCGCGGAGTTCGCGGCCGTCCCGGAACACTGGCGGCCGCGCGTGATCGCGCGACTGAACGCTCAGGAAGTGAAGGTGGTGAAGTTCCGCGGACCGTTCGTGTGGCATCGCCACGAAGACGCGGACGAGATGTTCCTCGTCTGGCGCGGAACGTTCGACATGGAGTTCCGGGATCGCACGGTGACGCTGTCGCCGGGCGAGATGATCGTGGTGCCGCGCGGCGTGGAGCACCGCCCGAACGCGGCGGAGGAGGTCGAGGTCATGTTGTTCGAACCGGAAGGCGTGCGGAACACGGGCGACGTCGAACACCCGACGCTCACGGCGCCGCCGGCGCCACGGGGAGACGGGCGATGACGCCGAACGCCTGGCCCCGCGCGGCGCTGCTCAGTCTGTCCGACAAGACGGGCGCCGCGGATTTCGCGCGCGCGCTCGTGACGCACGGTACGCAGATCCTCGCGAGCGGTGGCACCGCGGCCGCGCTCGCCGAGGCGGGCGTGCCGGTCACCCGGCTCGAGGAGTGGACGGGATTCGGCGAACTGCTCGGCGGCCGGGTGAAGACGCTGCATCCGCACGTGCACGCGCCGATCCTCGCGCGCCGTGACTCGTCCACCGACATGGCCGAGCTCGCGCAGCGCGACCTCGAGCCCGTGGACCTCGTCGCGGTGTCGCTCTATCCGTTCGAGGAGAAGGGCGTCCTGCTCGGCGACGCCGGGATGATCGAGGAGATCGACATCGGCGGTGTCGCGCTGTTGCGCGCCGCGGCGAAGAACCACGACGGTGTGCTCGTGCTGCACGATCCGTCGCAGTACGCCGAGGCGCTCGCGGCGCTCGAGCGCGGCCTCACTCCGGAAGACCGGCGGCGCTTCGCGCTGTCGGCGTTCGCGCGCACGGCGCGCTACGACGCGGCGATCGCGACGGAGCTGTCGAAGCGCATGGGCGCGGCGGGCGAGCCGCCCGCGTTCCAGTCGCTCACGCTGGAGCGTGCGCGCACGCTGCGCTACGGCGAGAACCCGCACCAGGGCGCGGCGCTCTACGCGCGCGCGGGCGCGCTCAAGGCGCTCGAGTCGTGGCGCGAGGGCAAGGAGCTTTCGTACAACAACCTGCTCGACCTCGAGGCCGCGGTCTCGCTCGTGTGGCGCTTCGCGAAGCCGGCCTGCGTGATCGTGAAGCACAACCAGCCGTGCGGCGCGGCGTGCGCGGACTCGCTCGTGGACGCGTACTCGCTCGCGGTCGAAGCGGACGAACTGTCGAGCTTCGGCGGCATCGTCGCGTTCAACCGTCCGCTCGACGGCGCGACCGCCGCGCAGATCGCGACGCGCTTCGTCGAATGCGTCGCCTATCCCGAGTTGTCGCCCGAGGCCGAC
>JBGANH010000261.1:0-6387 GCA_044222365.1 Candidatus Eiseniibacteriota bacterium
GTCGGCGTCCATGCTCTTCGTGCGCAGCAGTTCGCCGCCGGCGTGGAAGAACGGCATGCCCTGGCCGAGCGCGGGCAGCGAGAGCGCGAGGATCTGCATGCGCACGCGCTGCGCGAGCGTGGCGCTCGCGGGCGCGGCCATCATGATCTTGTCCCACATCGTCTCGTTGTCGTGCGCCTCGGCGTAGTTCACGGCCTCGCGCGGCATGGACGCGTAGCCGGTGCCGCCGAGCGCGGCGCCGGTCGTGGCGTTGCCGCGCGCGGCGGTGAACGCGTACGCGGCGAGATTGCCGGCGAGCCCGACGCGGATGCGGTCGGTCAGGCCGAGCAGCTTGGACTTGTCGCCCTCGCCGCCGCGGTTGAACTCGCCGGGCATCGTGAAGAGCCCGGTGGCGAAGCCCTGCTCGCGCCGGTCGGTGAACGGGCTGCCGCCGCGAATGGCGTCGCGGATCCGGTCGTTGAACGTGCCGATCCCGCTGCCCGCCATGTTGCGCTGCGTGGCGTTGACGCCGCGCTTGTTGCCGCTCACCTCGCCGAAGTCCCACCCTTCGCCGTACATGAGGACCTTCGCGCCGTCCACGCCGTGCTTCTCCAGCGTCAGCGTGTCGAGCGCCGCGCGCCAGCCGTCGAGGTTCGCGCGCATGTGGTGGCCCATGAGGTCGAAGCGGAAGCCGTCCACCCGGTAGTCGCGCGCCCAGTGCACGAGATCGTCGAGCACGAGCTTGTGCATCATGTAGTGCTCGCTCGCGGTGTTCGCGCAGCAGGTGCTGTTCTCGACCGCGCCGTCGGCGTTCAGCCGCTGGTAGTAGCCCGGCACGATGCGGTCGAGCACGGAAGCCGGCGCGAGGCCGGCGGCATGCGTATGGTTGTAGACGACGTCCATGACCGTGCGCAGGCCCATCCCGGCGAGCGATTGCACCATGCGGCGGAACTCGACGATGCGCGCGACGCCGTCGGGATCGCTCGCGTAGCTGCCCTCGGGCACCCCGTAGTGCTGCGGGTCGTAGCCCCAGTTGAAGCCGTCCACGCCACGCAGCTTCTGCGCCGCGGCCTGCTGCTGGTCGGAGTCCGGCGGGTACTGGGACAGGTCACCGGCGTCGCGCCACGTGCTCCGGTCCTCGTTCACGGTCGCGAAGTCGAACGCCGGCAGCAGGTGCACGTGCGTGAGACCGGCCTCGGCGAGCGCGCGCAGGTGCTTCGTGCCGTCGGACGCGTCGGAGAAGGCGAGGTACGTGCCGCGGTGCGCCGCGGGAACGGTCTCGTCGGAGGCCGAGAAGTCGCGCACGTGCAGCTCGTACACGACCGCGTCCTCGAGCGCCGCGAGCGCGGGCTTCTTCGTCTGCAGCCAGCCGGTCGGCATCGTCGTCGGATCGTCGAGGTCCACGAACAGCGATCGCTCGCCGTTGCGCGCGAGGCCGCGTGAGTAGGGATCGGTCGCCGTCACGGTCTCGACGCGCTGGGTCGAGGGCGTGTAGACCGTCACTTCGTAGAGGTAGTACTTGCCCTTCCAGTCGGGCTTGCCCTGCGCGACGTACGTCCACGACTCGCGCGCCATGTCCACCGTCTCGACCGGCTGTGCCGAGCGCGGGCTGTCGAACACCAGCAGCCGCACCTTCTGCGCGGTCGGCGCCCAGAGCCGCACGGTCGGCGTGCCGCCCGCCCACGTGACCCCGAGCGCGCCGCGCCAGCGGCACACGTCGTCGAGCACGCCGGGAATCTGCAGGCTGGTCGCGTCGCCGCTGCCGTCGGGATAGCGAACCGAGACCGCGAGCTGATGCTTGAGCCACGACTGCGAGCGGGCCTGGTCGGGGATCGAAAGCTTGAGGATCGTGTAGCCCTTCAGGTTCGGGAAGTTCGCGAACAGTTCGGGGGACGCTTCGCGCTGAACCGCGAGCGGCACGGTCTCGCCGCCCGTCACGCCCTCTTTCGTCACGCGCAATGCCGCCGTCGCCGAGCCGTGCAGCGCGAAGCTCGCGCCGTCGGTGGGCGGCACGGCCCAGAGGATCGTGTTGCGGTTCACCCAGTGCGCCTTGGCGCGGGAGAGGTCGCCGAACGCGAGGGCGGCCACGTCGGGCTTCGTGTACGAGAGCTCGTTCTTTCCGGACACGATCCAGGCTTCCTTCTGCTGGGTGAGGTCGAGGAACTGATCGGGGCCCGGATCCTTCTGGTCCCCCTTGTGGACGATTACGCCGAGGCGCGTGGCGCCGGCCTTGAGCGGCACGTCCCACCAGACGCCGTAGTCGTCGCGGCCGGTCGGCTGGGCCGCTGCTCCCCACGGCGTCTCGGTCCTGGCGCCGTCCCAGAGGTGCGCGCCCCAGCCGTCGTAGTCGGCTTTCGGCCGGTGGTAGTGCAGCCGCGCGGTGTCGGGACCCAGCGGCGGCGCGGTGGCCGCCTGCAGGGCGGCGGGCAGGAAACTGGCGAGCGCGACGAGCAGCGCGGCCACGAACGAGCGCTTGACGGACATGCGCGGAACTCCGGTGTGGGTGACGAAGCTTCGAGCGGACGCCGCGCATGATGCGACAGCGGCCGGGCGGGCGCCACGGGGCCGGCCCGACGGGCCCGCGTTTCCGGGTTTGCCGCTCGCTTGAGCCGTCCGTTACAGTCTCCGGCGTCCTGTGCCCACCCCCCAGTCGGACCCTCCCGGAGACCTGCATGGCAAGCGTCAAGACCGCCGCTGACACTCAGCGCTCCCACGGCCTGAGCAAAGACGACCTCGTCGGCCTCTATCGCACCATGTACACGTCGCGCCGCACGGACGACGAGGAGATCCGGCTCAAGAAGCTGAATCTCGTCTTCTTCCAGATCTCGGGCGCGGGCCACGAGGCCGTGCTGGCGGCGGCCGGCAAGGCGCTCAAGCCGGGGCACGACTACTTCTATCCCTACTACCGCGACCGCGCGCTGTGCCTGCAGCTCGGCATGACCGTGAAGGAAATGCTGTGCTCCTCGGTCGGCGCCGCGGAAGACCCGAACTCGGGCGGGCGCCAGATGCCGAGCCACTGGGGCCACCGCCGGCTGAACATCGTGTCGCAGTCGAGCCCGACGGGAACGCAGTTCCTGCAGGCGGTCGGCGCGGCCGAAGCGCTGGTGAAGTACAAGGATCTCGAGGGGGAATACCCGGAGCTCAAGGGCCAGGCGAAGGGAGACGAGGTCGTGTACGTCTCGACCGGTGACGGCGCCACGAGCGAGGGCGAGTTCTGGGAGGCGCTGAACTCGGCCTGCAATCTCAAGCTGCCCGTGCTGTTCCTCGTCGAGGACAACGGCTACGCGATCTCGGTGCCCGTGGACGTGCAGACGGCCGGCGGCAACGTCGCCGACCTCGTGCGCAACTTCCCGAACCTGCACTGGGTCGGCGAGGTGGACGGCAACGATCCGGTCGCGTCGTACGAGGCGCTGACCAAGGCCGTCGCGTACTGCCGTGCCCGCAAGGGCCCGGCGCTCGTGCGCGCGAAGGTCACGCGTCCGTACTCGCACTCGATGTCGGACGACGAGACCAAGTACAAGCCGGCCGACCTGCGCTCGAAGGAAGCCGAGGCCGACTGCCTCAAGACCTTCGCGGACTTCCTCGTGAAGGAAGGCCATCTCACGAAGGACGGTCTCGAGAAGCTGCACGCCGAGATCCTCGCCGACGTACGCAAGGCGTCCGAAGAGGCGCAGGCCTCGCCGCAGCCGCCGGTGCACACGGCGACGACGTACGTGTTCTCGCCGAACGTGGATCCCACGTCGGACCGCTTCGTCTCGAGCCCGAAGCCCGAGCCGGGCGCGCAGGGCGAGACGATTCTCCAGAGCATCAACTACGCGCTGCGCGACGAGATGAAGCGCAACGCGCGCATCGTGCTCTTCGGCGAGGACGTCGCCGACGCCTCGCACGAGGAAGTGCTCAGCGACCTGAAGGGCAAGGGTGGCGTGTTCGGCGTCACTTGGGGCCTGCAGAAGCAGTTCGGCGGCAAGCGCGTGTACAACTCGCCGCTCGCCGAGGCGAACATCGTCGGCCGCGCGATCGGCATGGCGACGCTGGGCTTCCGTCCGGTCGTCGAGATCCAGTTCTTCGACTACATCTGGCCCGCGATGATGCAGATCCGCGACGAGCTCGGCTACATGCGCTACCGCTCGAACAACGCGTGGTCGTCGCCGGTGATCATTCGCACGGCCTACGGCGGCTACCTGGGCGGCGGCGCGCCGTACCACAGCCAGTGCGGCGAGAGCATCTTCGCGCACTGCCCGGGCCTGCGCGTCGTGCTGCCCTCGTGCGCGAGTGATGCGGCCGGCCTCATGCGCACGGCGCTGCGCAGCGAGGACCCGGTGCTGTTCCTCGAGCACAAGCACCTGTACCGCCAGCCGTACGCGAAGGAGCCGTATCCGGGCCCCGACTACACCGTGCCGTTCGGCCGTGCGCGCATCGTGCGTCCGGGCGCCGACGTGACCGTGGTCACGTACGGTGCGCTCGTGCAGCGCAGCTACATGGCGGCGCTCGAACTGGCGGACGAAGGCATCGACGTCGAGGTGATCGACATCCGCACGATGCAGCCGCTCGACTTCGAGACGATCGCGACGTCGGCCCGCAAGACCGGCCGCGTGGTGATCGCGCACGAGGACACGATGTTCTGCGGTTTCGGCGCGGAGATCGCGGCGAAGCTGGCGTCGGAGTGCTTCATGGACCTCGATGCGCCGGTCAAGCGCGTCGCGGCGCTCGACACGCCGGTCGCGTACGCGCCGAAGCTCGAGGACGTGATCCTGCCGCAGAAGGATTCGGTCAAGCAGGCCGTCCGCGAGGTCGCGGCGTTTTAGGAGAGAAGACTCGCGCCCTCCGGGCGCGGAAGCGCGCGGGCGTCCGATGGACGCCGACGAGCAACGAGAAGCGCCGGCACCCCGAGGGGTGACCGGCGCTTTCGCGTTGCGGGTGCGGCCCGCGACGAAAACTCGAACTAGCGGTAGTAGGACTTCAGCGCGCCCCAGGTCTTGCGGTTCGCGGGCACGACGTGGCACGTCAGGCTGCCCGTCAGCGTGAACGCGCTGCCGGTGCCCGTGCCGTAGTTGTCGAGCACGAGGTAGTAGATGCCCGACGTCGGGAACGTGTAGGTGAGGTGCTCCGACGCGCCGCTCAGGCCGCTGTCCGCGCCCTTCACGCACGACGTGGTGGGCGAGCCGCAGTTCGTGATGAGGTAGATCGAGGCGTCGGCCGCCGGCGATCCGTACACCACGTCGAGGCTGTCGCTGCCCGCGGCGTTGATGCGGTAGACGACGTCCTTGCCCTGCGCGTAGTAGCCCGTGCAGCCGCCCGTGAGCGTGGTGCTCGGCGAGTAGTCGTTGGTCGCGTTCACGGTCGAACCCGACAGGTTGATGTTGCCGCACTCGATCGAGATGGCGCCGGCGCACAGGTCGTTCACCGGAGGAGGCTGCGGCACGGTGCAGTTGATGAAGAACTTGTAGATGCCCGTGTAGGAGGCGCTGTAGCCCGCGATCCCCACGTAGAACGTGCCGCCCGAAGCGGCGGTGTAGGTGAGGAGCGAGTACGTGCCGGGACCGGAGTCGTCGTCCGAGGCGAGCACGGCGCCGCTGGCGTTGAACAGCCGGATGCGCGAGTCCACGAGCTGGCCGGTCGTGCCGTCGGCGTCGGTCCCGATCGTCATCGTCGTGCCGGCGGGCACCGTGATCTTCACGTAGTCGGTGTCGCTCGACGAGCTGATCGTCGCCGGGCGCATGACGTCACCGCAGTTGAGTGCCTGCGCGGTGGCGAGGCTGCCGTTCGGCTCGACTTCGGCCACGTCGGCGAGCAGGTGCACGGGGCCGAGGTAGCTCCACGGTTTCTCGTTCTTCTCGGCCTCCTTGTCCGCGGCGATCGCGAAAGCGGGGAGTGCGAGAGTGGCGGCGAGAGCGGCGGCCAGGATCCAGGGGTAGCGACGAGTCACGGGTTCCTCCTGCGGCAAGATGGGGAGAGGAGAGCCATGTGGACCACGCCGACCGGACGTCGCATCGGGGGGAGCTGATCTGAGGTCGGCTTCTCACTGATACCAACGATGTCAGGACATTCAAAAGAGGAATTGCGACGACGGGCCGCAAGCGGAAAGAAATTTGATGCCGGGGAGTAGGGGTTTACTGGTGATGTCGAATGTTTGGTTCAGCTGGTGCTCGGTGCCGGGCTCACTCAACATGCGCTGGCCGCACCGGCGCTTCGGGCCGATGACAGTGCGGCACTCACCGAGATGCGGTCCGCGTGCTCCGGGGATAGGCTGCGCCCCGACATCGAGCGGGTTCCGCCGCTCAGGGAAGGTCGAACCCCCACACGACAGGGAGTCGAGAAGATGAAGTCCGCGTCCATCGCCCGTTCGCTCACCGTCCTGCTGCTCGCGGTCCTGCCGGCCGTCGCCTTCGCCGCCGACGTCGAGCGCGC
>JBGANH010000262.1:0-6381 GCA_044222365.1 Candidatus Eiseniibacteriota bacterium
CGTGGGGTGGGGGCAGCGCGGGCGCCGCGTCGGTGGCGCCGTCCGCCGCGAATGATAGGCGGACGTGCGCGGGCACGGGAACAGCGAACTCGTCCGGGCCGGTCGTCCGCCCGTCGAACGGTGCGATCCTCGCCCTCGGGACGAAAGAAACCCGTTGGCGGCGGGCTCGGACTGTGGTGCCCTGCACGGGAATTCCCGATTCGGCCCGGAGGGTTTGCGCGTGCGCGACACGGTGTTGTGGGCGGCGGTGGACGACTACATCGAGGAGCAGCTGGTCCCCGAGGAGGACGGCATGCAGTCGGCGCTCGCCGCGTGTGACGCGGCCGGCCTGCCGGCGATCGCCGTGTCCACGGCGCAGGGCAAGCTGCTCCACCTGCTCGCGCTGATGCACGGCGCGAAGCGCGTGCTCGAGGTCGGCACCCTCGGTGGGTACAGCACGATCTGGCTCGCTCGCGCCCTGCCCGAGGGCGGGCGGGTCGTCACGCTCGAGCTCGACCCGAAGCACGCCGAAGTCGCGCGTGGGAACTTCGCCCGCGCCGGGCTCTCCGGCCGGATCGAGCTGCGCGAGGGCGCGGCCGCGGATTCGCTCGCGGCGCTTCACGCCGAGGGCGTCGAGCCGTTCGACTTCGTGTTCATCGACGCGGACAAGCCCGGCAATCCCGTGTACGTGGACTGGGCGCTGAAGCTCGTGCGTCCCGGCGCGGTGCTCGTGCTCGACAACGTCGTGCGCGAA
Source organism: Candidatus Eiseniibacteriota bacterium (assembly GCA_044222365.1). GTDB lineage: Bacteria > Eisenbacteria > RBG-16-71-46 > RBG-16-71-46 > RBG-16-71-46 > CAIXRL01. The sequence continues at coordinate 734 of JBGANH010000262.1, forward strand.
GGCGCCGTGATCGACGCCGCGAGCGCGAATCCCGCGGTGCTCGGGACTCGCGCGGCGATCGAGGCGATCGCCCGCGACCCGCGCGTGAGCGCCACCGTGATCCAGACGGTCGGGGCCAAGGGTTACGACGGATTCCTGCTCGCGCTCGTGCGCGACTGACCCCACGGAGGAAACACGGCACCATGTCCAACGCGTTCATGACGAAGGGCCGGCTCGAGGCGTTCAGCGACGGCGTGATCGCCATCATCATCACGATCATGGTGCTCGAGATCCACGTACCCGAGGGGCACGACCTTCTGGACCTCGTCCCGGTGCTCCCGACGCTGTTCGGCTACCTGCTCAGCTTCGTGTTCGTGGGCATCTACTGGAACAACCACCACCACATGCTGCAGGCCGTGCACAAGGTGAACGGCCGCATCCTCTGGGCGAACCTGCACCTGCTCTTCTGGCTCTCGCTCGTGCCGTTCGGCACGTCGTGGATGGGGCACAGCGGCCTGCGCGCCGGCCCGATCGCGTTCTACGGAGTCGTGCTGCTCATGTCGGGCTTCGCGTACTGGCTGCTCGCGAAGTCGCTCGTCGCACGCCACGGCAACGACTCGGTGCTCGCGAAGGCGATGGGCAACGCCGGCAAGGAGTACGCCTCGATGGCCGCGTACCTGCTCGCGATCGTGTTCGCCTTCTTCCAGCCCGTCGTCTCGCTCGTGCTCTTCGTGCTCGTGGCGATCATGTGGCTCGTGCCCGACCGCCGCATCGAGCGCACGCTCGAGGAGTTGTCGAAATGACGTTCGAGGTCGTCCTGCTCGAGCACCGTGATCCGGCCATGGCGGACCGCGTCGCGCGCCTGCAGCGCGACGCCTATGCCGTCGAGGCCGAGTGGCTCGGCGTGAAGGACTTCCCGCCCGCGCGCATCACGGCGGCGGACGTCGCGGCCATCGACGGCCGCGTGTTCGCGGCGGTGCGCGACGGCGAGCTGCTCGGCACGGTGACGCTCGAGCGCAGTCGTGAGGACGCGCGACTCGTCGGCGCACTCACCGTGACGCCCGCACACCACCGGCAGGGCATCGGCCGCGCCCTGGTCGCGCACCTCGTGCACGAATGCGGCGGGCGCGAACTCGTCGTCTCGACCGGGGTCGCCAACGCGCCCGCCATCGCCTTGTACCGCGCGTTCGGTTTCGTGGAAGGAACCCGCCGCACCGTGGGGACGGAGCCGGTCGAGATCGTCGAACTGCGCCGTCCCGCGGACCGGCCGGCCGCGTCCGGCGGTGACGGACCGGCTCACTAGAACATCTCGGCCGAATCCGGCAGACTGCCGCCGTCTCACACCGGCAGTCGCGTTCCATCCCGCAAACCAGCTCACGGCGTGTTCATGCCCCCCCCTCGGCACGCCCGCAGGCTGCGCGGTGACCTTTCGAAAGGGATTCCGAGTCATGAACATTCGCACTCTCGCCATCGGCTTCATCGTCGTGATGGCTTTCGTGGGCGGCATCGTGTGGCAGAAGCAGATGCAGGCCCCCGCGCAGCAGCAGATGGCGCCCCCGGCCGAGCAGGCCGGCGACATGGGCGGCATGGGCGGCGATCCGGCCAACCCGCACGCGGGTGGCGGCGCGATGCCCGGCATGCCGGCCGAAGAGGCTCCGCACCCGGGCGTCGAGTGGACGACCCCCTCGACGTGGAAGGATCTGGGCGCGCGCTCGATGCGCGTGGCCACGTACGGCGTGCCCAAGTCCGGTGGTGACCCCGAGGACGGCGAGTGCGCGGTCTTCTACTTCGGGCAGGGCCAGGGCGGTGGCGTGGACGAGAACATCGACCGCTGGATCGGCCAGCTCGAGAACCCCGGCCAGCCCGAGCGCGCCAACTTCAACGTCGGCGAGTTCAAGGTCCACCGCGTCGCCGTGAACGGCACGTACACGGCGCCGTCCGGTCCGATGATGCAGGCGACGGACAAGAAGTCGGCTTTCCGCCTCGTCGGCGCGATCGTCGAAGGTCCGCAGGGCTCGGTGTTCTTCAAGATGACCGCTCCCGAAAAGACCGCGCGCGCGGCGGAGAAGGATTTCGACGCGATGCTGAAGTCGCTGCGCAAGTAAGGTGCGACCCCTGAAGGTCTGGTGTGTGGCGGCGGGCGCGGCACTCGTGCTCGCCGCCGCCGCGCCCTCCGCGCCGCCCGATGCCGAACTCGCCCGCGCGCGCGCGACCGCGAAGGAGCTGATGGGGCAGACGAAGCAGCTGCTCGAAGCGCAGCTCAAGGAAAACGGTCCGGCCGCGGCGATCGGCAGTTGTTCGCAGGTCGCGCTGCAGATGGCGGAGCAGCGGCAGCAGGAGGGCTGGCGCGTGCGCCGCGTGAGCCTGAAGGTGCGCAACGCCGCCGACCGGCCCGACGCGTGGGAGCGGCGGCAGCTGCGCGCGCTCGCGAAGAAGCACGCCGAGCGGCCGCTCGATCCCGCGTTCGATCACTGGGAAGTCGTGCGAGAGGGCGGGCGCGAGACGCTGCGCTACCTCAAGCCGATCGTGATGCCCGCCGAGCCGTGCCTGAAATGCCACGGGACCGCCGCGGACATTCCCGCGGACGTGGCGGCGGAACTGAAGCGGCGCTACCCGAAGGACGCCGCGACGGGCTATCACGCCGGCGACCTTCGTGGCGCCGTGAGCGTGAGCATCCCGCTCGCCGCGCACTGACGCCGGGCGCGGCTCAGCGCCGTCGAACCACCAGTTCGCGATAGCCGTACGTGCTGTCGGGCTCGCGCGAGTACGCCGCCTGCTCGAGCTCGCCGACGACGATTTCCGCCGTGGTGTACACGAGCGATCCGTCCATGAGATGGCCGCCGAACGTCACGCCGGTGGAATCGGCGAAGCTCGCGTGCAGGTGCATGCCGTCCGATGCGAGCGTTCCGGTCAGCGAGACGATCTCGAAATGCCCCTCGTGCACGCTCGCCGCGCCCTGGTTCGCGTAGCGCACGGACGTGCGCACGCAGCTGCCGGCGCACGAGGCGACGAATGCGGCGCGCAGCCGCTTCTCGCGCGCCAGCTTCTGGAGTTCGAGTAGCAGGTCCTGGCCCGGGCGCAGCCGCAGCGCATAGAACCGAGCGGTCGAGGGGAACGCCTCGGCGTGAGCGAGCGTGTCCGGAGCGGTTCGCGGCGCCGCCGCCGAGGCTCCCGGCGCGGTGGGCGGCACGATGGCGTACGCGGCGATCAGAGCGGCGAGCAGCAGCGGGCGCAGGGGGCGTCGGATCATCGGGATCTCCGGGAGGGATGGCGAGCGGCGGTCGTGCATGGTGCGTGCGCCTCGCGGGCGGTGCAACTTCCGGCGTACTGGACCGGCGCCCGGCGCGCGTGGCAAGTTGCCGCGCATGCCGCTGTCCTTCGATCACGCGCTCGTCACCGTGCCGTCGCTCGCCGACGCCTGCATGGATTTCGCCGCCGCCGGATTCACGGTCACCGCGGGCGGCCGGCACGAGGGCACGCCGACCGAGAACGCGCTCGTGCTGTTCGAGGACGGCACCTACCTCGAGCTGTTCGCGCTGCGCGATCCCGCGATGCGCGACGAGCTGCGCGCACGCCGTTCGTGGCGCGACGTGGACGCGCTCGGCCGGCGCTTCCTGCCCGCGTTCCTCGGGCCGTACGGGGTCGCCGACTGCGTGTTCCGCACCCAGGGGCTCGAGCGCTACGTGAACGCCGCGAAACTGCGCGGCGTGCCGGTGGACGGTCCGTTCAGCATGGGGCGCGAGCGGCCCGACGGCGTGCGGCTCGCCTGGAAGCTGGCGCTGCCGATGTCGCGGGAGATTCCGTTTCTCATCGAGGACGTCACGCCGATCGAGCGGCGCATCCCGACCGCGCCCGAGCGCCGCGCACACGCGAACGGGGCGCGCGCGGTGAGCCTCGTCGAGATCGCCGTCGGCGACGTCGGGAACGCACTCGAGCTGTGGCGCCAGTGGCTCGAACTGACGGCGGTCACGCACGAAGACGGCGACGCGGTCGTGCAGGTGGGATCGCTGCGCATCCGGCTCCGCAGTGCCGGCGGAGGCCGGCCGGGCGCGTGCGAACTCGCGCTCTCCGGAGCGAACGCGTTGACGGAGAGCGTCACGGGGCTGCGCATCCGCGCCTCCTGATCCCGCGCCGCCCGGCGCGGCGGGCAAAACGCGACGCGGGCGGCAGAATGCGGCTCAAGCGCCCCTTTCGGCAGCCGAGACTTCCTTCCGGACCTTCCTCGGACCGGAGACTGGAATGAACACCCGACTGACGGTGAACGACACCGTGTTCGCTTCGGCGACGCGTCTCGAGGGCGAAGTGTTGCGGCAGCAGCGCGAAGCGTTCCTCGCCGACGCCTCGGCCGTCGCGCTCCTCGAAGCCATGCCCGGCGCCGCGATGATCCTGAACCGCCACCGCCAGGTGCTGCTCGCCAACAAACTCTTGCGTGAGACGCTCGACCCCGCGGACAGCGAGCACGTGGTGGGCATGCGTCCGGGTGAAGTGCTGCACTGCGTTCGCGCCTGCGAGCGTCCCGGCGGCTGCGGTACGTCGCACGCGTGCTCCCAGTGCGGCGCGGTCGGCGCGATCCTGGAATGCCTGTCCACGCACAAGCGCATCGTGCGTGAGTGCCGCATCCGGACGGCCGGCACGGTGGACGGGGGAGCGCTCGACCTTCGCGTCCACGCGAGCTGGCTCATGATCCACCAGCACGAGTACATCGTGGTCGCGGTCGAGGACATCAGCAGCGAGAAGCGCCGTGCCGTGCTCGAGCGGACGTTCTTCCACGACCTGCTCAACACGTGCGGCGGCCTGCAGCAGCTCGCCCACCTCCTCGACAACGAGCACCCGGATCCCGAGCTCGAGATCACGTGGAAGCACGAGATGACGCGCCTCTCGTCGCTCGCCGTGGACCAGATCGTGTCGCAGCGCCAGCTGCTCGCCGCCGAGCGCGGCGAACTCGGGCTGCAGGTCCAGTGCATCGAAGTCGCGGAACTGCTCGAAGCCCAGGTCGCCCTGTTCCGCCACCACCCCGTCGGCGAAGGGCGCCGCATCGTCCTCGAGAACGTGCGGCAGGGCACGCTGCATTCGGACCCTTCGCTGCTGAGCCGGATCCTGACCAACCTCGTGAAGAACGCCCTCGAAGCCACGCCGGCCGGTGGCACGGTCTCGGTCAGCGCCGAGCTCGACGCCGGCGAACTCACGGTGTCCGTCCACAACGACGGAGTCATTCCCCAGCCGATCCAGCTGCAGATCTTCCAGCGTTCGTTCTCGACCAAGGGCGGCGAGGGGCGCGGCGTGGGCACGTACAGCGTGAAACTGCTGGCCGAGCGCTACCTGAAGGGCAACGTGCAGTTCGTGAGCAACGACCGGCTGGGCACCCTGTTCGTGATCGTGATCCCGGATCTCGATCGCATGGAGCATCGTCTCGCGGCCTGACGTGCCGTCGTGGACGTGACGCGGGAGGCGGATGGAGCGATCCATCCGCCATTCGTGTTTTTCGGCGCCGAGCGGGCGGCGGGCGCCCCGACGAGGCGTGCCGTGCCGTGCCCGGCGTGATTTCGCGCTTTACCCGGGGGCGAGTCTCGCCCAAGCTCCGCGACGGAATCCCCCGGGAAGGCTTTTCGATGGACTGGTGGCTGCATCTGCTGCCCGCGCGCATGCAGGCCGTGTGGTTCGGTCTCACG
>JBGANH010000263.1:0-6331 GCA_044222365.1 Candidatus Eiseniibacteriota bacterium
GGTCGAGGGGTGTGTCCACGGGGCAGGCGCCACCGAGTGGCGCGGAACCAGGAGAGCTCATGAGAACCCTGATCACCGAGTTCATCAGCCTCGACGGCGTCGTACAGGCCCCCGGCGGCGCGACTGAAGACACCGACGCCGGCTTCCGCCACGGCGGCTGGTCGATGAAGTACTTCGATCCGATCGCCATGGGCGGTATGTACTCGGAACTCGCTGCGCAGAGCGACGCGCTGCTGCAGGGACGGCGCACCTACCAGGCATCGGCCGCGGCGTGGCCCGGCCGCTCGGGCGATCCGTTCACGGACTGGATCAACCGCGTGCAGAAGTACGTCGTCTCCGACTCGCTCGCCGAGACGGACCTCGTGTGGCATCCCACGCGCATCATCCGCGGCGCCGATCTCGTGTCGACGGTGACGGACCTGCGCGCGCGGACGGGCGGCTACGTCTACGTGTACGGCAGCGCCACGATGGTCCGCGCGCTGCTCGACGCGGATCTCGTCGACGAGCTGCTGCTCACGGTCGAGCCGATCGTCCTCGGAGGCGGCAAGACGATCTTCCCCGCGAACGGCCGGGCGCTGCCGTTCACGCTGCAGTCGACGGTCCGCGCCAGCACCGGCGCGCAGGTGTGCCGCTACGTGCGAGAGCGGTAGCGGAAGCGTGGCGGACGGCGCCGCGTCCCCGCGCGGGGCCCTCACGCTTCGACTTCTGTCGCGACGTTCACGCCGCGGTTGAATCGAAAGCCGGTCGACTCGGTCGAGAGCGAGCGCGACCTCAGGCCCCGAAGAGGAGTGACATGGCGAGTCCCGGCAAGGTCACCGGTCCGGCAGCGTACTTTCCGTCGATCGAGAAGAAGTACGGCGAACCCATCGAGCGCTGGATGAAGCTCCTGGCGAAGGCGGGCGACAGGAAGCACATGGAACTCGTTTCGCTCCTGAAGACCGAGCACGGTCTCGGGCACGGACACGCCAACGCGCTCGTCGCGTGGTTCATGGCGAAGAAGAAATAGTGGCCGGCGCAGGGCGCGAAAGCGCCGCCGCGAGTCTCGTGCCCCGACCCCATCAGATGCATGGCCCGAACATGAGGCGCCCCGGAGCCCCGTGTCCCTTCCGCTCGCATTTCCCAAGTCCGTACCCACGCTGAGCGATGCTCGCGTCTGCCTGCGCGAGCTGTGCGTGGACGACATTCCCGCGTGGTTCGCGCGCGCGACCGACGCCGAGTCGGCCGACCTCGCGGGCGACCCCGTGCCGGAGTCCGTCGAGCAGGGCGTCTCGTGGCTGCAGCGACACCGCGAGCACCTGCTGAACCGGAGGGGCATCCGATGGGCGATCGTCCTCCCCGACGAGACGCCGAGCGTGGGAACGGTGGGCCTGGGCCTCCTGCCCGGACTCGCCTCGGCCGACCTCGGCGTCGTCGTCGGCCGATCGCACTGGGGCAGGGGAGTCGGGACCGCGGCGGCGCGCCTCGTATGTGACTACGCGTTCCGCGTTCTCGGCATCGAGGAGGTTCGGGCCGAGGTCCTTCAGCGCAACCACGCCTCCATTCGACTGCTCGAGAAGGTGGGCTTCACGCGCCTGCGTGAGGTGAAGGGCACCTTCGTTGCCGGTGGTGACGCCGAAGACTGCTACCTCTATTCCCTGCACGACCGTTTCACGGCCGTCCCGAATCCCGAGTCGAGGTGAACGCCATGTCCAAGTACCTGATTTCGTTTCCCAGCTCCGCCATGAACCCGCCCGACGGCGAGTGGGAAGCCGTGAGCCGCGACGCGCATGCCGTGATCGACGAGGCGAAGGCCGCGGGCGTGTTCGTGTTCGCGGGCGGCATCGACGAAGCCGTGCCGCCCGTGCGCGTCTCGGCCGATGGCGCGATCGTTGACGGCGGCTATCCGTGGGCGCCTTCGCTCGACGGCGGTTTCACCGTGCTCGAGCTGCCGACGCGCGAAGAAGCTGTCGCGTGGGCCGCGCGCATTGCGAGAGCCTGCCGCTGCGAACAGGAGCTGCGCGCGTTCATGTTCGACCCGCTGGTGTAGGAGCCGCCGTGCGCCGGTTCGCGAGATCCGCACGAGGCTCGCGAACTCGGGCAACCCGTCGGCGTCGTGTGACGAGAGGAGGGAAGCGTGAGTGACGACCTGATGGCGACGCTGAAGGTCCGGTTCGAGAAGCACCCGGGCCGGCACGAGGGGCTGACGTGGAAGTCCGTCGAGGCCCGGCTGCAGGCTGCTCCCAAGGCGCTCGAGGTGCTGGCGCGGATGGAGAGCACGGGCGGCGAGCCCGACGTGATCGGCGGCGACGAGCGCACCGATCGAGTTCTCTTCTGCGACTGTTCCGCCGAGAGCCCGGCGGGCCGTCGCAGTCTGTGCTTCGATGCGAAGGCGCTCGCCTCGCGCAAGGAGAACAAGCCGAAGGGCAATGCGCTCGACGCAGCGGCGGCGATCGGCATCGAGCTGCTCACCGAGGAGCAGTACCGCGCGCTGCAGCGCGTCGGCGAGTTCGACACGCGGACGTCCAGCTGGGTGGCGACGCCCGACGACGTGCGTGCGCTCGGCGGCGCACTCTTCTGCGACCGTCGCTACGGCAAGGTCTTCGTCTACCACAACGGCGCCGAGTCCTACTACGCGGCGCGCGGCTTCCGCGGCCTGCTGCGCGTGTAGGGTACGTTCCGCGGCACGGCTCGCGTGCATGTCGGGCGTCCGGCCGCGCGGCGCCACCCGGGCCGCGGCGCGAGTCCATTCACTTCGAGTTGGCCGCAGAAGAGCATCGCCTTCGCACAGGAGACGCCCTCATGAACAAAGTGACGCCGTTCCTCATGTTCAACGACCAGCTCGAAGCGGCGATCGCGTTCTACACCGCGACGTTTCCGGACTCCAAGGTGCTCGACGTCGCCCGCACGGGGCAGGGCGGCCCCGTCAACTCCGCCGAGTTCGTCGTGGGTGGCCAGCGCTTCATGGGCTACAACGGAGGGTCGTACTTCAGCTTCTCGGAAGGTGTCTCGCTCTACGTCGACTGCGCGGACCAGGCCGAGGTGGACGAGTACTGGGACAAGCTCGTGAAGGCGGGAGCGACGCCCACGGCATGCGGCTGGATCAAGGATCCGTTCGGCCTCTCGTGGCAGATCGTCCCGAGACGCTTCACCGAGCTGATCGGTGACGAGAACCCCACCAAGGTGAAGGCCGTGATGGACGCGATGATGACGATGGTGAAGCTCGACGTCGCGGCGCTCGAGAAGGCCTACGACGAGGCGTAGACCCGTCGCACCGGAGGACGTCGTGACCGCGAAACCCGATCGCTCGAAGCCCACTCCGGAATCGCAGCTCCGAGCGTTCATGGCGAAGCTGGAGCCGGACGTGCGGAAGCTGTACGCCGCGGTCCGCGCCGCACTGCGGCGGCGGTTCCCGACGTGCCACGAGCTCGTGTACGACTACGCGAGCTCGCTCGTCATCGCGTACTCGCCGACGGACCACGGGATCGACGGCATCGTGACGATCGCCGCGCGTGCGCACGGCGTGCGTCTGTATCTCGCGAACAGTCCGCGACTGCCGGATCCGAAGCGTCTCCTGCGCGGCTCGGGCAAGCAGGCGCGCTACGTGGAGATCGAATCGGCTCGCCGGCTGGCCCATCCCGACGTGGTGGCGCTCGTCGAGGCGGCCGTGGAGCACGCGCGCATCCCGCCGCCCGCGAAGGGCGAGAGCGCGCTCGTCGTCCGCTCCGATGCGGCGAAGCGGTTGTCTCGACGGAGGCCGGCGACGTGACGGCCCGCTGACGGGACGCCAGAGTCGGCTCTGCTTGGCACGGGCCGACCCGCGTCGTCGAGCGACTTCGCGATGCGGACGCGGTGCACGCGTCGGCGGGGCTCGAGGAGCTTCGCGGCGTGGCCGATCCGCTCGCCGGGAAGCCGAACGATCTCACCTTCGGTCGGGATGAGGACCGTCTCGGCGGCTCCGAAGTCGTCTGGCAGGCACCCGACCGTGCCGCTGGCCGCCGGCTGAAATCGATCCCCCGGGTTCGCCGTGAGGACGCAACGGGACCTTCACACAGGAGATCGAAGTGGCTCTGATCGATGGCTTCAGGAAGCCGGGCACGTACCGGATCGTGAGTGACGCAACGACGGTGCTGTATCTGTGCCTGTTCGCGGTGCTGCTGTTCGCGCCTCAGGCGCTGCTGGCCGGCGTCGGCGTGGCCGGGAGCGAGTCGGCGTACTTCCTGGGCCGGCGCGCGAGCATGCTGATGCTGGGGTTCGCGGTGCTCACCTTCACCGGCAGGAACGCGGCTCCCTCGAGCGCACGCCAGGCGATCGCGCTGGCGGTCGGCATCAGCATGGCGGGGTTGGCCGTGCTCAGCGTTCGCGAGTTCCTGAGAGGATTCGCCGGCCCGGGAATCCTGCAGGCCGCCGCGGTGGAAGCGGTGTTCTCGCTCGTCCACCTCGGGCTGTGGTTGTCCAACCGGGAGCCGGCGCCCTCGGGCACCCAGAAGTGAAGGTGGCTGCTCTCGGCGGCATACGCCGGCCCACGCGATGAGGTGACCACCCTTGGTCACGCTCGAGATCCTGCTGACCATCGTCGCGCCATTGCTGCTCCTCTACCTGAAGGGGCGCTGGCCTCAGCGCGTCACCATCTCGTGCCTGCTGGTGATTCCGGTGCTGTGGTACCTCACCTACGCGCCGATCCACGAACTCAGCCACGTGCTCGGCGCGCTCGCGATGGGGGGCACAGTGACGCAGGTGAAGCTCATCCCGAGCTTCTGGCGCGGCGAGTTCGGGCGGGCGTGGATCACGCCGCACGGGCTCGACGCGTGGTGGCAGCAGCTCGTGACGACGAGTGCGCCCTACGTCCTGGACCTGGTGAGCGTCGTCGTGGGTTTCTTCGCGCTGCGCGGCCGGCGCCCCGCGGGCGCGTTCGCGCTCGGCGTCGCGCTGATGCTGCTCTGTCTGCGGCCGACGTTCGATGTGGTGTGCGAGACCGTGGGCCTCGCGACCGGCGCGCGGGGCGATCCCTGGTGCCTCGCGCAGGACTTCGGGTATCCGGCCGTGTGGACGAGCGCGGTCGGGCTCATCGTGCTCTCGGTGTTCGTCTCGCTCCGCGTCGTCCTGCGCCGCGCTTCCGTCGAGGCGCGGGCACGCGCGACTTGAGCTCGCCTCGGCGGTCGTGACGGCACGCCGCGGAGCCCGCGCCGCCCCGGCGCGCCGTGCAGGCCGGGTTCGCGTGACGCTATGCTGCCGCGTCCCGATCCGCCCCGAGACCGCCGGCGTTCGACGCCGTCAGCCGGGACCGCGCATGGCCCTGCCCGACCTCGGATGGTCCCGATGAAGACCGACGAACGCCCGAACGACGACCCGGCCCGCCACGCCCCGACCACGCGGGCGGGGCGCGCGCTCGGCGCGATACCACCGCCGGTGCTGGTGCTGCTCGGCATCCTCAGCGTGCAGATGGGTGCGGCGATCGCCAAGCACCTGTTCGGGGTCGTGGGCAGCCTCGGGACCGTCGCGTTGCGCATCGGCTTCGCCGCGGTCGTGCTGATGCTGTGGTGGCGCCCTTCGCTGCGCATGAGCCGCCGCACGTGGAGCGTGGTGCTCGGCTACGGCGTCGTGCTCGGATCGATGAACCTGTGCTTCTACCTCTCGCTCGCGCGGATTCCGCTCGGGATCGCGGTGACGATCGAGTTCCTCGGACCGCTGGCCGTGGCGCTCGCCGGATCGAGGCGCGGTCTCGACGTCGTGTGGGCGCTGCTCGCGGCGGGCGGCGTGGTCCTGCTCATGGAAGGTCGCGGCCAACTCGACCTCGTGGGCTGCCTGTTCGCGCTCGCCGCGGGAACGTGCTGGGGACTCTACATCCTGCTCAGCGCGGCGCTCGGACGGGAGACGACCGAGGGCAACGGGCTCGCGCTCGGGATGGCCGTCGCGGCGCTCGTGGTGGCGCCCTTCGGTGTGGTGGCCGGCGGCGCGGCGCTGCTCCAGCCGGGCGTGCTCGCGGCGGGGTTCGGTGTCGCGCTGCTGTCGTCGGTGGTCCCGTACTCGGTGGAGCTGGAAGCACTGCGCACGATCCCGCCGCGCGTCTTCGGCGTCCTGATGAGCCTCGAGCCCGCGGTGGCAGCGCTCGTCGGCCTGCTCGTGCTGCACGAGTCGCTGCGCGGATCGCAGTGGATCGCGGTGCTCTGCGTGGTCGTCGCATCGGGAGGCGCCACGCGCGGCGCCGGCCGGGACGTGTGATCGCGGAGGGACGCGCCACGAACGCGAGCGGGATCGGCGACGACCGTCGCGACGCTCGTCGCCCCAGATGTCGCCCCAGATGCGCCGCCCCCGCCCGGCAGGCTATGCTGCCGCGTCCTGATCCGCCCCGGGG
>JBGANH010000264.1:0-6313 GCA_044222365.1 Candidatus Eiseniibacteriota bacterium
GGCCGGGAGCTTGCCCCCCGGCCGCCGCCTGTATCCCCCACCCCGCCTCACCTCACTTCACGATCGTCACCCGGCGCTGCGTGCGCGAAGCGCCCTCGGTCAGCTGCAGCACGTACACGCCCGGCGAGAAGCTGCGGGTGTCGCCCAGTTCGACCGCGTGTTCGCCCGCGCCGAACCCGTCGAGCGTCCAGCGCTTCGCGACCCGACCCGCCACGTCCAGCAGTTCCAGCCGCGCCGGAGCGCGGCCCGTGAGCGCGAACGCCACGCGCAGCTCGCGCCGCGCCGGGTTCGGCCACGTGCCCGCGAGCGCGAGCCGCGAACGCACCGGCACGTCCACCCACGTCTCGGCGCTGCTCTGCGGCGCGCCGCCGCTCACCACGCTCACGCGGTAGGCGTAGCGCCGGCCGGGCGTGATCGAGCGGTCGTCGTACACGAACAGCCCCGTGCCGTCGCCCGTGAGCGTCGCGAGCGGCTCCCAGTCGCCGTTCGTCTCGCGGCGTTCGACCTCGACCGTGAGCAGCACGCTGTTGCCCGCCCACCATTCGAGGTGCGTGACGTCGGAGGACGCGTGCATGCGCGCGAGCGACAGCAGCGTCGGCACGAGCCCACCCGTGCCCCACTGCGCCACGCCGTTCACGTCGAGTCGCTGCGCGTAGGCGTGCCCACGGCCCGTGTCGCGCCGGTCGAGCCACACGAGCACCGCGCCGCCCGCGCCGTCGGGCATCGGCGTGCACGTCCACTGGTCCCAGGCCGTGTCGGCGACGGCGATGCCGTTCGCCGTCCACTGCGCCACGCCGATGGCGTTCAGCCGCTGCGCGTAGATGTTCCAGTCGTTCACGTTGCGGAAGTCCGACCACGTCACGAACACGTCGCCCGCGCCGCCGGCGGCGAGCTTCGGCTCGAGCTGGTAGTCGGCGGCGTCACACACGAGCCGGCCGCCGTTGTTCCAGACGCGCGTCGCGGTGGAATCGAAGCGCTGGGCGGCGACGTCGTACATGCCGCCGACGCCCGAGATCGTGTAGGCGAACGTCGCGCCCCCCGCGCCATCGGACAGGATCGCCACGTTGCCCTGCCCCGAGGACGTCGTCGTGAGCGCGGTGCCGTCGCTGCCCCACACCGTCGTGCCGTCGGCGCGCACGCGGCTCGCGTAGATCGCCGCGTCGGCCGCGCGCAGGTCCGTCCACGCGACGATGGCGCCGCCGAGACCGTCCGCCGCGATCGCGGGATCGAGCTGCCCCCAGCCCGCGTGGTTCAGCGGCAGCCCGAACGCGCCCCACGGCCGCGCGCCCGAGGCGTCGAGGCGTTGCACGAGCGTGACCAGCGGGAAGCCGTACGGATCGTGCTGGTACGCCACGATCACGCCGCCCGCGCCGTCCGTGACCGCACGCGCGTTGCCGAACTCGGTCGCGTCGTCCGCGAGCGACACGCCCGCCGCGCCCCAGAGCGGGGCGCCGGCGCCGTCGAGCCGCTGCGCGCGTACCTTCCAGACGCCCAGCTCGCGGTGCTCCCACACGACGATCGCGCCACCCGCGCCGTCAGCCACGAGCTGCGGCGGGTACGCGTACGACGTGTCGTCGGACACCGGCACGCCGTCCGTGGTCCACAGCATGGCGCCCGAGCCGTCGAAGCGCTGCGCGTACAGCAGCGGGTTCCCGCCCGCGCGCTGGTCGGTCCACGCCACGATCGCGCCGCCCGTACCGTCGGCGACGATCGCCGGCGAGTTCTGCAGGTCCGTGGCGACGCACACGCCGCGGCCGTTCCAGAGCGCGGCGCCGTTCGCGTCGAGCATGCGCGCGCGAACGTCGTACTCACCCGCACGCTTCTCGATCCACGCGATCGCCGTGGCGCCGCCGCCCACCGCGGCCGCCACGACGCGCGACTGCACGCCCACTTCGTTGACCGCCAGCCCGCCGCTCGCCCACTGCGGCGCGCCGCTCGCGTCGAGCCGCTGGGCGTAGTGGTCCTGGTCGAGACGGCTGCGCGTGTCCGTCCACGACACGACCGCGCCCCCGGCGCCGTCCGGTGCGATGCCCGGATCGAACTGGTAGCCGCGTCCCGCGGCGACCACGAGACCGTTCGCGGTCCACTGCGCGACGCCGGAGCCGTTCACGCGCTGCGCGTAGAGGTCGGCCTCCGCCGAGGCGCGCAGGTCGCGCCAGACCGCGATGAACCCGCCCGTCGCGTCCGGAGCGAGATATGGGTCCGCCTGCGCGTTCGGATCGGCGCAGACCGCGACGCCCGTGGCGGCCCACTGCAGCGCGCCGGTGGAGTCGAGGCGCTGCGCGTAGAAGTCGTGCTGGGCGTCGGCGCGGTCGTCGGCCCACAGCACGTCGATGCCGTGCGCGCCGTCGGAGATCGCGCGCGGCCAGAACTGCGGCGCCGGATCGGTGCAGACCGTGAGCCCGTCCACGCCCCAACGTGCGGTGCCGGCCGCGCTCAGGCGCTGGCCGCGGATCTCGACGTCGGTGAGCGAGGGCGTCATCTCGGCCCACACGAGAAAGACTCCGCCCGCGCCGTCGGAGACCGCGGACGGCTGGAACTGGTCCACGTACGTCGTCGTGGCCGGGACACCGTTCGCGGTCCAGAGCATCGCGCCCGTGGCGTCGAAGCGCTGCGTGTAAATGCGTTCCTGGTCATCCGCGACACGCAGGTCGGTCCACGCGACGATCGCTCCACCCGTGCCGTCCTCGACGAGCGCAGGCGAGAGCTGATCGCGGCTCGCCGTGCAGACCGCGACGCCGTCGGCCGTCCACGACACCGCGCCGAGCGCGGTGACGTGCTGTGCGTAGACGTTCGTGTTGGAGACGCCGGCGCGACGGTCCTGCCACACGACGTACACGCCGGTCCCGCCGTCGGAGACGATCTGCGGCTCGGACTGACGCTCGGTCGCCGTGCACACCGCGAGACCGTTCGCGGCGAAGCTCGGCGCGCCGTTCGTGTCGAAGTGCTGCACGTAGACGTCGGTCGAGAGCATGTCGTCGGTGGGATCGTGCTGCCACACGACCCACACGCCGCCCGAGCCGTCAGGCAGCACGTGCGAGTTCGACTGGTAGCCGACCGCGACGGAAACCGGAATGCCCGGCTGGCCCCAATCGAGGCTGCCGGCGGCGTTCACGCGCTGCACGAAGATGCCCGAGCCCCAGGGTCCGCGCGTGTCCGTCCACGAGAAGAACGAGTGGCCGAGCGCGTCGACCGCGGTCTGCGCCGAGAGCGCGCCGGGCGAGTGCTGCGCGCCGGAGCGAACCGCGGCGAAGCGAGCCGCCGAAGGCGGAGCGGCGAGCGCTTCCGAAGAGTTCGCGCAGAGGAGCGCGAGGGCGAACAGCGCCGCGAGGGGCGCACGCTTCCATGCGAGCATCGCAATCTCCTGCAACCGCCGGGGCCGGAGGATGGAGAAGCGTCCGGACGATGGCCGTGGGTGGAGGAGTCCGCGAGGGGTGCGGGCAAGGTAGCACCGCGGCGGTCCGCGTGGAACGCCGGAGGAGTGCCCGCAAGTTGTCGGCCATTTCGCCGGCCGGAGCAACCTCGAAAATGCCGGACCGCTACTCCCTCACCTCGAGATCGTATTTCTCGATTTCGGCGAACAGCTTGCGCGGGTCCCGGGGCTCGAAGCGATCCTGCGGCCGGGCGGCGGCAGCCCGGATGCGGTCCATGCGGAACATGCGGGGCTCGCCGCGGAGCCGGTCGTGCGCGAGCAGGTACCAGAGCGGCGCCGCGACGAGCAGGCCGTGCGGCTCGACCACGCGCGTGCTCGGCCGGCCGTGGCGGTCACAGTACTCGAGTTCGAGCGCGTGGCCGGCGATGAACGCCTGCTCGCAGGCGCGATACGTGGCGGCTTCGAGCGGCTGCGACGCGCTCACGAGTTCGGCGCCCGCGGGGCGCGCCACCACGATACGTTCGATGACCGCGAGGATCGCCGCGCGGCGCTCGCGTGGGACCGAGCCGAGCACCTTGTCCACGGCGGGCGCGAGCGCGCGGCCGGCGGGCAGGCCGCCGAGCACGCCGGCCAAGCGGTAGGACAGCCACAGGCTGACGGCCTCGTCGACCGAGAGCGCGAGCGGCGGCATCTGGTAGTCGCGGTGCAGTTGGAGTCCCCCGCCCCGGCCGGGCTCGCCGACGATGGGCACGTGCTGTTCGCGGAGCGCCGCGAGGTCGCGAAACACCGTGCGTTCGTCCACCTCGAAATGGCGCGCGAGGTCGGCGACCGTGACCGGCGTGCGGCGGCGGCGCATGTATTCGGTGATCGCGTGCAGTCGTTCGCTGCGTTTCACGGCGTGATTTCCGCGCGGAACATGGGACTCCACAAAGGTGACACGGTCTGTCAGGGTAGCCGCCTAGTGTGCCTGGCGTCGCGGCGGACGGACCGCCGCAGGACTCATCTTCGACAAGGAGCCTCTCGTGAACAAGCAGGTCCATCTGGGGAACTGGGAAATGCTGCGTCTTCGCCACGGCATCACGCTGCGGGTCGTGGACCAGCTGACCGACGAGCAGCTGAACGCGAAGCCGATCACCGGCATGCGTTCGGCGCTCGAGATCGTGGTGCACATGTACTCGGGCATGCGCCAGATGGTCGAGGGCGTGGTCAGCGGTTCGCTGGGCGACAGCGTGGAGAAGTCGGTGCTCGAGAAGGTGAAGACCAAGGCGCAGCTGCTGGCGTACATGGCCGAGACCTGGACCGCGTCGAACACCGTGGCGCAGGGCCTGACCGACGCGCAGATCGGCGGGCTGGTGAAGACCCCGTGGGGCGAGCCGTTCCCCGGCTTCGCGATTCTGGGATTCATCCACGACGAGTACCTGCACCACCGCGGCCAGGTGTACGCGTTCGTGCGCACGTTCGGGATCGAGCCCGTGATGCTGTGGGACTTCGACCACAACGCGCCGGAGTTCCAGAAGCAGGACGTGAAGGCGTAGTCGTTCGGCCGGGAACAGAGAAGCCCCCGAGGGTGGTGCCTGCCTCGGGGGCGATGCTGTTTGTGGGTTGCGAGCGCGGTTTGGCGTCAGGCGGACACACTCACCATCTGCCACTTGCGGCCAGTGAGCTTGAGCAGCACGCGAGCGGCGTCGGCGCGGGTGGGGTCGATGAGCTTCAGGCGTTCCATGGGAAAGCGGCAGCGCAGGCACTGTTGCGAGACGACGAGCCGCAGCAGGAGATCCTCGGTCGGCTCGGTCGAACGCGTGCCCTGCTCGACGGCCTGGAGTTGGTCCGAAGTGAGATCCAGCATCGGGGCGAGATCGTGCACGGACAGCGCGAGCTGCACCCGCAGGAATCGGACTTCCTCGCCGCGCAGGAGCGTGGTCTTGTAGATCACCGCTTCGATCAATCGGCGTGTGAGCGAACGCTGTTCGGGCACCCGGTAGTCGAGGCACCCGCACAGCGGGCAGGTGCGGTACTCGAGATCGGCGAGCCAGACGTTGGACAGCCCGCACGCGCGGTACCAGAGGCGCCCGCGCAGGTGCTCCATGGGCATGCGGCAATCGTGACAGCGGCGGATGGCGGCGGTGCTCCGCGGGGGCGGGGTGAGCAGAATCGTCAGGACTTGAGGCGCGGCGGGAACACGTAGTCCGCATGCTCCGTGAAGGACCTCGCCACGTTGTGCCCCATGGTGTCCAGGTAGACCTTCAGGCCTTCCCTTCGAGCGAGCTTCATGGCCGGAACGAGGTCGCTGTCGCCAGTCACCAGGACGACGATGTTCACGACGCGTCGCAGTGCGAGCAGGGCGATGTCGATGCCGATGCGAAGATCGACACCCTTCTGCTCGACATCGGGCACGAGATCGCCGGCAGTGAGCAACCGAGGCACCGCCGTCACTTCGCGCATGCTGCTGGCTCGCACCCGCCATCCACGGAACTTGAGTTCGCCGCGACGAACCGCGACATCCGGCGCTTGAGCCAAGTCCCCTTGGAGTTGTTTGTTCTGTTCGTACTCCGGATGTCGAGCGAAGTCGAAAGTTCCACCATCGATGGGGTTGCGCTGAACGCCCGCCAAGGGCGGCGAGTCGTAGAAGTAGATGCGATGGCGGACGAGGCCGCGGAGCCGATGGTCCGCCTCGAGTCCCTCGACATGCGCCAGCACCTGCGCGGCCCCGGGGAATATCCGACGGCCGCGGCGATCGTCGCCTCGCGGCTTTCGAGGTCCGAGTTCGAGTCGGCGGCGCACGAAGCCACCATTCAGGAGCACTGCGTATGACCTGCTCAACGAACGCCTCGTCGGGGGCGCGGAGCAAGAAAATAGGCCTCCCCCACACGCGGGGCTTTCGCCCGCTTAGATCGTGGCGTGTCAGGAGGCCTGCTTGCGATGGATTCTCGGCGCGGCGCG
>JBGANH010000265.1:0-6222 GCA_044222365.1 Candidatus Eiseniibacteriota bacterium
AGAGAAGAAGTTGCGCGACGTGGACGATAACTTCGCGCGAGAGCTTTTCCGGCTGGGCTCGCTGAGCGAGCTCCGCGACCGCGTGCGCCAGAACCTCGAAGGCGAGGACGGCGTGCGGGTGCGGCGCGAACTCGAAGGCATGGCCATCGAGGAGTTGATCCGCCACAACCCGTTCGAGATGCCGGCGCGCCTGTTGGAGTACATGCTGCGGCAGGTGATCCGGGAACAGACGGGCGGGCGGGAAGTGGGCGAGGACCTGCAGAAGCAGCTCGAGGAGCACTACCGTCCCGGTGTGGACCGGTCGCTGCGCCGCGAACTGCTGCTGGGGGCGATCGCGAAGCAGGAGAACATCACGGTGTCCGACGAGGAGATCGCGGCGGACATCGACCGGATGTGCGCGGCGGACCCGCGGCAGGCGTCGCGGATCCGGGCGCGGTACCAGTCGGCGGAACGGCGCCGGTCGCTCGGCGAGACGATCGTCGAGCGGAAGGCGATGGACAGGGTGATCGAGGCGGCGCAGCTGCGCGAGGAGCCCCTGCGGGCTCCGGAGGCGGCGGTCCGCTAGGGTTCGTGCAGGGGAGCCGCGGGACGCGGCTCGGGTGACCGAACAGGGGAAAGGTCCAACCGGATGGGTCTCGTACCGATCGTCGTCGAACAAACCGGCCGTGGTGAACGCGCCTACGACATCTTCTCGCGGCTGCTCAAGGACCGCATCATCTTCATCGGGACTCCGATCGACGACACGGTGGCGAACCTCGTCGTCGCGCAGATGATCTTCCTCGAAGCCGAGGATCCCGATCGCGAGATCAACCTGTACATCCAGAGCCCCGGCGGCATGATCTCCGCGGGCATGGCCATCTACGACACGATGCAGTTCGTGAAGCCGCAGGTCTCCACGCTGTGCCTCGGCGTCGCCGCCAGCATGGCGTCGGTGCTGCTCGCGGCCGGCGCGACGGGCAAGCGCTACGCGCTCCCGAACGCGCGGGTGATGATCCACCAGCCGCTCGGCGGCACGCAGGGCCAGTACACGGACATCGAGCTGTACTCGAAGGAAATGGCCAAGATGCGGGACACGCTCTACAACATCCTGTCCAAGCACACGGGCCAGCCGTTCGACAAGGTCTTGAAGGACTGCGACCGCAACAACTGGATGAGCGCCGAGGAGGCCAAGGCGTACGGCCTGATCGACGAGATCATCGAGAAGCGCAAGTAGCCGACGGATCCCGGGCGGCCGCCTGCGCGGCCGCCTCGCGCAGCCCAGGCAGGCTCGGGGACGGAAACACATGAAGAAGCGCATCGCCACGCCTCATCCCATTCGCTGCTCCTTCTGCGGCCGCGGCCAGGACGAAGTCGCCCGGCTCGTGTCGGGGCCGTCGGTGTACATCTGCAGCGAGTGCGTGAAGCTGTGCAACGACATCCTCGAGGGCGAGATCGAACGCGAGCAGCCGTCGGCCACCGGCCAGCTGCCCAAGCCCTCCGAGATCAAGCGAGTGCTCGACGAGTACGTGGTGGGGCAGAACCGCGCCAAGAAGACGCTCGCGGTGGCGGTGTACAACCACTACAAGCGCATCTACTCGCCGTCCGGCGCCAACGAGGTCGAGCTCGAGAAGTCGAACATCCTGCTCATCGGCCCCACGGGCACCGGCAAGACGCTGCTCGCGCGCACGCTCGCCAAGGTGCTCAAGGTGCCGTTCGCGATCGTGGACGCGACGAGCCTGACCGAGGCCGGCTACGTGGGCGAGGACGTCGAGAACATCCTCGTGCGGCTGCTGCAGTCGGCGGACTTCAACCTGGTCAACGCCGAGCACGGCATCGTCTACATCGACGAGATCGACAAGATCTCGCGCAAGAGCGAGAACCCGAGCATCACGCGCGACGTGTCGGGAGAGGGCGTGCAGCAGGCGCTGCTGAAGATCCTCGAAGGCACCGTGGCCAACGTGCCGCCGCAGGGCGGCCGCAAGCACCCGCAGCAGAAGTACATCGAGGTGAACACGAAGGACATCCTGTTCATCTGCGGTGGCGCCTTCGAAGGACTCGACAAGGTCGTCGAGCGTCGCGTGGGCGAGAAGGTGCTGGGCTTCGGCGCGGACATCAAGAGCAAGAAGATGCGCAACACCGGCGAACTGATGTCGCTGGTCGAGCCCGAGGACCTGCTGCGCTACGGCCTCATTCCCGAGCTCGTCGGCCGCCTCCCGGTCGTCGGCACGCTCGACTCGCTCGACGAGGAGGCGCTCGTGCGCATCCTCACCGAGCCGAAGAACGCGATCACGAAGCAGTACGCGAAGTTCCTCGAGATGGAGGGCGTCAAGCTCGACTTCACCGAGGACGCGCTGCACGCGATCGCGTCGCTCGCCATCCAGCGCGGCACCGGCGCGCGAGGCTTGCGCGCGGTGATCGAAGAAGCGATGCTGGAAGTGATGTACGACATCCCTTCGCGTTCGGACGTGATCGGCTGCACGATCTCGAAGGAGTGCATCCTCAACGGCGCCCCGCCGCTCCTGACGTTCCGCGGCGAGCGCGAAAAGCGTCGCAAGGAAGCCTGACCCGCCGGGGCATCGCCCCGATCGCAACACGGACGCCGGGCCGGCCGCTCTCGCGACCGGCCCGACGTATTTCCCCCGCAAAGGAGTCCGCTTGGCCACCCAGCCCAGACGCAAGCGCCCCGCCCGTTCCGTCGTGAAGGAGAAGGCGCCGCGCCGTTCCGCGCGCGCCGCGGAGCCGGAGGCGGGCGGACGGCTGAGCATCACCCGCGGGGACGAGACGTTCACGTTCTCGGACCGGCTGCCGCTGCTGCCGCTGCGCGAGGTCGTCGTCTTCCCGTACATGACGATCCCGCTGCTCGTCGGCCGGCTGCCGTCGATCAACGCGATCGAGAAGGCCGTCGCGCGCGACCGCGTGCTGTTCGTGACCGCGCAGACGCGCGGCGACGTCGCCGATCCGCAGCACGACGAGCTCTTCAAGGTGGGCACGATCGTGCGTGTGCTGCAGCTCTTCCGGCTGCCCGACGGCAGCATGCGCGTGCTGGTCGAGGGCCTCTGCCGCGCGCAGGTGCAGCGCTTCCAGTGGTCGACCGACTTCTACATGGTGTCGGTCGCGACGCTCGTCGACGACGTGCACACGGGCCCCGAGACCGAGGCGCTCCAGCGCAACGCGCTGCAGATGTTCCAGGACTACGTGCACCTCAACCGCCGCATTCCCGACGAGGTGCTGGCGACGACCGCCGCGATCAGCGATCCGGTCCAGCTCGCGCTGACGATCGCGTCGCACCTGCTCGTGAAGGTGCCGGTGAAGCAGCGTCTGCTCGAGTGCGCCGACACCGAGTCGCGGCTGCGGCTGCTGGCCGAAACGCTCGCCGGCGAGCTCGAGATCGTGCGCCTCGAGCGCAAGATCGAGGGCCAGGTGCGCTCGCAGGTGCACAAGAACCAGAAGGAGTTCTATCTCAACGAGCAGCTCAAGGCGATCCGCAAGGAGCTCGGGCACCAGAACGAGTTCTCGAACGAGATCGACGAGCTCGGAGCCGCGATCAAGAAGGCGAAGATGCCGCGCGAAGTCCGGGCGCGCGCGGTGAAGGAGCTCGAGCGGCTCTCGCGCATGAGCTTCATGTCGCCCGAGGCGACGGTCGTGCGCAGCTACATCGACTGGCTCTCCGGCCTGCCGTGGCGGACGGTGACGAAGGACAACCTCGACATCGCCAACGTCGAGCAGGTGCTCGACGAGGACCACTACGGGCTCAAGAAGGTCAAGGAGCGCATCGTCGAGTACCTGTCGGTGCTCAAGCTCACGGGCAAGAACAAGGCGCCGATCCTGTGCTTCGTCGGCCCGCCCGGCGTGGGCAAGACGTCGCTCGGCAAGTCGATCGCCCGTGCGCTCGGGCGGCGCTTCATCCGCGTCGCGCTCGGCGGCGTGCGCGACGAGGCCGAGATCCGCGGCCATCGCCGCACGTACATCGGCTCGATGCCGGGGCGCATCATCCAGAACCTGCGCCGCGCGGGCAGCCGCAATCCCGTCTTCCTGCTCGACGAAATCGACAAGCTCGGCGCCGACTATCGTGGCGATCCCTCGAGCGCGCTGCTCGAGGTGCTCGATCCGGAGCAGAACCACACGTTCAACGACCACTACCTCGAGGTGGACTTCGACCTCTCGCAGGTCATGTTCGTCTGCACGGCCAACTCGCTGTACACCATTCCGCCGGCGCTCGTGGACCGCATGGAGGTGATTCGCCTGCCCGGCTACCTCGAGACCGAAAAGGTGGAGATCGCCAAGCGCTTCCTGCTGCCGAAGCAACTTGCGGCCGCGGGCCTCGAGGCGGCGGACATGAGCGTCGCCGACGCGGCGCTGCGCGACCTCGTCAACGGTTACACGCGCGAGGCGGGCGTTCGCAACCTCGAGCGCGAGATCGCGGGACTCTGTCGCAAGGTCGCGAAGAAGAAGGCCGAGGGCAAGCTCGACAAGCCGGTGAAGGTGACGCCGGCCATGCTCGGCAAGCTGCTCGGGCCGCGCCGGTGGCTCGACACGTCGGTCGAGCGCGGCTCGCGCGTCGGCGTCGCGAACGGGCTCGCGTGGACCGAGACGGGCGGCGAACTGCTCACGATCGAAGTGTCGATTCTGCCCGGCAAGGGCGACCTCGTGCTCACCGGCAAGCTCGGCGACGTGATGCGCGAGTCGGGACAGGCGGCGATGTCGTACGCGCGCGGCCGCGCCGCACAGCTCGGCCTCGACCGCTGGTTCCACCGCGAGATCGACGTCCACGTGCACGTGCCGGAAGGCGCGACGCCGAAGGATGGTCCATCCGCGGGCATCACGATCGCCACCGCGCTCGTCTCCGCGCTCACCGGCCAGCCGACGCGCGCCGACGTCGCGATGACGGGCGAGATCACGCTGCGCGGCACGGTGCTGCCGATCGGCGGCCTGAACGAGAAGGCCGTCGCCGCGCGCCGCGCGGGCATGAAGACCGTGCTCGTGCCCAAGGCGAACGCGAAGGACCTCTCCGAGATTCCCGAGCAGGTTCGCGCCGATCTCACGTTCGTCGAGGTCGAAACGATGGACGAAGTGCTCGAGCACGCGCTCGAGCGTCCGGCGCCGAAGTCCGCTTCGGACGGCACCACCGACCCCGCCACGCAGTACGCCCACTGAACCCACCGGAAGGACGCACCGCGCGATGAGCACTTACGCCAACGCCTCCGTGAAGGCCGGCACCCGACCGCGACTCTTCACGCCCGGACCCGTCGAGATCCCCGTGAGGATCCTGCGCGCGATGTCGCAGGTCCCGCCGCACCATCGCACCGAAGTCTTCCGTGCGACCTACTCGGCGGTGACGAAGGACCTGCAGTGGCTTCACCAGACCGAGGGCGAAGTGCTCATGCTCGCCGCTTCGGGGACCGGTGCGATGGAAGCGTGCGTGGTGAACCTGCTCTCGCCGGGAGAGAAGGCGCTGGCGATCGTGGGCGGCAAGTTCGGTGAGCGCTGGGCGAACCTCTGCAAGGCGTACGCCGTGCCGTGCGAGACGGTCGTGTGCGAGTGGGGCCACGCGGTGGATCCCGCCGAGATCGATCGCCGGCTCGCAGCCGACGAACACCTGCGCGTGGTGTACGCCACGCAGAGCGAGACCTCGACCGCGACGCTGCACGACATCGAGGCGATCGCGAAGGTGACGAAGGCGCGCGGACGCAAGCTCGTGGTCGACGCGATCACCGGCGTCGGCGTGCATCCCCTGCCGCAGGATGCGTGGGGCGTGGACGTGATCGTGACCGGTTCGCAGAAGGGCCTGATGTCGCCTCCCGGCATCGCCACCGTGAGCCTCGCGCCGTGGGCGCTCGACGCGATCGAGGGCACGAAGCTGCCGCGCTTCTACTTCGACCTGCGCAAGGCCCGCAAGGGACTGCCGACGGGCGAGAGCGCGTTCACGCCGCCGGTGAGCCTCGTGTTCGCGGTCCAGGAAGCGATCGCCATGATGAAGGAGGAGGGCCTCGACGGCGTCCATCGCCGTCACGCGAAGCTCGGCGCCGCCGTGCGCGCCGGCGCGCAGGCGCTCGGCTTCACGCTCTTCTCGAAGAGCCCCGCGAACAGCGTGACGGCGCTCGAGCCGCCCGCCGGCATCGAGATCCCCGCGGTGATCAAGCGGCTGCGCGAGGTGCACGCGATCACGGTCGCGGGCGGCCAGGACCACAGGACGGGCAAGATGCTCCGCATCGGCCACATGGGCGCGTACGACCTGCTCGCCGT
>JBGANH010000266.1:0-6207 GCA_044222365.1 Candidatus Eiseniibacteriota bacterium
CGTGTACTTCTACCGCCTGACCACGCCCGGCTTCACGCAGACCCGCAAGATGGTCGTCACGAACTGAAGCACGGCTTCGAAACACACCGCGGGCCCGGGCGATCACACGACCCGGGCCGCGCGCTTGCTGCGCCGGGGAGCGCCGCTACTTCGATTCGGTCTGCGAGATCGACCGCACGTAAGCGACCAGCGACTTCATCTGCGCGGGCGTCAGCGTCTGCGTCCACGCGGGCATCTGCACGGCCTTCTTGAAGTGGCCGCCGCCCAGGGCGATCGTCGCGTACAGGTCGGAGTCCTTGCGATCCTTGAAGTAGACCGCGTCCGTCAGGTTGCGCGGCTGGACCTTCGCGGTCTCGAGCAGCTTGGCGGCGAACGGTCCGTCGCCCTTGCCCTCCGAGCCGTGACAGGCCACGCAGTGGTGCACGAACAGCGCACGGCCGTCGGCCGGCACGCCCTCGGGCGCCGCCATGTACGCCGCGAGCGTCGCGGACGGCACGGACGGGTTCATGTAGCGCAGCTGCATCACGAACTGCACGAGGTCGTCGATCTGCTCCGGCGACAGGCGCATGGCCCACGGCGGCATCAGGTCGGAGCGGTGGGTCTTGCCGCCGCCCTCGGCGATCACCTTGCGCAGCTCCTCGGGCGTCATCTTGTCCATGCGGTCCGAGTTGTTGAGCTTGGCGACCATCACGCTGTCGCGTGCGAAGCGCGCGGCGGCTTCGCCGTCACCGGCGCCACCGTCGCCGTGGCACATGGCGCAGTACGAGAGGAACAGGTGCTGGCCGCGCTGCACGGCCGCGGCGGTCTTGGCGGAGTCGGCGGCGGCCTGCGCGGCCGCCGCGGCGTCGGCCGCGGACTTGGAGGTCTGCTGGGCGCATGAAACCGCCATGGCGGCCGTCGCGAACGCGGCGATGACCATGGCGAGACGAAGCGTGCGGATCATGTGGCTCCTTCCTGCATGACGCGCTGGTCGCGCGGCTCGTGTCTTGAGCGATCGCGGTCACCTTCGGGGCTGCGACGGCAGCTTCGGCATTTTGTCCGCGTTTCGCAATGCGCCCTTTTGCTACCCCCGGGAGAACGGACGGCGTTCCCGCGCCGCCCGTGCCCATCGGCCCTGCTTGCTAGGGATTCTCCGCGCCCGCCACCAGTCGCACGGTGTCGCGGGCGATGATCAGCTCCTCGTTGGTCGGGATCACCAGCGTCTTCACGCGGGCGCCCGCGGCCGAGACGTCCGCCTCGGTCCCGATCGTGGCGGCGTTCTTCGCTCCGTCCACCTCCAGGCCCATGAACTCGAGCCCCGCGAGCGACCGGGCGCGGATGTCGGGCGAGTTCTCGCCGATGCCGCCGGTGAAGATCACCGCGTCCACGCCCCCCATCGCGCCGGCGTAGGCCGCGACGTACTTGCGCAGGCGGTAGCAGAAGAGGTCGATCGCGAGCTTCGAGCGTTCGTGCCCCTTCGCCTCCTCGGCGAGCAGTTCGCGCATGTCGTTCGACACGCCCGAGAGCCCGAAGAGTCCCGAGTGCTTGTTGAGCATGGTGGTGACCTGGTGCTCGGTGAGGTCCTCCTCGTGCATGACGTGGAAGACGACCGACGCGTCGAGGTCGCCGCTGCGCGTGCCCATGAGCAGGCCCTCGAGCGGCGTGAAGCCCATGCTCGTGTCCACCGACTTCCCGTGGTCGATCGCGCACACGCTCGCGCCGTTGCCGAGGTGGCAGGTCACGAGCCGCGTCTCCTCGCGCGGGCGGCCGAGCAGGTGGCGCGAGCGCCAGCCGACGAACCGGTGCGAGGTGCCGTGGAAGCCGTAGCGACGGATCTTGTGGCGCGAGTACAGCACGTAGGGCAGGCCGTACAGGTACGACACGGGCGGCATCGTCTGGTGGTACGCCGTGTCGAACACGAGCGCGTGCGGCACGTCGGGCAGGATGCGCTTCGCCGCCTCGTAGCCGCGCAGGTTGGGCGGGTTGTGCAGCGGCGCGAGCGGCACGCACGCCTCGACGGCCGCGATGGCCTCGGGGGTCGCCAGCGCGGACGCCGTGAACTTCTCGCCGCCGTGCACGACGCGGTGGCCGACGGCGTCGATCTCGCCCGGGGAGGCGATCACGCCCTTCTCGACGTGCGTGAGCATGCGCACGATCTGCGTGAGCGCCTCGCGGTGTTCGAGGATCTCGCCGGATTCGGTCACCTTCGCGCGACCGGCCGGCTGGAACGTGTGCACCGCGCTGCCGGTGCCGATGCGGTCCACGGAGCCCTTCGCGATCACGACGTCGGCGTTCGCTTCGATCTGTTCGAGCGACGTCTCGATCAGCTGGTACTTCACGGAGGACGAGCCGCAATTGAGGACGAGCACCTTCATCGCGAGGCCTCCTTCTCGGAGCGCACGCGCTCGTTGCCCTTCCACTCGAAGAACCCGCGCCCGGCCTTGCGGCCGAGGTGTCCGCCGCGGACCATCTTGCGCAGCAGCGGGCAGGGGCGGTACTTGAAGTCGCCGAGCTCGTGGAACAGGTGCTCCATCCAGCCGAGCATCGTGTCGAGGCCGACGCGGTCGGCGTACTCGAGCGGGCCCATCTTGAACTCGTAGCCCAGCCGCAGCGCGAGGTCCACGTCCTCGGCGCTCGCGACGCCTTCCATGACGATGTGCATGGCCTCGTTCACGAACGGCAGGATCGCGCGCGTGACCACGTAGCCCGGGTACTCGAACACCTCGATGAGCGTCTTCTCCAGCGTGCGCGCGAGCGCCGTGGCTTTCGCGAACGAGGCGTCAGACGTCTCCGACCCGCGCACGATCTCGACGATCCGGCTGCGCGTGACGGGGTGCATGAAGTGCATGCCCACGACGCGGTCCGAGCGCCCGGACGCCGCGGCGATCTCGGTCACGCTGAGCGTGGAGGTGCTCGTCACGAACACGGTCTCGGGGCGGCACACGGCGTCGAGCCGCAGCATGACCGCCTGCTTGAGCGCGAGATCCTCGGGCACCGCTTCGATCGCGAGATCGCAGTCGGCCGCATGCGTCGGGTCGGTGGTGAACGTCACGCGCGAGAGCACGACCTTCTTCTCGCTCGCCGTGATGCCCCACTTGCGGAGTTCGTCGTCGAGGCTGTTCGCCATGGCTTCGCGCGCGTGCGCGATGCGGTCTTCGGAGACTTCCAGCACGGTCACGTCGATGCCGCTGGAAGCCATTTTCTGCGCGAGTGAGCGGCCCATGAAGCCGCCGCCGCCCACGATGGTGATCTTCCGGAATTCCACGATGCCCTTCTCCATGCGAGGGAGGGATGGATGCGAGCCGCGGGATGGGCGCGGAAATGCGCCGCCATACTAGACCAGAGCCGCGCATCGCTCACGGCGGCCGGAGCGCTGCGCCACGGTTGCGCTCGCGGCCGGGGCGCGGCAGGCTCCCGCGACGATTTTCCCCGACGGCACACCACACGGAGCGACCCCGCACGCCATGCGTCTCGATCCCGCCGACATCGCCCTGCCGCAGATGTACTCGTTCCTCACCAGTGCCGTGGTGCCGCGGCCGATCGCGTTCGTCTCCACGCGCGGCACGGACGGCCGGCTCAACCTCGCGCCGTTCTCGTACTTCATCGCGATCTCGAGCGCGCCTCCGCTCGTGGGGCTCGCGATCGTGGACCGCGGGGCGGACCTCAAGGACACGCTGCGGAACATTCGTGAGACCGGCGAGTTCGTGATCAACGCGGTGGACGAGGACCTGCTGCCCGCCATGGTGCAGACGGCGGGCGAGTGGCCGGCGGAGGTGAACGAGTTCGAGGTCGCAGGGCTGACGCCCGAGCCGTCCGAGAAGGTGCAGGCGCCCGCGGCGAAGGAGTCGCCGATCCATCTCGAATGCCGCCTGCACCGCGAGATCCCGCTCGGCAACTCGTTCTTCCTGGTCGGCGAGATCGTGCTCGCGCACGTGGACGAGCGCGTGCTGACCGAAGGCCGGGTGGATCCCGCAAAGCTGCGGCCGGTCGGCCGGCTCGGCGGCGAGTTCTACATGCCGTTCCGCGAACTCGCGAAGGTGCCGCGCCCGCGCATCTCGCGCACCAGCGGCCAGCCGCTCACGTAGTCCGTCGTCTCCCCGGAGGACGCCATGCCCTCGATCTTCGACGAAACCGCGCGCACCGCGCTGTGCGCCCGTCTCGACCGGCTGACGAGCGCGACGCCGCGCCAGTGGGGTTCGCTGACGCCCGAGCAGATGGTCTTCCACCTGAACGCCCAGGTGCGCAACGTGCTCGGGGAGATCCGGGTCGCGCCGCGCAAGATGCCGCCGTTCTTCCATTGGCCGCTGTTCCACTGGCTGATCATCGACTCGGGCATGGCGTGGCCGAAGAGCACGCCGACCGCGCCGCAGTACCTGAGCGAGTCGCCCGGCGAACTCGCGACGCTCGTCGCGGAGCTGAAGGCGAACGTGGGACGGCTGGTCGCGAACGGCGAAGAGAAGGCTGCGACGGTGCACCCGGCGTTCGGCCCCTTGAGCGGGGCGAAGATGGGACGCCTCTTCTGGCGCCACTGGGATCATCACCTCACGCAGTTCGGACTCTGAGCCCCGGGAGTCGCGCATGCGCCTTTCGTCCGTCGTTCGCCGATCCGTTTCGCTCGTGCTGTGCGCGGCGGCCGCGTGTGCGTTCGCGCCGAGCGCCGCGCTCGCCGAGGACCTGCTCGACCAGTACGCCGCCACGAACCGCTTCCGCACCGGCGCGCCGATGTCCGTGACGCTCACGCCCGACGCTCGCGAGGTGCTCTTCCTCCGCACCCCCGACGGCCGCAATCGCGTGACGAACCTGTACGCGCTCGACGTGCGCACGGGTCGCGAACGCACGCTGCTCACGGCGGAACAGATCCTCGCGGGCGCCGACGAGCGGATGACGAAGGAGGAATGGGCGCGGCGCGAGCGGCTCCGGCTCGCCGCACGCGGGATCGTGTCGTTCCAGCTCTCGACCGACGGCCGCCAGCTGCTCGTGCCGCTCTCGGGCCGGCTGTTCCTGGTCGAGCGCGCGACGGGACGCGTGCGCGAACTGGCGCCCGGGCGTCCGCCCGCCGCCGAAGCGCGGCTGTCGCCCGACGGCACGAAGGTCGGCTGCGTGCGCGAGGGCGACCTGTACGTGATCGACGTCGCGAGCAACACCGAACGCCGGCTCACGACGCGCGAGAACGACCGGGTGAGCTGGGGCATGCCGGACTTCCTCGCGATGGAGGAGATGGGACGGTTCGAGGGCTGGTGGTGGTCGCCGGACTCGAAGCGCATCGCGGCGCAGCGGACCGACGAATCGAAGGTCGAGCGCATGCGGATCGCCGACCCGTCGGATCCCGCCGCCGAGCCGATCGATTTCGCGTACCCGCG
Organism: Candidatus Eiseniibacteriota bacterium; assembly: GCA_044222365.1. GTDB lineage: Bacteria > Eisenbacteria > RBG-16-71-46 > RBG-16-71-46 > RBG-16-71-46 > CAIXRL01. The sequence continues at coordinate 5,340 of JBGANH010000266.1, forward strand.
CCCCGGGCGCGCGAACCCCGAAGTGACGCTCGCCGTGCTCGACCTGTCCGCGCCGTCCGCTCGGCCGGTGTGGGTGGAGTGGGACCGCGCGCGCTTCCCCTACCTGTGCACGGTGCGCTGGCAGGAGGGCGGCCCGCTCGCGCTGCTCGTCATGGACCGCGCGCAGCAGCACGCGTCGCTCCGCGCGGCCGATCCCTCCGGCGGGACCACGCGGGAGCTGCTCGCCGAGCACGACCCGGTGTGGATCAACCTCGCGCAGTCGGCGCCGCGCTGGCTCGCGGACGGCCGCTTCCTGTGGATCGCCGAACGCGACGACTCCGGGCCGTGGCTCGAACTGCGCGCCGCGGACGGCGCCCTCGTGCGGCGCCTGACGCCCGCGAACCTGCGCGTGAGCGCGCTCTCCGGCGTGGACGAACGCGTGGGGACGGTGCACTTCTCGGCGACGACCGACGCGATCGAGACGCACGCGTACCGCGTGGCGCTCGACGGTCGGAGCGCGCCTGCGCGGATCGCGGCCGGCGACGGCTCGGACGAGGTGACGGTGCGTGCCGGCGTGCCGCTGCGCGTGCGCAAATGGAGCCCGGTCACGGGCCCCGTGCGCTGGCAGGTCGAGGACGCCAAGGGCCGCCGTGTCGCCGAGGTGCGTTCGGTCGTCGAGCGCCCGCTCGTGCAGCCCCGGGTCGAGTGGTCGCGCGTCACGAAGGATTCGTTCCACGCGGTCGTCGTGCGGCCGCGCGATTTCGACCCGAACCGGAAGTACCCGGTGGTGGACTACGCCTACGCGGGCCCGCACTCGAACCGCGTCGTGCACCGGGCCGACGGCTACGTGCTCGAGCAGCACCTCGCCGACCAGGGCTTCGTCGTGGTC
>JBGANH010000267.1:0-6923 GCA_044222365.1 Candidatus Eiseniibacteriota bacterium
GAAAGCGGAAGCGCCGCATGCCGGCGTCGCAGGAGAGCAACTCCCGCACGCCGTGCTCGCGCAGCACCACGGCGAGCTCGAAGCCGGGGGGGAGGCCGGTGAACTCGCCCTTCGCGAGCTCGAGCACCTCGGCCGCGACCGCGGCGTGGCGTGGCGTCGCGCCGATCAGGCGAGCCCCGGCGCTGCGCCCGAGTTCCTCGACGAACGCCCACGCGTCGGCGGGGCGAAGCGCGCGCGCGACCTCGTGGCGGTGCGTGACGCGGGCGAGGAACTCGTGCACGGCGGGCCAGGGCAGCGCCCACGGCCGGTCGCCGTTCGCGAGTTCCTCGAGCGCCTGCGCCGCGCGCGTGTGCTCCGGCGCGCCGCGGTTCACGGCGAAGGCGAGCACGCTCGTGTCCACCGCGCGCATCAGGCGTCCTCCTCGGCGGGCGCGCCGGGCATGGTGTCGCGGCGCGCGGGATCGGCGAGGAAGGGACCGAGGTCGTAGGACGGCAGCTGCACGCGCGCGCGCCGCGGGGCGTCGAGGTGCTCGAGGCCGATGCGGAGTGCACGCTCGACCACGTTCGTGAGCGTCGCGCCCTCGAGCGCGGCGCGGCGCTTCAGTTCGCCGTAAATGGCGGCATCCAGTAGCAGGGTCGTTCGCTTCATATGCGTATGCATAGCATTGTCGGCAGCGATGCGCGAGGGCTGAATTTCCGTTTGAGCCGGGCCGATGTCTCGGGCACAATCCCTCACGTTTCCGCAGGACACCTCACGCAGTTCCCCGACCCTCCTCAGGAGAGTGCATGGCGACTCGCAAGCAGAACAAGGCCGCGGCGACCGAAGCCGCGGCGACCCCCGGTCACGTGAAGGACATGAAGCTCGCGCGCGAAGGCAAGGCCCGCATCGAGTGGGCCGATCGCAACATGCCCGTACTGCGCGCCATCCGTGCCCGCTTCGCCAAGGAGAAGCCGCTCAAGAAGCTCCGCATCGCGGCGTGCCTTCACGTCACGACCGAGACGGCGAACCTCATGCGCACGCTGCAGGCCGGTGGTGCGGACGTGTTCCTCTGCGGCTCGAACCCGCTCAGCACGCAGGACGACGTCGCCGCCGCGCTGGTCGCGCACTACGGCATCCCGACGTTCGCGATCAAGGGCGAGGACCACAAGACGTACTACTCGCACATCGTCTCGTGCATCGAGGCGAGCCCGAACATCACGATGGACGACGGCTGCGATCTCGTGACCGTGCTCCACACGAAGATGCCGAAGTACCTGAAGAACGTGTTCGCCGGCACGGAAGAGACCTCCACCGGCGTCACGCGCCTGCGCGCCATGGCGAAGGACAGGAAGCTCAAGTTCCCGGTCATCGCCATCAACGACGCCGACACGAAGCACCTGTTCGACAACCGCTACGGCACGGGCCAGAGCACGCTCGACGGCGTCCTGCGCGCCACGAACATGCTGGTCGCGGGCTCGACGGTCGTCATCGCCGGCTACGGCTGGTGCGGCCGTGGCCTCGCCGCGCGCGCGAAGGGCATGGGCGCGACGGTCATGGTCACGGAAGTCGATCCGCTCCGCGCGCTCGAAGCGCAGATGGACGGCTACATCTCGTGCTCGATGGAAGAGGCCGCCCCGAAGGGTGACCTGTTCATCACGGTGACGGGCAACAAGTCGGTCATCCGCAAGGAGCACTTCGCGGCCATGAAGGACGGCGCGATCGTGTGCAACTCGGGCCACTTCAACGTCGAGCTCGACATCCCGTCGCTCGAGCGCATGGCGGTCAGCAAGCGCCAGGCCCGCGCGTTCGTGGACGAGTACAAGCTCAAGGGTGGCAAGCGCGTCTACCTGCTGGGCGAAGGCCGCCTCATCAACCTGGCGTCGGCCGAAGGCCACCCCGCCATGGTGATGGACATGTCGTTCGCGAACCAGGCCCTGTCGGTCGAGTACCTGACCAAGAAGGCGAAGACGCTCGACAAGAACGTCTTCGTCGTGCCGACGAACATCGACAAGGAAGTCGCCCGTCTCAAGCTGAAGAGCATGGGCATCACGATCGACGTGCTGACGCCGGAGCAGGTGAAGTACATGGCGTCGTGGGACGAGGGCACGTAGGCCTTCGATTCCTCGCGATTCTGACGAAGCCCCGGCGCCGCATGGCCGGGGCTTCGCGCTTGCGCGGCGTGCGCCGTGCGGCGCTTTCGGCTCGCGTTCCGGGAACGGTCCGGGCTAGCCTCCGCGCATGTTCTCCTCGCGCACACCCGGATCCTTCGCCCCGAACGCGTGGACCGAGAGGCGGCTGCAGCGGGACCTCGGCGGTCACGATCCCGCGCACGACCTCATGCAGACCGATCCGACCGTGGCGGGCCTGTCGCCGCTCCCCGAAGCCGCGACGGCGCTCGCGCTCGTGGGGCCGGCCGCGTACGCACCCGAGCCCCTCGGGCTGCCCACGGCCCGCGCCGCCGTCGCGGCGATGTTCGCCGAGGACGGGACCCCGATCGAGTCCGGGGTCATCGCGCTGACGCCTTCCACCAGTGAGAGTTACGCCCATCTCTTCCGGTTGTTCTGCAACCCCGGCGAAGGCGTCGCGATCCCGCTCCCCGGATATCCGCTCTTCGAGCCGATCGCGCGTGCCGAGGGCGTCGAGACGCGGGGCTACCGCGTGCTGTGGGACGGCGTGTGGCACCTCGACCGCGATTCGTGCGCGCGCGCGCTCGAGGGCGCGCGTGTGTTCGTCACGGTCGAGCCCGGGAACCCGACGGGCGCCGTGCTCGACCCCAAGGACCGGCAGTGGCTCGAGCGCGAGTGCACGCGGCGCGGTGTCGCGATCGTGGCCGACGAGGTGTTCCGCACGCCGTCTTCACCCGGTACGAGCTGGCTCGCGGGCCGGCGGCGCGCGCTGACGATCGTGCTCGGCGGCCTGTCGAAGACCTGCGGCCTGCCGCACCTGAAGCTCGCCTGGGCCGCTCGAGCACTGCCGCGAGGCGATCGCGCGCTTCGAGTGGCTCGAGGACCTGTTCCTCGGCGTCGCGACGCCGGTGCAACTCGCGCTGCCGCGCCTGCTCGCGTTGCGCGGCCCGTTCTGGGTGAGCAGGTCGCCGCGAGGATCGGCGAACGCGGGGCGGCTCCGCGCGTTCGCCGCGGCCCATCCCGAGGTGAGCGTCGTCGAGCCGGCGGCCGGATGGATGCAGCCCCTGCGCATGCCCGGTTCACGGACGAGCGAGGACTGGGCGATGTGCGCGCTCGAGCACGACGTCGCGATCTACTCCGGCGACAGCTTCGACTTCGACGCGGGTTCGCACCTCGTGGCGAGCCGCATCGTCGCGCCCGCCACCCTGGCGCGCGGCCTGCGCGGCTCGGCCGCGCGATCGAGGCTCAGCCCGCCTGACCGCGCACGAGGTTCACGAGCATGAGCAGCTGACCGAGGTGACCGGCCGTGTGCTCGACGACGTGCCAGAGCACCCAGCGCTTGTTGAAGATCCGCTGCGTGCCGTCCGGGCGGGGCGGGCGCACGACGTCCTCGTCGAGATCGGCGTCGGTGAGCTGGGCCGCGGCCGTGCGCAGGTGCGCGAGCGAGCGCGCGAGCAGTCCGGCGAACCACGCCGCGTCCTTGTCGCGGAGCAGCGCGGGCGGAAGCCCGTCCGGGTCGAGCGGCATGCCGTCGTCGTCCTCGCGGATGCCGATCACGTCCTGCACGTGGCCGGTCGCTTCGCCCAGGAGGCCGACCTGCGTGAGGTGCGTCTCGGCGACGGCGATGTGCGCGAGCAGCATGCCGGGTGTGCTCGCGCCGGGGCGCGGCTGCCAGGCGAGCTGGCCCGGCGACAGCGGCATGGCGGCGAGCACGATGCGCTCGTGCAGCTCCTCGAGCTGCGCCAGCGAGATCGCGACTTCGCGCGAGGGATATCCGGGGGCCGGTACGAGCCGGTCGATTCGGGCGCGGGTCACGGACGCTTCCTCCGGTCGGCGTAGAGGTGGCGCAGGAGCAGCATCTGGCCGTAGTGGCCGGCCTGGTGCTCGAGCACGTGGTAGAGAATCCAGCGGACGTTCGAGTCGTGCCGCGTGCCGTCGCGGCGCGGGCGCTTCACGACCTTCTCGAGCGTGGCGGCGTCCATGCGGCCGACGACACCGGCGGCGAACGCCCGGGCGCGGTCGTGGAGCTTGCGGTACCACGCGAGCGAGCGGCCGCGCAGGTGCGCGGGGGCCTCGCCGGAAGGAGGCATCGGGATGCCGTCGCCGTCCATCGTGAGCCCGAGCACTTCCTCGAGGCGTTCGGCCGAGAACTCGCCGGTCGCGATCAGCATCCAGTACACCTCGACGACGGCGTTGTGCGCGAGCAGCATGCCGATCGTGTTCGCGCCCCGTCGCGGCTGCCACGCCAGCTCGGCGGCCTTGGCGCTCGCGAGGTCGTCGAACATCCGGCGGCTCAGGTCGTCCAGCTGCGCGAGGAACGACGCGGCTTCCGCGTTGCGGGCGCGCTTCGGTACGCGCAGGATGTTGCGGTCCACTCGAACGGGCATGAGGGTCTCCGAGGAATGTGGCTGGCCGCCGTGCCCCGTGAAGCCGATAACGGACACGGTTTCCCGGCAGGGGTAGCGAGGATGAAGCGATCCGTCAAGCGGCGCGGCCGCCGGGCGGACGAACGACGGAGGACGCGGGCTTGGCGGAGGCGGAAGCGCGGCGCAGGGCGAACGGCGTGGAAGAGCGAGCGGGCATCCACTCGGCGAACTTTCACTTCCCGCAGGGGTTCCTGTGGGGTGCGTCCACGTCCGCGCACCAGGTCGAGGGCGGCAACGCGCTCAACGACTGGCACGACTGGGAGCAGGCCGGCAAGGTGCCCGAGAAGTCCGGGCGGGCGGCCGACCACTGGAACCGCTTCCGCTCGGACTTCGACCTCGCGAAATCGCTCGAGCACAACGCGCACCGCTTCTCGCTCGAATGGAGCCGAATCGAGCCCGAGGACGGCGTCTGGAATCCCGAGGCGATCGCGCACTACCGCGAGGTGCTCGAGTCGCTGCGCGAACGCGGGATCGAGCCCGTCGTGACGCTCTACCACTACACGATGCCGCGCTGGATGGCGGCGCGCGGAGGTTGGGAGAGCCCGGACATGGAGAAGCGCTTCGCGCGCTACGTGCGCAAGGTCGTCTCCGAACTGGGGCCGCTCGCGCGCTGGTGGATCACCCTGAACGAGCCCATGGTGCACATGTACAAGGGCTGGCTGCTCGGTCAGTGGCCGCCCGGTCGCAGCGACTGGGGAGCGGCGGTGCGCGTGCTGCGCCACATGATGCGTGCGCACGTGATCGCCTACCACCACATCCACGAACTGCGGCCCGACGCGATGGTGAGCATCGCCAAGCATGCGCTCGCCTTCTCGCCCTGCGATCCGTCCCGCTGGCGGGACCGGCTCTCGGTGCGCCTGCGCAGCTACGTCTTCAACCACCTGATCCTCGACGGCCTGCACACGGGCATGCTGTACGTGCCGGGACTCTTCTGGGAACGGCTCCCGGCCGGGCGCACGCTCGACTTCGTCGGGGTCAACTACTACACGCGCGATTTCGTGCACAACACCGGCGTCGACCTGCCGGGCTGGATGGGAGGTTCCTGCGGGCTCGATCACCGGTTGCAGGTCGGCAAGCTCAACGACCTCGGCTGGGAGGTCTATCCGGAGGGACTCGCGAAGTTCCTGCGCGAGTATTCGCGCTTCCGGCTGCCGATCCTCATCACCGAGAACGGCGTGCCCGCGGCCGACGACGAGGACCGCTGGACGTTCCTGTTCATGCATCTCTGGCAGGTCGCGCGCGCGATCGCCGACGGCGTGCCCGTCGTCGGCTACCTGCACTGGTCGCTGCTCGACAACTACGAGTGGGCCGACGGCTACCGGGCGCGCTTCGGCCTGATCGAGGTAGACTACGCGACGATGGCGCGGCGCGTACGCCCGAGCGCGCTCAAGTACGCCGACATCATCCGGCGGAACGAACTCTGAAACGCCAGCCGTTCCCTGAAACGCGAGGCGCGCTCTCACCGGGGCGGTGACGGAGCGCGCCTCTCGCGTGAAAGCGGTCCGTCAGCGCACGACCACCACGCGCTCGACGCCGTGGGCCGCACCCTGGCGCGCCGACAGCATGTAGACGCCGGGAGCGAGGTCGTTCGTCGCGAGCGCGAGTTCGCCCGCGCCCTGGGCCGCGCCGTCGTACACCGAACGCACGCGGCGGCCGGCCGCGTCGAACAGCTCGACCTGCACGCGGCCGGTGGTGGGCCACGCGAAGCGCACGGTCGCGCGGCCGCGCACCGGATTCGCCGAGAGCGCGATCACGGGCTGGCGCGGCGCGCCCGACGCGGGCGAGACGCCGGCGATCGTGAGCGGCTGCAGGATGACGCGCGTGCCGGCCGGAGTCACGGGCAGCTGGGGCACGGTCAGGATCGCGACGCTGTCGGCCTGGAGCTCCCCGGAGGCGACGAGCGTGTGCGTGGCCTGGTCGTAGGCCTCGTAGTGGTAGCCGACGCGCGTCGTGACGAGGAACTGCTGGAGACGGCGGGGCGTCAGGTCCACGTGTGCCAGGGCGGGAGCCTCGATCGTGCCCGAGAGCGTCGGCAGGGCGCGCGTGCGGAGCGTGATCTCGTAGCGCGCGGGTTCGTCGAGGATGTCGTCGTCCCAGTCGATCGCGCCGTTGATCGTGCCCGTGGCGTCACCCGTGAGCGTCGTGCCGTCGCCGGGTTCCTGATCGGCGGTGCAGTTCGAGAGCGCCGGGTAGCTGCGGTCGAGGCTGTAGCGGTAGAGCTGCTGCCAGTTCTGCTGGACCGGCCACCAGTCCGTCGTGTTCGACGGGTCGTAGTGCGCACGGCCGTCCCAATACCAGGTGCCGCCCATGCGGTTGCGCTGCATCTCCTGGAAGAAGGCCACCTTTTCCGGCCAGCCCACCACGACGTCGTTGCGGCCGACGAAGCCCATGA
>JBGANH010000268.1:0-6186 GCA_044222365.1 Candidatus Eiseniibacteriota bacterium
CGGCGGGCAGCCGCTCGCGCGCCGCGCCCACGAGCGTCCCGAGCAGCGCCTCCGCGCTCTCGGCCGCGCGCGAGGGCGCGCACGCGAAGTCGAGCAGCGCGCCGTCGCGCGCGACGCGTGCGACCTTGAGATCGGTGCCGCCCAGGTCGAGGGCGATCGTGTGCAGGGGGCCGGACATGGCGCGGGACGCTAGCACAGCCCGCAGGGCGATTCCGCGCTGGACGCGTGCCGCCGCGGCGCGTCACATTGCGCGCCATGAACGCACTCTCCCGCACCGTGCTCGCCGCCGCGCTGCTGCTGGGCGTGGCCGCAACCGATTCGCCGCGCCGCGCGCGCGCCGCCTCGGCCACCCACACCGTGCCCGGACTCTCGGGCCCGGTCGAGATCCTCACCGACCCCAACGGCATTCCGCACGTGCGCGCCGCGACGCTCGGCGACCTGTACGCGGGTTGGGGCTACGTCACCGCGCGTGACCGCATGTGGCAGCTCGCGCTCACGCGTGCGCAGGCGCGCGGCGAAGCGCACCGCTGGCTCGGCAACTCCGCGCTCGCGGGCGACGGCGGCGCGCAGCTCTTCCGGCTCCGCGAACGCGCCGCCGCGATCTGGGCGCGCGACCGCAAGGACCCGGCGCTCGCCGAAGCGCTCCAGCGCTACGCCGACGGCATCAACGCACGCATGGACGAGTGCCGCCGCGGCGACGCCCCGTGGCCCGCGGAGCTCCGCCGCCTCAAAGCCACGCCGGAGGCGTGGAGCGCCGAAGACTCGGCGCTGCTCCTGCTCGCCATGGGCATCACGCTCGATCTCGACCTGCCCGAACTGCGCGAAGACGAGCTGATCCGCAACTCGAGCCGCGAGGCCGACCGCGCGCGCCGCGTGTACGAGGACCGGCTGATCTTCGACACCATCCCCGACAGCGCGCACGTCGCGACCGCGAATCCGCCGGCCGCCGGAGCCACGAGGGCGGTGGCGCACGCCGATCACCCGTCGCTCGCGCCTTCCACGCTCGCCGCCGCTTCGCACGCGCTGCGCCAACTGCGGCCCTTCGGTCCGCGCGAGGCCGACGGCTCCGACCGCGCGAGCAATGAAATGGTGGTCGGCCCCGGGCGCAGCGCGAGCGGCAAGCCGATGCTCGCGAACGATCCTCACCTGGGGCTCACCACGCCGGGCACGTTCCACATCGTGCACCTGTCGCTGCCCGGCACCGTCGAAGCCGTCGGCGCCGCCGTGCCCGGACTGCCGATCATCGCGAGCGGGCGCAACCGCGACTGCGCATGGGGCGTCACCGCGCTCAGTGCCGACGTCGTGGACCTGTACGCGGACTCACTGTCGGCGAACGGCAAGCGCGTACGCGGGCCGCAGGGCTGGGTGGACGTGGTCGAGAAGCCCTACACCCTGCAATACAAAGTGCTCGGCGTCGGGCTGCCGATCCCCACGTTCGTGCAGGCGCGCCGCTACACGCCGCACGGCCCGGTCGTCGTGTTCGACCGCAAGAAGCGCGTCGCGCTCGCGATCCGCTGGAGCGCGATGGAGGACGAGCGCATCTCGCTCGTGAAGCTGGTCGGGCTCGAGCGCTCCCGCACCGCGGCCGAGATCGCCGCGCGCGTGCGCACGCTCGTCACGCCGTGCTTCAACATCGCCGCGGCCGACCGCGTCGGTCACGCCGTCTACCAGACCGGCGGGCTCGTGCCCGTGCGCGAGTTCCCGTTCGAACGCGGTTCGCTGCCCGGCGACGGACGGCACGAGTGGAGCGGGTTCGTGAGCCCCGAGGCGATGCCCGCATGGACGCTGGGGCCCCGCGACTTCGCCGTCAACGGCAACAACCGCCCCGGCGGCACGGGCCGCACGTGGCAGCGCTTCGACTGGGCCGCCGACCGCGCCGCGCGCATGGCCGAGCGCCTCGCGGGCGACGCGAGCGTCACGCGCGCCGACCTCGCGAGCGTGCAGAACGACGTGGTCTCACTGTCCGCGCGCCGCACGGCACCGCTGCTCGCCCAGCTCGTCGAGGGCGCGACGCTCACCTCGCGCGCACGCGCGGCGCTCGATTCGCTGCGTGGCTGGGACTTCACCATGCGCCGCTCGCGCGTGGCGCCGACGATCAACCGCGCCTGGTGGAACGCCTACCTGCGACGCAGCGGCTTCGAGGGCTTCTCCGGCCTCGCGCTCGCCGCGCTCACGGGCGAGGCCAAGGACGTGCTCCAGTCACCCAAGGGCGAAGCCGAGACGCCGCGCGCCGCCGCGCTCTTCGCGCTCGAGATGGCGTGCGACACGCTCGCCGCCAAGCTCGGGAACGACGTCGGCACGTGGACGTGGGGCCGCGCCCACCGCGCGCGCTTCGTGCACGGGCTCGCGGCGCAGGGCGCGGACTTCAAGCGCGAGTTCGAGCCGCCGCTCACGCCCGAGGACGGCGACGGCAGCACGCCGAGCGTCGGCGGCACGCGTGTGCCGTGGAACTTCGACGTGCGCCACGGCCCGTGCTGGCGCCACGTCGTGGACCTCGCCGACACGGTCACCTCGCTCGGCGTGATCCCGCCGTGGAACTCCGAGGTGCGCCGCGACGCCGACCTGCGCGCGCTGTGGGCGAACCACGGCTACGTGCGGCTCGACCTCGACTGGGAGCGCGTGAAGCGCAGCGCCGCCGACGCGACCATGTTGAATGCGGGAACGCCCCGCCGCTGATCGAGCGGCGAGGCGTTCGCGTGCGGCGCGGGGGCCGGACGTGCGTGCGACGTGTCAGTCGCCGATGCGCATGCGCAGGCCGGCCGTGAACGCACGGCCGGACGCCGGGAAGTAGACGGGCTCGAGCACGACGTAGCCGAGCGTCGCGTACTTCTCGTCCGTCACGTTGCGCACCGAGCCGAACAGTTCGACCGCGCCGAGCGACTGCGTGAGCGCGACGTTCGCGATCGTGTAGTCGGGCACCGGGTGCTCGTTGGCTTCGTCCGCCCACTGGCGGCCGACGTGCTGCACCTCGAGCGTGAGCGAACCGTTCGAGCGGTGTTCGTACGACACGCGCGCGAACAGCATGCGCTCGGGGACGCTGTTGATCTGGTTCCCGTCGTGGTCGCCGCCGTCGAACGTGGCCTTGGTCCACGCGCCGGAGAGCGATCCCGAGAAGCCGTTCACGGGCGGCACGCTCCACTGCGCTTCGACGCCGAGATGGCGGCTGCGCGCGATGTTCGCGTGGCTGAAGGTGCCGTAGTCGAACCCGATCTCGTCGCGCACGCGCGCCCAGTAGGTCGCGCCTTCGAGCCACGTGCCGCCGACGCGCGCACGCGCGCCCGCTTCCCAGTGGTCGTCCTGCTGCGGGCGCAGCGCGTGGTTCGAGATGCTGAACGGTCCCACCGGGCCGGAGCCGAAATCGAAGTAGTACGGGCGCGAGTCGTAGAGCTGTTCGAGTTCCGGCGCCTTGAAGGCGCCGGCGTAGCTCACCCACACCTGGCCGTGCCCCGGCTTGCTCCACGCGAGCGCCGCGGTCGGGCTGATCGCGCGCAGGTCGTCGTTCGCGCCACGCGGGTCCGGCGTCGTCGGGTCGTCCACGTTCGCGCGCGTCCAGTCCACGCGCGCGCCGCCGTTCGCGGAGAAGCCGTTCGCGAGCGGCAGGCGGAGCAGCGAGAACAATCCGCCCGAGGTGCGGTTCACGTCCGCCGCCGACGCCTGCGCACCGGACGACGGATCGAAGTACGCGGACTGCAGGTTGCCGCCCTTCCACTCACCGCCCACGAGCACGTCGAGACCGTGGCGTTCCGACGGCATCCAGTGCAGGCGCGCTTCGCCGCGCGTCGAACGAATGCGGCTCTCGCGGTCGAGCGGCGCGAACAGCACGGTCTCGTGCGCGTCCACGCGGCGCAGCTGCCCGCCGACGAGCGCCGTCAGCTCGAGCGCGGGCGACAGCCGCCCGGTCAGCTCGGCGGCGCCGTCGAACGTGTGGTCCACGCGGTCGTCGCCGGGCGTCGTCGTCTGTGTCGCGTCGGCGTCCCATTCGGACTGCGTCAGCGCTCCGGGCGTGCGCTGGTCACCGGCGTGCGCGAGCAACCGCCCGCGCAGGTCCCAGGCGCCGTTCAGCGTGACGCGGCCCGAGGCGTAGCCCGTGCTGAAGCGCGAGGCGGCGTTGTCGCGCCAGCCGTCCTGCTTGCGCACCGACGCGCTCATCGAGCCCTGCGCCCGCTCGCCGCTCCACGACGCGCCGAGCGCGGCGTCGCCGCCGCCGAAGCTGCCGCCGGAGACCTGCGCCCACTGCGCCGTGCCCGCGCCGCGCGCGTGCGTGACGATGTTCACCAGTCCGGCCATCGTCGCCGAGCCGTACAGGAACGACGACGGACCGCGCAGGTACTCGATGCGATGCACCTGCGCCGGCGCGATCGCGTTCCAGTCCACGCGTCCGGCCTCGAAGTCGTTGAGCGGAAGATCGTCCACGAGTACGAGCATCGCGCTCGTCGTGCCCTGCGCCGCGAAGCCGCGCGCCTCGACGGCGCCGCCGGTGCCCGAGCCGTTGAGGTCGAGCACGTGCGCGCCGGGCACGCTCACGAGCGCGTCCTGCGTCTGCGTGGTCGCGGACAGCCTGAGCTGCAGCGGCGTCACGAGGTTCACCGTGGTCGCGAGATCAGCGAGCCGCGACCGCACCTTGGAGGCCGACACTCGCACCGTGTCGGAATAGGTCACCGCGCGCTCGGCCTCGGCGGCGAAACCGGCGGCCGGCAGGAGCGTGAGCAGGAGCGCGGCGAACGATCGGGCAATGGACGCGGACTTCATCTTCTCGACTCCCTGTCGTGTGGGTACTCGACCTTCCCTGTGCGGGGTTTCCGCCCCGCCTCGCGGCGCAGACTATCCCCGGAACGCCGGCGGCGCATCCCGGCGAGCTTCGCCCGTGTCATCGGCCCGACCACCGGGTCAGTCGACCAACCTCTCGGGACGAGGAGCGGAGGCAACACCTGCACCAAACATCACTCACTCTCACGGAACGCTCGCCGCGTCGGCCATCAACTTTCTTTCCAGCGAAAGCCCGGTGCGCACATTTCCCTTTTGAATGTCCTGACATCGCTGTTATTCCTGAGAAGCCGACCGCAGGTCAGCTCCCCCCGATGCGACGACGGGTCGGCGAAGTCCACATGGCTCTCCTCTCCCCTTTCTTGCCGCAGGAGGAACCCGTGCCCCGTCGCTACTCCCTGATGTTGGCCGCCGTCCTCGCCGCCGTTCTCACGCTTCCGGTTCTCGCGTTCGCCGCGGACAAGGAGGCCGAGAAGAACGAGAAGCCCTGGAGCTTCCTGAGCCCGGTCCACGTGCTGGCGGATGTGGCCGAGGTCGAGCCCAACGGCAGCCTCGCCACTGCACAGGTCCTCAACTGCGGTGACGTGCTCCGCCCCGCGACCATTTCCGCCGGCAACGACACCGACTACGTGAAGATCACCGTGCCCGCCGGCACCGTGATCACCGTGGGCACCGACGCGGACGGCACGACCGGCCAGGTCACCGACACGCGCATCCGGCTCTTCAACGCCTCCGGCGTCGTGCTCGCGAGCGACGACGACTCCGGCCCGGGCCTGTACTCGCTGCTCACGTACACGGCCACCTCGGGCGGCACGTTCTACGTGGGCTTCGCCGGCTTCAGCGCGAGCTACATCGGTATCTACAAGGGCTTCATCAATTGCACGCTTCCGCAGCCTCCGCCGGTGAACGACCTCTGCGCCGGTGCGCTCCCGATCGAGTGCGGCAACATCAACGTCTCCGGAACGACGGCGTCTGCGAACAACGACTACACGCCGCTCGCCTCGGGTACCGGCGGATGCACGGGCTTCCCGGCCGTCGGCAAGGACGTCGTCTACGTGATCAACGCCGCGGGCAGCGACGCCATCAGCCTCTCGTACACGAGCAGCGCCGCGGACGGCTCGATCTACCTCATCACGAACTGCGGATCGCCGGGAACGTCCTGCGTCGCGGGAGCCGACGCGACGCTGACCGGCGCCGCGGAGACCCTCAACTACACCTTCCCCACCTCGGGCATCTACTACCTCGTGCTCGACAACTACGGCACGGGTGCGGGCGGAGCGTTCACGCTCACCGGCACCATGACGTGCCACGTGGTCCCCGCGAACCGGAAGACGTGGGGCGCGCTGAAGTCGTACTACCGCTAGTTCGCAGATTCGTCGCGGGCCGCACCCGCAACGCGAAAGCGCCGGTCACCCCTCGGGG
>JBGANH010000269.1:0-6127 GCA_044222365.1 Candidatus Eiseniibacteriota bacterium
GACGATCGTGTTGACCGAGCGCGCGCGCTCGGCGGACAGCGACGCCTTCGCCACCTGGTCGAGGGCGTGCTCCTTGAGCGGGTGGGTGAGATTGCAGCCGACGAGCCCGCGCGCGGCCAGTTCGCGCAGCGTCTCGCCGAGGCGCTCGGGCGGCGTGCGCACGGCGCTCGCGTCGCAGGTGACGCCCAGCGCGGCGCAGCCCGCGCGGTGCAGCACCGGCGAGAGCGTGTACGCGAGCGGATCCCCGAGCACGGCGGTCTGCACGTGCGTCATGCGCGCGCGTCCTCGGGGCCGGCGTGCCGCAGGCGGAGGATCATGAGCACGCCGAACAGCGCCATCGCGATGCTCGTGATCTGGCTCTCGGTCAGTTCGAGCCAGGGCGTCTTCATGAGCACGGCCTCGGCCTCGTAGTTGCGCGTGAGGTCCACGCCCACGCGGGCGAGCGCGAAGCACACGATGAACGTCCAGAACAGCACGCCCGGCACGCGGAAATGCTTGCGCCGCGCCCACAGCACCGCGAAGAGCACGAGCCCGACGGCGGCGTTGTAGAGCTGCGACGGGTGCACCGGCGTGTCGCCGAACTCGAAGAACGCGAACGACTCGCGCGGGAAGTGCACGCCCCACGGCAGCGTCGTCGGGCGTCCGTAGCAGCAGCCGTTCAGGTAGCAGCCGACGCGGCCGAACATCGTGCCCAGCGCGAGCGACGGCGCGAGCGCGTCGGCCACCAGCCAGCGCGGCATGCCGAGCCGCTTCGCCGTCACCAGTCCGGCGAACGTGCCGGCGACGATGCCGCCGTAGAGCGTCAGCCCGCCCTGCCACAACGCGACCACGCTGCCCCACTCGCGGCGGAACTGCTGCAGGTGCTCCATCACGTAGAGCGCCCGGGCGCCGAGGATCGCGGCGACGAGCGTCACGAGGATCACGTTCACGAGCGAGTCCTCGTTCAGGCCGAGGCGCTTGGCTTCGCGCAGGCCGAGCCACGTGCCCACGAGGAACGCGACGGCCATCATGGCGCCGTAGGAGTGCAGGTGAATCGGGCCGAACTGGAAGAGTTCCGGGAACATCAATACTCCCGGCGCCGGAGCGCCACGTTCTGGAGCAGGCCGATCTGGATGCAGTTCACGATGAGGGCGGTGCCGCCGTACGAGAGGAACGGCAGCGGCACGCCGGTGACCGGCGCCCACCCCACGGTCATGAGCATGTTGACCATGACGTGGAAGAACAACGCGGTCACGACGCCGATGGCGACGAGCCCCGCGAATCCGTCGCGCGCCACCGCCGCGAGGCGATACCCGCGAAGGATGACGACGCCGTACAGTAACACCACGACCGCCGCGCCGAGGAAGCCGCCCTCCTCGCCCACGACCGAATAGATGAAGTCGGTGTGACGCATGGGCAGGAACGAGAGCGCCTTCTGCGAGCCCTTCAGGTAGCCCTTGCCGGTGACGCCGCCCGATCCGATCGCGATCTTGGACTGGATGATCTGGTAGCCCGCGCCGTAGGGATCGTGATCGGGATTGAGGAACGTCTCGATGCGCCGCTTCTGGTAGTCGTGCAGGTGGTTCCACATCTGCGGCAGCGCCACGGCGACCGCGGCGTTGATGGCGAGGATGCCCACGAGCATCGTGAGCTTCGGGCGCGCGAAGGCGAGAAGGCCCACGAACAATCCGACGAACCACCAGATGCTGCCGGTGACGAAGAACAGCGCCACGTTGAAGACGGGCGACAGGCCGAGCAGCAGCCGGCCGAGCGGCATGCCCGCCCAGAAGTACATCGCGACGAGCATGACCGGGAACGACAACCCGGTGCCGAGGTCGGGCTCCTTCGCGACGAGCACGAAGGGCACGAGCGCGATGAGGAGCGGTGGCAGCCACCAGCGCACCTTGTTGAGGTCGAGCCGCGCGTGGTCGAAGAAGCGCGCGAGCACGAACGTCGTGGCGATCTTCGCGAGCTCGCTCGGCTGGAACTGGAGCGGTCCGATCTCGATCCAGCGTTTCGCGCCCATCTTGCTCGTGCCGACGAGGAGCACCGCGACGAGCAGCACCAGCGCGATCGCGTACATCGGCCACGCGAGCGAGTCGTAGAGGCGGTAGTGGATCGCGGCGACCACCCATGCCGCCCCGAACGCGAGCGCGCACCACGCGAGCTGCTTCATCCACAGTCCCTGGTGCGCGCCGGGAATGCTCGTCGCGCTGTACACCGTGAGCAGCCCGATGCCGACGAGCCCGACGACGGCGAGGGCGAGCGGCCAGTCGAGGTGCGGCAGTCGCAGCCTAGTCACCGGCGGCCTCCGTGGTGTCGGGCGCCGCGGCGCGCGTGGAATCGCGCTTCGCCGCCGGGCGCGGCGCGGTCGCGAGCGAATCGCCGAGCAGCACGCGGCGCAGGACGCGTGCCGCGATCGGCGCGCAGACGCTGCCGCCGTGCCCGCTGTTCTCGGCCACCACCGCGATCGCGATGCGCGGCTCGTCGGTGGGCGCGTAGCAGACGAAGAGCGCGTGATCGTTGCCGTGCGGGTTCTGCGCGGTGCCGGTCTTGCCGGCCACGCCGATGCCGGGCAGCCGCGCGCCGCCGCCGGTGCCCGCGTCCACGACGCGCCGCATGGCCTCGTGCACCGCCGCCCAGATTTCGGGCGCGGCCTGCAGGCCGGGCTCGGTCGGCTTCTCGACCTTGAACTCGGGAACGCCCTGCACCTTCATCACGACGTGCGGGCGCACGGCGCGGCCGCCGTTCGCGACCACCGACGTCATGAGCGCCAGCTGCAGCGGCGAGACGAGCAGCTCGCCCTGGCCGATGCCGAGATTGAGCAGCGCGCCCTTGGGCATGTAGCCCTTGAAGCGCTTCTCGTACCACTCCTTGGTCGGCACGAGGCCGCGCGTTTCGGCGGGAAGGTCGATGCCGGTCTTCTCCCCCAGCCCGACCGCGCGCGCGATGGATTGCAGGCGTTCGAGTCCGAGGCGCAACCCGAGCTGGTAGAAGTACACGTCGCACGAGAACTGCAGCGCCGTGAGCAGGTCCACCGAACCGTGCCCGCGCTTGTCCCAGCAGCCGAAGCGGCGCCCACCGTAGAAGTAACCTCCCGAACAGGAGGTCGGCAGGTGCGTGTTCGCCTCGACGAGGCCGTTCTGCATGCCGGCGAGCATGGTGACCACCTTGAAGGTGGAACCCGGCGGGTAGGCGCTCTGGATCGCGCGGTTGAGCAGCGGATTGCCGCCGCCGGCCGTCAGTTCGCGCCAGCGCGCGAAGGTGATGCCGCGCGAGAACTCGTTCGGGTCGAACACCGGCTTGCTGACCATGGCGAGGATCGAGCCGTCGCGCGGGTCCATCGCGACCGCGGCGCCGTGCTCGACGCCGGCCATGCCCTCCTCGAGCGCGCGCTGCACGTCGAGGTCGATCGTGAGCGTGACGTCGTGGCCGGGGATCGGCGGGCGCGGCGGCCCCTCGGACAGCGTCGAAACGCGCTTGCCCATCGCGTTCACGACCACGAACTCGGCGCCGTCCTGGCCGCGCAGCATCTCCTCGTACCTGCGCTCGACGCCGGTCTTGCCGATGAGGTCGCCCATCCGATAGCCGGCCTCGCCGCGCTTGGCGAGTTCCTGGTCGTTGATCTCGCCGGCGTAGCCGAGCAGCTGCGCCCCGAGCGTGCCCTCGGGGTAGCGACGGATCGGTGCGACCTGCACGTCCACGCCGGGCAGGTCGGCGCGCATTTCCTCCACGGCCGCCATCACGGAGTAGGGCGCGTTGCGGCGGAGCACCGCGGTCTGGCCCGTGCGGTTGGCGTCGTGCACGCGGCGCTTCACGGCCGCCGTGTCGTCCTGCACGAGCGACGCGACGCGCAGCAGCCAGTCCGTGTGGATCGCGGCTCGCGAGCGGCTCAGGCTTTCGGCCGGCATCGGCCGGAACACGATGTCGAAGCTCGGCTGGTTGTCGGCGAGCAGGCGGCCGTAACGGTCGCGGATCGCACCGCGCGGCGCGCGCAGCACGTCGAGCCGGATGCGGTTCTGCTCGGCGAGTCGCGACAGCTCGTCGTGCTGAACGACCTGCAGCCGCAGCAGCCCGAGCAGCACGAGCACGAAGCCCGCGAGCGCGACGCCCGCGAGCACGCCGAAGCGCTCGTCCCTAATCCTTCTGGGCGGTCCGGGAGGCATGTCCGAAGAGCGGCCGGCCCGAGATTCGGCGGAGCACCGCGAGAAGGAGTGTGCCCACGGCGGCGGTCAGCAGCGTCGCCATGAGCGATCGGCCGAGCAGGAACGGCACGCCCACGAAGCCGCCGCCGAGCTCGAACGTGCTCGCCCACAACTGGTGCGCGAGCACGCCCGAGGCGACGAGCGCGAACTGCGTGCGCGCGCTCTCGCGCACGAGCGTGCCCGAGAGGCGTCCGACGGCGTAGCCGAGCAGCGTGAGCAGCAGCGCGTGGCGTCCGAGCCAGTGCGCGGCGTCGAGGTCGGCCATCAGGCCGAGGAAGAACCCGAACGACGCGCCCCACGCGTCGCCGTGGCGCAGCGCCCACACCACGGTCACGAACGCGAGCGCGTCGAGCACGATGCCGCGCGTGGCGAGGCTCGAGAGCGCGGTCGAGCGCAGCAGGAGCGCGACGATCACCATGAGGAAGAAACTGCCGATCGGCCTCATCGCGCCCTCCCGGTGCTGTCGGCGGCCAGCGCGGCCGGCTTCGCTCCCGCGCGCAGCGGCGGCGTGGGCGCGACGACCGTACGCACGGGCTCGAACTCGGTGTGCGGCCGCGGCAGCGTCCCGTCGCTCGCGGCCACCGGCCCCGGCACGACGAACGCGTGGCGCAGGCGCGACAGCATCGCGCGCGGGCGCACTTCGACTTCCTGCATGAGTCCCGAGGCGTCGCGGCGGATTCGCACGACCCGTCCGACCGGAATGCCGCGTGCGAAGCGCAGCGAAAGGTCGGACGTCATGACGTCCTCGCCCACGCGGATCGTGTCCGCCAGCGGCACCGCGGTGAGCAGCAGGCGCGGCGCGGGCGACGGCGAGAAACGCAGCACGCCGTTCACGCCCGTCGTCTCGATCTCGCACGCGACCGCGAGGTTCGCGTCCGTGAGCAGCGCCGCGCGCGAGCCGCGCGGCCAGACTTCGGTGACGCGTCCGACGAGACCGTCGCTCGTGACGAGCGCGTCGCCCGGCTTCACGCCCACGTCGGCGCCCGCGCTCAGCGTGGCGGCCGTGGGCGTCGGCTCGTCCGACAGCGCGACGACCTCGACCGCGGTGAGCTTCAGCCCGTGCCACTCCGGCAGCCCGAGCCGCGCACGCAGTTCGCGGTTCTCGGCGCCCGCGGCGCGCAGCTTCTGGTTCTCGATCTCGAGCGCGGTGAGGCGCTCGTGCAACGTGCCGTTCTCGCGCCACGCGGCGAAGAGCCGGTCGCCGGAGAGCACGAACCGGTCGAGCGGTTCGAACACGAACGCGCCCGTGCCGCGCATCCAGGAGACCGGCAGGTGGTCGCCGATCACGAGCAGCAGCAGCGAAAGCGCCGCATACGTCGCCACGAGGACGACGCTGCGGCGCTCGGCCGGCGGCAGGATGCTGGGCAAGTGCCTAGTCCCGGTGGCCGCTCAGGATGACCTTCTCGTAGACCTCGAGGTTCTCGAGGATCTTGCCGGCGCCGCGAACGACACACGTGAGCGGGTCCTGTGCGACGCGGATGTTGAGGTTCGTGACTTCGCGCATGAGCAGGTCGAGCCCGCGCAGCAGCGCGCCACCACCCGTCATGTAGATGCCGCGGTCCACGATGTCCGCCGCGAGTTCGGGCGGCGTGCGCTCGAGCGATTCGCGCAGCGCGTTGACGATCTGGCCCACGGGCTCCTGCAGCGCTTCGCGGATCTCGACCGACGACACGCGCAGCGTGCGCGGGATGCCGCGCACGAGATCGCGCCCCTTGATCTCCATGTCCATCTCTTCGGGGAGCGGGAACGCGGAACCGATCTCGATCTTGATGCGCTCGGCCGTCTGCTCGCCGATCAGCATGTTGTACGCCTTCTTCGCGTACGTGGAGATCGCTTCGTCGAGTTCGTCGCCACCCGTGCGGATGCTCGTCTTGGTGACGATGCCGTTGAGCGCGATGACCGCGATCTCGGTCGTGCCGCCGCCGATGTCCACGACCATGTTG
>JBGANH010000270.1:0-6097 GCA_044222365.1 Candidatus Eiseniibacteriota bacterium
TGGCGATCGACCTCGAGCGCATGCGGAGCAAGCTCGGCAAGGCGACCGGCGGCGTGAGCGGCCCCGCGATCAAGCCGATGGCGCTCGCGCGCTGCCACGAGGCCGCGCACGCCGTGCGCATCCCCGTGATCGGCTCGGGCGGCATCTCGAGCGGCCGCGACGCGCTCGAGTTCATCGCCGCGGGGGCCGCCGCGGTGCAGGTCGGCACCGCGACGGTCGTCGAGCCCGGCGCATCGGCGCGCGGCGTGGACGAGATTCGCGCGTGGCTCGCCGCGCACCGCGTGGCGCGCGTGGAGGATTTCCGCGGACTCTTCGCCGCTCCCGCGGCGCAGGTGAGCGTACCGGGAGGTTCCGAGTGAGCACCGCCGATTTCGCCGTCGCGTTCGACGTCGCCACGCTGCCGGAAGCGCTCGCGCTGAACGACGCGCTCGGCGAAGGCCCCGAGTTCGCCAAGCTCGGGCTCGAGCTGTTCGCCGCCGAAGGCCCCGCGGTCGTGCGCGAGTTCAAGGCGCGCGGACGGCGCGTGTTCCTCGACCTCAAGCTGCACGACATCCCGAACACGGTGAAGGGCGCGGCCGCTTCGGCCGCGCGGCTCGGCGCCGACCTGCTCACCGTGCACGCGACGGGCGGGCCCGAGATGATCGCCGCCGCCGTGCAGGGCATCCGTGAGGCGGGCGGCACGACGCGCGTCGTCGCGGTCACGATCCTCACGAGTCACGATCCCGCGCACATGCCGCCGGGCTTCGCGCAGCCGTTCGAGCTCGATCGCACGGTGATCGCGCTCACGCGCATGTCGCTCGAGGCGGGCGCCGCGGGCATCGTGTGCGCCGCGCCCGACCTGAAGGCGCTGCGTGCGGCGCTCGGTCCGGACTTCTACGCGATCACGCCCGGCATCCGCATGAGCGGCGGCGCGACGCACGACCAGAAGCGCGTCGCCACGGTCGAAGGCGCGGTGCGCGACGGCGCGAGCCTGCTCGTGCTCGGTCGCGCGGTGACGGGCGCGAACGACCCGCGTGGCGCGCTGCTCGCGGCGCGCGAAGAGCGCGAACGCGCCGGAGCGACGGCGCGGGGCTGAACGGACGACGGGCGCGTCAGCGCTCGTCGTCCGCCTTCTCGCGGATGGTCTGGATGTCTCTCGCGAGTTGCTGCGCCTCTTCCAGCCACTCGAGCTTTCGGGACAGGGGCCAGCGCGCCTCTTCCCGCAGGCGCGCGAGCACGGCCCCTTCCCAGGTTCCGGCCTCGAAGGGATCGCGTTCGTCGCCGGTCACCGGCGCTTCTCCTCGTCACGCAGCAGCTCGAGTTTCTCGATGTCGTCGAGGTCATTCCTGCGGCCCGCTCGACGCTTCATCTCGAGCAATTCGTCGAGCGGCACGAAGGTCAGTTCGAGACCGCCTTCCGTCGTACCGCGCAGTGCGCGTGCGTACGCCGATTCGAAATCGAACGGGCACTCGAGGAAGACGTCCACGTTCGTCTTGTCGTGCTCGGGGCTGATGAGTGAGAAGACCATCATGCCCTTCTCCTTCGCCCACTCGGCGCGCTTTTCAGCGTTCGCGAGGTCTTCGAATCGCACGGGCACCCGGGGGCGATAACCGAGCGCGGAGAGCTCCACGACGGCTCGCCCCATGGCCGCGGGGTCGGGGTCGAGCACCAGGTCGAGGTCGCTCGTGTACCGCACGTAGCCGTGCGCGACGACGGCGAGGCCACCGGCAATCAGGTAGCGGACGTGAGCGGCATCCAATGCACGGGCGAGGGCGGCGAGACTACGGCGTTCCATTCCGATGGCGTCCTCGGTGCCGGGGGCGGGAATCGCGAGCGCGCGCATTGTGACTCCCGGGCAAGAAGAGCCGCAACTCCTACCTCAGGAAGAGCACGACCACGCCCGCGACCGCCACGAGCGCGCCGAGCAGCGCCCGGGCCGTGAGCCTTTCGCCGTGGAAGCGCGCGGCGATGAGCATGGCGAAGATGGGGTAGATCGCCGTGATGCTCGCCGCCACGCCGGTGTCGATGAAGCGGATCGCCGTGAGCGAGAGCGTCACGCCGAGGAACGGGCCGAAGAACGCGCCGCCCACCATGAACGCGCTCGCGCGCCGGTCCTTCAGCGCCGCGAGCGTCTCCGTGGTCGCGCGCTCGGCCGCCGCGATCGCCCAGATGAACACGGCCGCGGTGCTCACGCGGATGACCGTGGCGCTCAGCGGATCGATTCCGGTCTCGAGCGCCATCTTGCTCAGCACGTAGCCGCCGGCCTGGCCGACCGCGCCGAGCAGCGCGGCGAAGATGCCCATCGCGACCGAACCTTCGGCGTGCTCGTGCGCGAGGTCGCTGCGCGCGCTCACGACCCAGGCGATGCCACCGAGCGTCATGCTCATGCCGAGCACGACGAGCGGTCCGGGCGCCTCGTGCAGCACCGGCCACGCGAGGAGCGCGGTGAAAATCGGCGCGCTCGAGGCGATCAGCGCCGCGCGGCCGGGACCCAGAATGACGAGCGAGCGGAAGTACCACGTGTCGCCGAAGACGAACCCGATGATCCCGGAGCACGTGAGCAGCAGGATCTGCTGCGGCGTCGCCCACACCGGCCACGGCGCGCCGCGTGTGGCGAACAGCGCGGCGCCGAGCAGCACGCAGGCCGTGGTGATGCGCAGCCGGTTCAGGACGCGCGAACCCATCACGCGTCCGGCGGCGGCGAAGAAGTTGGATCCCGTGGCCCAGCAGGCGGCCGTTCCCAACGCGGCGAGCTCTCCGGCGAATCTCACGCGGCGCACTATGGAGTGCCGCCGCGCCGCGGGCAACGCGGGTCCGCGCGCCGGACCGCGAACATCCTTCGTCCCCGAACGCCGACGGCCACCCCGAAGGGTGGCCGCCGACGCTGCGAAGCCGGATCCGTCCGGCCTCAGCGCATGAGGATCAGCCTCGTGCCGTACTCGCGTCCGTCCGCCGTCATGCGGATGAAGTAGAGCCCGGCCTCGACCGGCCGTCCGTCGCCGTCACGGCCGTCCCACGTGAAGTCGTGGGCGCCCGCGGTCAGCGTGCCGCGCTGCAGACGGCGCACCGTGCGGCCCGCGAGGTCGTACACCGCCGCGTCCACGCGTGCCGTCTTCGTCAGGCTGAGCCGCACGTGCGTGGAGCCGCGCGCGGGGTTCGGCCATGCCGTGACGGCTTCGACGTCGGCGCGCTGCGGCGCCGGCGGCACCGCGAGCACCGCGCCGTCGGCCAGCGTCGCTTCGCCGCAGCCGAGGTCGGTCATCTCGAGGTCGCCTTCGTCGTCGAGCCCGCGCACCACCAGCCACTGGTCGGGCAGGTGGCTCCACACGGGATAGGTGACGTCCACCTCGCACTCGATCGTCTCGCCACCGCCGATCGCGCGGTACACCCACACCGGCTCGCCCGGCGGCAGGCCGTTCAGGCCGATGTACGCGGCCTGCGGCGAGTCCCCCGCGCTCACCTGCAGCGCGAGCTGGCGCACCGTGCCGACCGGTTCGGCGCTCGTCACCGTGAAGCGCGCGAGCTTGTGGCCGCCGTGCCCGATCACGATCGAGTCTAGGCCCGTGTCCACCCAGATCTTCTTGATCGCGACCGCCTTGGTCTGGCAGTTGAAGCAGGTGTGCTTCGTGTTGTTCGTCACGTTGAACACGAAGCAGCCGCTCGTGCCCGGCACGAGCCACGACGGCCGCGTGATCGTCACCGTCACGCTCTGGCACGAGCCGGCCGGGATGTTCATCGAGCCGCTCGAGGGCGAGTAGGTGACCGGACCGTTCACCGAGCACGTGCCCGCGGGCAGGCCGGCGAGCGACCACGAGTAGTTCATGAACGGCTGCGACCAGTCGTAGTTGCAGATCGTGAACGTCGCGGTCGCCGTCGTGGCGGACGGGCCGAAGTTCACGGTCGGGGGCACCTTGCACCACTGCTTGCAGAGCAACCAGGGGTTCCAGATGATCCCGACGTCGCCGACGGTGATCGCGCGGGCGAAGAGCATCGGCTCGTCCATCTGGCCGCCGAACACGGACGTGCCCGCCGCGTTCGTGCCGAGGTACAGGTCGCCGGTGTTCGAGAAGTCGATCGGCGTGCCCGAGGGCATCGGATCGAACGTCCCGATCGCCGAGCCGTCGAGGTAGACCGTGCCGCTGGGCGGCAGGCCCGAGCCGGACGACTGCGACACCGACAGCGCGACCGAGTGCCACTCGTTCGCGGTGACGACCGGCGACGAGACGTAGACCGGCGCCGCGCTGCCCTGCTGCATGCGCACGACCACGCAGCCGTTCTCGATCGAGAGCGCCCAGCCCTTCGGGCCGGCCGCGCTCGGCACGCGCTTGTCGAACAGGAAGTGCGCGCCCGACACATTGTCGAGCAGGAAGCTCGCCGCGGCCGAGAAGTCCTGCCCGCCACCGAAGCCGAGCGACGGCGAATGCGGCACCCGCACGTAGTGACCCTGCTGGCGGAACCGCAGGCCCTTGTCCATCGCGATCGGCACGATGAGCGACGCGTCACCGACGATCTGGCCGGGGTTGCTGCCCGCGGGGTCGTGCACGACCTGGCCGCCGGATTCGTCGAACGGCAGCCACAGGATCGCCGTGTTCGGGATCTTCGCGCACGGCGGCTGCTGCACGTCGCACGGACGGCAGTTGCCGAACAGCTGCCCGGTCGTGACGTTGCCGTTCACGATCACGGTGTAGCAGCCGCTCGCGGGCATCGTCTGGTTCCAACCCGCCTGCCCCAGCTCGCAAAGCGTGTACGTGCCGTTCGGCAGGCCCCACAGGTGGAAGCTGCCGTTCGCCTGCGTGTAGATCGTGAACGTGCCGGTCGGGCCGGTCACCACGATCGGCCAGTTCGCCACGCCGGGCTCGCCCTGGTCGAACTTCCCGTCGCAGTCGAGGTCCTGGAACTTGCCGCCGTGGATCGAGCCCGTGTCCACGGGGCACGTGATCTCGATGTCGCCGAGTTCGAACTTGTCCACCCACGCCGTATTGCCGTCGTAGTCGAACAGGAAGCTGTTCGCGGTCGTGCCCGTGCCGGGCGGCAGGCCCTGCGCGCCGTAGATGTTGTCCACGCCGCCGTAGTGGAGCGCGTCGCCCGTGACCCAGTACCGCCCCGGGACGAGACCCGGCGTGTAGTTGCGGTAGTCCGAGTCCACGCCGCCGGCGCTGCCGTTGTAGGGCGGGCCGACGTAGTTGCCGATGCTGAACGGTCCGGGTTGCAGGTACCACGTGCCGAGGTCGCACGAGTACTCGAGCAGGCGGCCCTGGTGCGCCGTCACGTAGGTCTCGTTGTACATGTCGCGTTCGGCGAGGAGCAGGTGGCCCTGCTTCGTGAACGAGATGTCGGAGACGGGATAGCTGAACGACAGCGACGGGTAGAGCGGCACGGTGATGATCAGCGTCTCGGTCGCCGGCACGAAGTTGCCCGTGCCGTCGAGGTCCATGCGGTAGATCTCCTGCTGGCCCGCGACCCAGCGCGAGAAGTACAGCCGGTTGTCCGCATGCCATTGCACCGCCCACACGCGTTCGCCGAGCGGCGCGAAGCCGGGCAGCGCGTTGTCGGGCAGGAACGGATCGTAGGTGGCCGTGATCGTGCCGCTCATGTCGAGCCGGTAGATCATGCCGTCCTCGAAGTTGGTCACGAACAGCTTGCTGTGCACCGGGTCGTACGTGATGTTGCCGAGTCCCGACCACGCGTCGTTCGGCGTGCTCGAATACGCGGGGTCCGGCGCGTTCGGCAGGGTCGCGAACACGCCGACGTAGCCCGTCGTGCGGTCGATCTTGAACACCGTGCCCATCGTCGCGCCCGGCAGCAGGCTCTGGGCGTCGCCGTTGTAGCTCGACGAGGCGCACACGTAGATGTTGCCGAGGTCGTCGAGCGTGAGCCCGAACACCGTGCCGAGCGTGTCGAGCTGCCAGCCGCCGAAGCCCGAGCCGCCGACACGCCCGTGGTAGCGGTACATGCCCGCCCAGTTCGTGTCCATGGGCGGGATGTTGCTCGCGAGGTCGAACAGGCTGACGACGTAGTCGGTGCCGAGGAAGCCCTGGGTGGTGCCGACCGCGATGTGCCGCCCGGCGAAGTGGTTCGTGTACGCCGTGTCGGTGTAGGCCGGCGGCGCGCCGGAGCA
>JBGANH010000271.1:0-6095 GCA_044222365.1 Candidatus Eiseniibacteriota bacterium
CTTCTCGAGCGACTCCGGCAGCACGCGCGTCTCGCCGACCGTCGGCATGAAGTTCGTGTCCCCGTTCCAGCGCGGCACGAGGTGCAGGTGCAGGTGACCGGGGAACCCGGCGCCCGCGACGCGGCCGACGTTGAGACCGTAGTTCACACCGTGCGGCGCGTACTCGGCGGCGAGCGCGCGTTCGGCGAGCGCCGTGAGGTCGAGCAGGTCGGTGCGCTCCTCGCTCGTCAGTTCGTGGAACTGCGCGGCGTGGCGCACGAGCGCGACCATGAGGTGCGCGGGGTTGTACGGATAGCGGTTCAGCATGAGCAGCGCGTGCTTCCGGCGCGCGAGCACGAGGTCGCGCGCGTCGGCTTTCGCGGCGCCCACGCGGCAGAACAGGCAGCCCGCGGGTTCGTCCGCCTTGCGGATGTACTCCATCCGCCAGGGCGACCACAGCCGGTCGAGGCCGGTGCGTTTCCGCGCGGCCATCAGCCCTTCCCCCCGCGCATCGCGCGGTACACCGCCTCGGCCTCCGCGAGCTGGTCCACGGTGTTGATGCCGAGCAGTTCGCGGTGATCGTCGGCGCACACGACCGCGGCGCGCTCGCCGCGCTCCTGCAACAGCGTGACGGTGTCCGTCAGGTAGTACTCGCCCTGCGAGTTCGTGGCCGTGAGGCTCGACAGCACTCCCGCGAGCGACGGGTACCGGAACGCGTAGATGCCCGAGTTCACTTCGTCGAGCCGGCGCTGCGCGTCGTCGGCGTCCTTCTCCTCGACGATGCGCTCGATGCCGACGCCGTCGGCCATGCGCACGATGCGGCCGTAGCCGTGCGGGTCCGGCAGGCGCATCGAGAGCACCGTGACGGAGGCGCCCGAGGAAGCGTGCGTCTCGAGCAGCGCGTGCAGCGTGCGCGCGGTGAGCAGCGGAGTGTCCCCGCACACGACGAGCAGCGTGCCGCCGAACTCGCCGAGCGCGGGTTCGGCCATCATGCAGGCGTGGCCCGTGCCGCGCTGTTCGGACTGGATCGCCCACTCGACGTCGGAGCGGTGCGCGAACGCCTGCTGCACGCGCTCGCGCTGGTGCCCGATCACGACCACGCGCCGGCCGACGCCGAGATCGTCGAGCGTCGCGAGCACGTGCCCCAGCAGCGGCTGCCCCGCCATCGGATGCAGAACCTTGGCGAGATCGCTGTTCATGCGCTTGCCCATGCCTGCCGCCAGCACCAGCGCGGCGACGTCCGCGTGACGGTACGTGCTCATTTCGGTCCCCATTCGATGTTGTCGATCAACCGGGCCGGGCCCACGCGCGCGGCGACCGCGATCAGCACGCGGCCTTCGACGCGGCGCACCGGCTGCAGCGTCGCGGCGTCCACGACCGCGACGTAGTCCTCGTGGACGAGCGGATAGCCCGCCCATTCGCGCCGGATCGCCGCCGCGAGCTTCGTCGCGGACCGCTCCCCCGCGCCGAGCAGCACGCGCGCCGAGGCGAGCCCCTGCGACAGCGCCACCGCCTGCTGGCGTTCGGCCGCGCCCAGGTAGGCGTTGCGCGAACTCATCGCCAGGCCGTCGTCCTCGCGCACCGTCGCGCCGCGGCGCACGCGCACCGGCAGCAAGAGGTCCGTGCACATGCGCTCGAGCACGATCGCTTGCTGCGCGTCCTTCTGCCCCAGCCACAGCACGTCCGGCTGCACGGCGCCGAGCAGGCGCATGACCACGGTCGTGACGCCCTCGAAGTGGCCCGGGCGCGACGCGCCCTCGAGTACTTCGGTGAGCCCCGCGACGTGCACGCGCGTGCGGTCGCCCGGCGGGTACACGTCCTCGACGCGCGGCTCCCACAGCAGGTCCACGCCGGCGCCCGCGAACAGCGCGCGGTCGCGCCGCACGGGCCGCGGGTAGCGGCGGAAGTCCTCGTTCGGGCCGAACTGCAGCGGGTTCACGAAGATGCTCGCGACGACGAAGCGCGACGAGCGCTTCGCCTGCCGCACGAGCGAAAGATGGCCGTCGTGGATCGCGCCCATGGTGGGCACGAACGCGACCGTGCCCTTGCGGCGCAGCGCGCGCACGGCGCGGCGCAGCTCGTCCACGCCGCTCACGCGGCGCGGCGACGCGCTCCTCGAAGAAGCCACGTCAGTAGGACTCCGCGTCGCCCGGGAAGCGGCGTGCCTTCACGTCGGCCACGTAGCGGGCATACGCGTCGCGCTGCGCGTCGCCGAGTTCGGCGTATTTGCGCACGAACTTCGCCGTGCGGCCCTGGAACAACCCGAGCATGTCGTGCGAGACGAGCACCTGTCCGTCGCACTGCACGCCCGCGCCGATGCCGATCGTGGGCACGGCCAGTTCGCGCGAGACGAGCGCGCCGAGCCGCGCGGGAATGCCTTCGAGCACGATCGCGAAACAGCCGCTCTCCTCGAGCAGCTTCGCTTCGCGCACGAGGCGCTCCTGGTCGGCCTCGCCGCGCGCCTGCACCTTGTAGCCGCCGAACGCGAGCACGGACTGCGGCGTCAGGCCGAGGTGGCCCATCACCGGGATGCCCGCCGCGACGATGCGCTGCACGGCCGGCGCCACACGCTCGCCGCCCTCGAGCTTGATCGCGTCCGCGCCGCCCTCCTGCACGAAACGTCCGGCGTTGCGCACGGCCTGCTCGACGCTCACCTGGTACGACATGAACGGCATGTCACCGACGACCATCGCGGACGTCTTCGCGCGCGCGACGGCCTTCGTGTGGTGGAGCATGTCCTCCATGGTCACGGGCAACGTGCTCTCGTACCCGAGTACGACCGGGCCGACGCTGTCGCCGACGAGCAGCACCTCGACACCCGCCTGGTCGGCGAGCCGCGCCGTCGGGAAGTCGTACGCCGTCACGACCGTCACGATCTCGCCGCGGCGCTTCATGTCCACGACGGCCGGCGCCGTGATCTTCGCGCGCGCCTTGCCCGCACCCACCACCGGATCTCCGCTCATGTCGTACGACCTTTCTCGATGGGCGTGTAGTACATCGTGCCCTGACGGTGCGACAGGATGCGCCGCACGAGGTCCTCGTAGTCCGATGCGTCGTTCACGAAGTCGATGCCGTTCGTGTTCACGACGAGCAGCGGCGTGTCCGTGTAGTGGAAGAAATAGTGGTTGTAGGCGTCGTTGAGCCGCGCGATGTAGTCCTTGTCCATGTCGCGCTCGAACGGCCGGTTGCGCTTCGCGATGCGCTCCATGAGCGTGTCGGGGTGCGCCTGCAGGTACACGACGATGTCCGGCTTCACGACGTCGAGCTCGAGCCAGCCGACGAGGCGCTCGTACATCGCGAGCTCGCGATCCACGAGGTTCAGGCTGGCGAAGATGCGGTCCTTCTGGAACAGGTAGTCCGCGACGAGCTTGTCGTTGAAGAGGTTCGTCTGCTTCAGGTCGCGCTGCTGCTGGTAGCGGCTGAAGAGGAAGTGCATCTGCGTCTGGAACGCGTACCGTGCCCGGTCCTTGTAGAAGTCCTTCAGGAACGGGTTCTCCTCCACCTCTTCGAGCACGAGCTGCGCGGTCAGGCGCTCGCTCAGCATGCGGCACAGGCTGGTCTTGCCCGCGCCGATCACGCCTTCGATGACGAGGTAGCGGTTCTCGTTCACGCCGATCTCAGTTCCAGAGGCGCGAGCCGCGCTTCACCGGCGGCCGCGTGACGTGCAGCTGGGACAGGTGCGACTGCATGCTCTCGCCCGTCGTCGGGTGCACGAGCGTCGGCTCGAGCTCGACGAGCGGCGTGAGCACGAACGAACGGCGCGTGAGTTCGGGGTGCGGCACGCGCAGGCCGTCCTCCTCGACGAGTTCGTCGCCGTAGAGCAGCAGGTCGAGGTCGAGCGTGCGCGGGCCCCATTTCTGGGTGCGCACGCGGCCGAGACGCTTCTCGATGAGCAGCAGGTTCCAGAGCAGCTGGCGCGGGCTCAGCTCGGTGTCGAGCTCCGCAACGGCGTTGAGGAAGTTCGGCTGCTCGAGCTCGCCCACCGGTTCGGTGTCGTAGAGCGAAGAAGCGCGGACGAGGTCCGTCTCGGGCAGCTGCGACATCAGCTCGAGCGCCTGGCGGATGTTCTCCTCGCGTTCGCCCATGTTCGAGCCCAGCGCCACGAACACCCTCACGCGCCGCGCTCCCGGGTGACCTCGATGACCGCGCGGCCACCGGTGGTCCAGCCGAGGTTCTGCTTCGCGATGCGCACCATGACGCGCCGGAACGGGAACTTCTCGAGTATGGCGTCGGCGACCGAGCGCGCGAGCTTCTCGAGCAGGTGGAAGCTGTTGCTTTCGACGACCTCGCGCACGAGCTGGTACAGCAGGTCGTAGTCCACGGTGTCGGCGAGGCGGTCGCTCGTCTCCGCGGCGGCGGACTGTGGTTCGAGGATCAGGTCCACCTCGAGGCGCTGCCCCGCCTCCTTTTCGTAGGGACGCGCGCCGTGGTGCCCGAACACCGAGAGACCTTCGAGGCGAATCGTCGCCAAAGTATTGCCTCCGAAAAGGATGAGTGCCGGGAAAGCACCCGGCTCGCGAAGTCGGCGGCGAGGATAGGAGCCGCGCGCGAGGGCGGTCAAGCGGTGCGCGCGGGAACGAACGATCGAGGCGGCGTCCGCGCGGGACGCCGCCTCGATCCACCACTTCCTCGTGCGCCCGGGAGCCCGGCGTCGCGTCAGCGCGCGACCACGAAGCGCGCGACCAGCGTGTGGCCGGCCGCCTCGGCACGCGCGAAGTAGAGCCCGTTCGGGACTCCCCTCCCCGCGGCGTCCGCGCCGTCCCACGCGATCCCGTGCGCGCCTGCGGAACGCTCGCCCTCGGCCAGCGTGCGCACGGCGCGCCCCGACGCGTCGAAGAGCGTGACGCGTACGTGCGTCCCGTGAGGCAGCGACAATCGCAGCGCCGCGTCCGTCCGCACCGGGTTGCCCGAGGCGAGCGCGAATGCGAACGCGGCCGGCGGCGCACCGCCCTCCACGTCCGTCGTGCCGGTGGGCGTGACGGTGGCCACGGGCGATTCGTTGCCGTGGATGTCCACGGCGGTGAGCTTGTACACGTACGGCGCGCCCGCCACGTCCGTGTGCCCCGTGTCCGCGAGTTGCGCGACGAAGTTCGCGGGGCCGGGCACGAACGCGGGCGAACCACCGCGGTAGAGACGGTAGCCCGCGAGGTCGGCCTCGCCGTTCGGGTTCCAGTGCAGCCGCGCGGCGCCCGAGGCGTACTGCGCCGTGAGTGGCGCGGGAGCCGCCGGCGAAAGGTTGTCCACCGACCAGCCTGAATCCGGCGCCGAGTCCCAGTGCTTCGTGCCGCTGCGGCCCTGCACCATGAACGCCGTGCGGCCGTTGCCGCCCGCGAAGGAGTCCTGCGCGGTCGCCGCGTACACGCTGTACTGGCCGACGTAGTTCGGCGCGAGCGTGGTGAGCAGCTCCCAGTAGTAGTCCTGTGCCCCGTACGTGTTCGCGTACACCGTGCCGAGCCCTGCGGCGTCCTCGGGATCGCGCGACACGGCCAGCGCCCCACGCGCCGCGAGCTGCGCCTGCGACGGCGGCAGCGAGCGATACACGTAATAGCTCGTCACCGCGTACCACGGTTCGTCCTCGAGGTAGCTGCCGGCGAACGACAGCTTCACGCGGCCGCCCTGGTCCCCGGGCACGTCCTTCACCGATACGATGCGCGGCTCGCTGTCGCCGAGGTAGCCGTAGCGGTCCACCCGTTGCGCGAACAGGTCGTACGTGCTCGCGACCATGCGGTCCTCGGCGGTGGCCACGAACAGGCTGCCGTCTCCGAGCACGGAGGCGGCCACCGAGAACACCGATGCCGCGCTCGTGAACAACCCGACGCCCCCGGACGTCCACTGCTGCGCGCCGGCCGAATTGAACCGCTGCGCGTAGACGTCGTACGCGGAGTAGCGCTGGTCGGTCCACACGGCGAAGAACCCGCCGGCGCCGTCCGGGAGCATCGCGGCGAGATCGCGGTAGCGGTCGGCGGTGACCAGCAGCTGGCCGTCGGCGGCCCACATCGGCTGTCCGCCCGCGGAAAGGCGCTGACCGTAGAAATCGTTCGTCGTGCCGCTGCGGGTGTCCGTCCAGATCACGAACAGCCCGCCCGAACCGTCGAACGTCATCCGCGGATAGCGCT
>JBGANH010000272.1:0-6090 GCA_044222365.1 Candidatus Eiseniibacteriota bacterium
CGCGGCGATGTCCGCACTGTTCGGGCACCGGCGCGGCGCGTTCACCGGCGCGACGCACGACCGCGCGGGACTGCTGAAGAGCGCGGACGGCGGCATGCTGTTCCTCGACGAGATCGGCGAGCTGGGACTCGACGAGCAGGCGATGCTGCTGCGCGCGCTCGAGGAGAAACGCTTCCTGCCCGTGGGTGCGGACCGCGAGGAATCGAGCGACTTCCAGCTCGTCGCCGGGACGAACCGCGACCTCGCGGCCGCCGTGCGCGAGGCACGATTTCGCGAGGACCTGTTGTCGCGGCTCGATCTCTGGACGTTTCGCCTTCCCCGGCTCGTCCAGCGCCCCGAGGATCTTGAACCGAACCTGCGCTACGAACTCGACCGCTTCACCCGGGCGACCGGCCGCCGGGTGTCGTTCAACCGCGAGGCCTCGGAGCGCTTCCTGCGGTTCGCGTCGTCGGCCGAAGCGCGCTGGCCCGCGAACTTCCGTGAGCTGAACGCCTCTGTCACCCGCATGGCGACCCTCGCCGAAGGTGGACGCATCGACGAGCGCGCAGTCGACGAGGAGATCGGGCGGTTGCGCGCGTCGTGGAGCGATGACCACGCGCCGCGTCCGGGCCGCGCCGCATCACTGCTCGGAAACGGCGTCGACGATCTCGACCGCTTCGACCGCGTCCAACTGGAAGACGTACTCGAGGTCTGCCGCACGAGCCCGAGCCTCTCCGAAGCGGGACGTACGCTGTTCTCCCAGTCGCGGCGGCGGAGGGCGAGCACCAATGACGCGGACCGCCTCCGCAAGTACCTCGCGCGTTTCGGGCTGACCTGGGAACGCGCACGGGCGGACTGATCATGGCACGCATCGTCTTCGCCACGATCGGGTCGCTCGGCGACCTGCATCCGTACCTCGCGGTCGCGCGCGAACTGGCCGCCCGCGGGCACGCGCCCGTGCTCGCGACGCACCCTTACTACCGCGACCGGGTCGAGGGCGCCGGCGTCGGCTTCGCGCCGGTGCGGCCGGACATGAGCGAGTACGGCGACGCGGCCGAAGTCATGCGCAAGGCCATGGACCTCCGCGACGGCAGCCGCTGGATCCTCGAACACGTCGTCCTCGCGAAACTCACCGAGAGCCGCGACGACCTGATGGCGGCGTGCGCCGGCGCCGACCTCGTCGTGAGTCACGTGCTCACGCTCACGGCGCCGCTCGTCGCCGAGAAGCTCGGTGTGCCGCGCGTGCACACGGTGCTGCAGCCGCTGACGCTCTACTCGTGCACCGACCCTCCGGTCCTGCCGGGCATGCCGCTGCACGACCGGGCGCTGCGCTGGGGGCCCGGCGCCTGGCGCGTGCTGTACGCGATCATGCGCGCCGCGGGCGCCCCGTGGTTCGCGCCGCTCGCACGCATGCGGCGCGAGATGGGGCTGCCGCGCGCGGCCGCGCACCCGATGCTCGGGCTGTCGCACGGCGTGCCGACGCTCGCGATGTTCTCGCGCGTGCTCGCCACACCGCAGCCGGACTGGCCCGCGCACACGACGGTGACGGGGTTCTGCGTGTGGGACCGCGGCGCGGGCGGCACGGGCATGCCCGAAGCGCTCGCGCGCTTCCTCGACGCGGGCGAGCCGCCGGTCGTGTTCACGCTCGGTTCCGCGGGCGTGTTCGACGCCGGACGGTTCTGGGACGTCGCCGCCGCGGCGTCTCGCCGACTCGGCGTGCGCGCCGTACTCCTCACGGGCGGCGACGGTCCGGCCGAACGCCCCGACCTGAGCGACGGGTCGCGCGTGCTCGCCGTTCCGTACGCGCCACACTCGGAGCTGCTGCCGCGCGCCGCCGCCACGGTGCACTGCGGCGGAATCGGCACGACCGGTCAGGCGCTCCGCGCCGGCCGGCCCATGCTCGTGATGCCGTACAGCCACGACCAGCCGGACAATGCGCGCCGCTGCGCACGGCTGGGCGTCGCGCGCGTGGTGCCGCGCGCCGATTGGCGCGAGGAACGCGTCGCGCGCGAGCTCGCCGTGCTGCTCGCGGACCGCGACGCGGCAGGCTGCGCCACCGCCGTGGCGGCCGAAGTCCGCGCCGAGCGCGGCGCCGCCGCCGCGGCGGACGAGATCGAGAACGCGCTGCGCGGCTGAGCGCGGCGCATCGCACGTGGCGCGGCGCCGGGACCGCCCCGGCCAGGCCCGGCGCGCCCGCTTGTCTCGCCCGCGACCGCGCCCTAACGTGGCGCCCGTTCACACCCCACGCAGCACCGCAATCGCCGAAAAGGATGGCTCCGTGACCCGCTCCTTCCCGCGCGCCGCACTGCTGGCGCTTTCGTTCGCCCTCGCTCTCACCAGCTGCACCGCCGGCGACCGCCCGGTCGCCAAGGTCGGCAACCGCCTCATCACGACCGCCGAGTTCGAGCGGCGCGTGCAGGGCAACGAGATGCAGTATCCCGCGCTGCCCGACCAGGCCCGCGCCGCCGCGCTCGACGACATCGTGAAGGGCGAGCTGCTGCTGCAGGCCGCGCGCGCCCGCGGCGCCGACACGACCGAGGCGTACCGCCGCATGGAGCAGCAGGTCCGCGAGCGCGTGCTCGCGCAGGCGATCTCCGAGAAGCTCGCGCCGCCGACCGTGCCGGTGACCGAGGCCGAGGCCCGTGAACTGTGGAGCTGGATGGCCGAGAAGGCCGACGTGCAGATGATCTACGCCGTGGACGAGGCGAACGCGAACGCGGCCAAGGCCGCGCTCGACGCCGGCATGCCCTTCGCCGACGCGGCCATGCGCTTCTCGGTCCCCGGCGCGCTGCAGAACAACGGCAATCTCGGTCTCGTGACACCGGGCTCGCTCGTGACGCCGCTCGACCAGGCGCTGCGCACGCAGCCGATCGGCAAGCCCGGCGGTCCGTACGAAACGCCGCAGGGCTTCTTCTTCGTGCTCGTGAAGGGCCGCGAAAAGGCCGAGGTCGCGCCGTTCGAGTCGCTCCGGCCCGCGCTCATGGAACGGCTCCGCCAGCGCAAGCGCATGATGTCCATGAGCGCGAACCTCGTGGCGCTCGAACGCGCCTACCGCGGCGAGCTCACGACCGGCGCGCCGCAGCTGCTGTTCCGGTACTTCACCCAGTTCCGCATCGGCGAACAGGCGCCGTGGACGCCGAACGCGGCGGAGCGCGCGCAGGTGCTCGCGAAGTGGGACGGCGGCACGCTGACGTTCGGCGACGTGCTCGACGAGCTGAACAAGGCCGACTCGAACAAGCCCGCGGCCAGCGTGCTGCCGGCGATCGAAGCGTGGATGCGCGGCCTCATGCGCACGCGCATCGTGCTCCAGGAGGCGCGCCGCCGGCACCTGCACGAAGAGCCCGCGATCGCGCGCCGCATCCAGGCGGAGCTCGACGAGTACCTCGCGCAGGGGGAATACACGCTCGCGATCCAGGGCGTCTCCCAGCCGACCGATCAGCAGGCGCGCGAGGCGTGGGACGTGATGAAGGGGAATTACGAACAGCTCGACCGCGCCCGCGTGCAGTTCGTCGTCGTGCCGGACTCCGCCAAGGCGGCCCAGATCGCCATGCACGGCGGCCACAGCGGCACGCTGGCGCAAGCCGTGGCCATGGCCGACCCGTCGCTCAAGGCGATGGACGTGGTGCTGTCGTTCCCGACCAACGATCCCGACCTCATGGCGCTGCAGGGCCGGCTCCTGCGCATGGCGCCCGGCGACTGGGCCGGCCCCGAGCAGGTCGCGGGTGGCTGGCGGCTGCTGCAGCTGCAGGACAAGGTGCAGGGTCCGCGCGAGTTCGACCAGCTCGCGCCCGACGTGGTGCAGAGCGTGAAGGCGAACGCGTGGGAGATGGCGCGCAACCGTCACTTCGAGCTCTACCTCGACTCGCTCCGCACCGTGTTCAAGCCGACGCCCGTGCCCGAGAACCTCGCGCGTGTGGCGTGGCCGCTGCCGCGACCCGCGGGCGTGAACTGATCCGCATGCGCGCACTGCTCCGCACGCTGCAGGCGGCGCTGGCGCTGTTCGGCGCCGCGAGCGCCCACGCCGACCCCTTGGCCGAGTCCCTCGGCGAAGGGGTCGTGCGCTGGTGGGCCGACGCGGCGTCGCGCGATGCGGCGCCGGTGAGCGTGATGCTCGCCGAGCCGCGCACGGGCACGCCGCTCGAACAGGGCGGTGCGATCGTGCCGCGGTTCCTGCTGCAGGGCGGCGGGCGCATCGTGCGCCTCGACGTGCCGCGGGGCACGACGCTGCACGGCACCGGCGAAGTCGGCGGCCCGCTCGTGCGCAACGGCCGCCAGGTGACGTGCTGGAACACCGACGCCTACGCGTACGGTGCGACGAGCCCCTCGCTCTACCAGTCGCATCCGTGGGTGCTCGGCGTGCGGCCCGACGGTACGGCGTTCGGCGTGCTCGCCGACACGCCCGAGCGCATCACGATCGACCTCACGCGCGGCATCGAGTTCCGCGCGCAGGGCACACCGTTCCCGGTGATCGTGATCGACAAGGGGTCGCCGCTGGAAGTGCTCGCCGCGCTCGCGGACCTCACGGGCCACATGCCGCTGCCGCCGCGCTGGGCGCTCGGCTTCCAGCAGTGCCGCTACTCGTACGCGCCGGCCGCCGAGGTCGAGCGGATCGCGCGCGAGTTCCGCGCCCGCGCGCTGCCGTGCGACGTGCTGTGGATGGACATCGACTACATGGACCGGCGCAAGCCGTTCACCTTCGATCCGCGCGGCTTCGCGAACCCGAAGGCGCTCGCCGACACGCTCCACGCACGCGGCTTCCGCTCCGTCTGGATCCTCGATCCGGGCATCAAGCAGGAGCCGGGCGATCTCGTGTACGAACAGGGCACGTCCGGCGATCACTGGGTGAAGATGGCCGACGGCGCGCCCTACACCGGACGCGTGTGGCCGGGCACGTGCGTGTTTCCCGATTTCACGCGCCGCGCGACGCGCGCGTGGTGGGGACAGCTCACCGCGCGCTTCGCCGAGCGCGCCGGCGCCGACGGCATCTGGAACGACATGAACGAGCCGGCGGTGTTCGACGTCGAGGGCAAGACGATGCCGATCACCGCGAAGCACGAGGCCGACGCCGAACTCGGCGGGCCGGGCTTCCACGCGCGCTACCACAACCTGTACGGCCAGCAGATGGCGCGCGCGACGTTCGAGGGACTGCGCGCGGCGCGGCCGGAGAAGCGCCCGTTCGTGCTGTCGCGCGCGAACGCGCTCGGCGGCCAGCGGTACGCGGCGGCATGGACGGGCGACAACCGCGCGAACGACGAGCACCTGCACATGACGCTCGCGATGGCGCTGAATCTCGGACTGAGCGGCCAGCCGTTCTCGGGCCCGGACATCGGCGGCTACGCCGGCCCGTGCACGGGCGACGACTACTTGCGCTGGCTCGGACTCGGCACATTGCTGCCGTTCGCGCGCGCGCACACCGAGACGGGCAACATCCGCAAGGAACCCTGGAGCTTCGGCCCCCAGGTCGAGGGGCTCGCACGCCGCGCGCTCGAGACGCGCTACCGGCTGCTCCCCTACCTGTACACGTGCTTCGAGGAGGCTTCGCGCACGGGCGCGCCGATCGCGCGTCCGGCGTTCTTCGCGGACCTCACGCGCACCGAACTGCGGAGCGTCGAGCACGAGTTCCTGATCGGCGCCGACGTCGCGGCGCGCATGGCGTGGGCGGAGCCGATGCCCGATTCGCCGAGCCTCGTGAACGGCGGGAACCGCGGCCGCTGGCCGCGCGTGGACGTGGTGCCGGGGAACGAGAGCGACCTGCTGCCGACGCTGCACGTGCGCACGGGCGCGATCGTGCCGCTCGGGCCGGTGATGCAGTTCTCGGACGAGAAGCCGCTCGACGAGATCGAACTGGTGGTCGCGCCCGACGCGGACGGGAACGCCGCGGGCGTGCTCTACGAGGACGCGGGCGACGGCTACGGCTACACGACGGGCGAGTTCCGGCGCTGGACGTTCACGGCGACGACGTCCGCGGACCGGAAGGTTCGCGTGAAGGTGACGTCGGAGGGCGCGTGGACCCCGCCCGCGAACCGCACGTGGCGCGTCACCCTCACCGGCGCCCCGAAGGGCGCGACGAGCGAAGTGCTGCGGTAGGGCGCGAGGGCCCCTACCGCAGCT